>JBCDJX010000041.1:0-28691 GCA_038747355.1 Pseudomonadota bacterium | reverse complement strand
TGGATGCACGCCGCGGTGTTTATGCTGGGTGCCGCCCACACGCTGCAGCACGACGAACACGTTCGTGTCGACGTGTTTTACCGCAGCATGAGTGAACGGCGTCGTGCGGTGGTCGACCTGTTTGGCGTACTCGCCTTCCTGTGGCCGATGTGCGCTTTCCTTGCCTGGACGGCATGGGACTTCGTGGCAGTGTCCTGGTCAATCGGCGAAGCCTCGCGCGAGGCAGGCGGACTGCCGTATCCGTGGATTCCGATGCTGAAGACCGTGCTGGTCCTTATGCCGCTCACGGTCGCGCTGCAGGGTCTTTCGATCGTCCTGCGCTCGCTGCGTCAACTGGCGGTGGCGCGCTGATGGAGTGGATGGCCTTTTTGCTGTTTGCTGCGGTGATCGGCCTGCTGCTTGCCGGCTTCCCGGTTGCCTTTACCCTCGGCGGCACCGCGCTTGTGTTCGCCGGCGTCGGTGTCATCACCGGTAGCTTCAACGAGGCGCTGCTGAGCGGCCTTCCGAACCGCATCTTCGGCATCATGACCAACGAGACGCTGGTTGCGGTGCCCCTGTTCGTGTTCATGGGGGTCACGCTGGAGCGGGCGCGCATCGCCGAGGACCTGCTGGAAACCCTGGGTGCCCTGTTTGCGTCCGTGCGCGGCGGGCTCGGCGTGTCGGTCACCGTGGTCGGCATGTTGCTGGCGGCGAGTACCGGCATCGTGGGAGCGACGGTCGTAACGATGGGGCTGCTGTCGCTGCCGACGATGCTGAAACGCGGTTACTCGCCGGAGATTGCGACCGGCACGATCTGCGCATCCGGTACGCTCGGGCAGATCATCCCGCCATCCATCATTCTCGTCATGCTGGGCGACGTCATGACCACGGCGTATCAGCAGGCGCAGTTGTCGATGGGTATCTTCTCGCCGAAGACGGTCTCCGTCGGAGACCTGTTTGCCGGTGCACTCATTCCCGGCTTATTACTGGTCGCGCTGTACATCCTGTACATCGTGGTCACTGCCATCGTGAAACCCGCCTGGGTGCCGCCGCACGAGGACGACGGTTCCTCGGTGACGCTGGCGCGCGTGTTCTCGGCGCTGGTACCGCCACTGGCACTGATTTTCGCTGTGCTCGGCTCGATTCTCGCCGGCATTGCGACGCCAACGGAGGCGGCCGGTGTGGGCGGCATGGGCGCGCTGCTATTGGCGCTTTTGCGACGTCAGCTCAGCGTCGAGCGGCTGCGGGAAATCATGCGCAGCACGCTGTCGATCAGCAGCATGGTGTTCCTGATCCTGATCGGTGCGTCGCTGTTCTCGCTGGTGTTTCGCGGTTACGGCGGCGACGACGCGGTTCACGAGGTTCTGGAGTCGCTGCCGGGTGGCGTCGCAGGTGCCGTGATCCTGGTAATGCTGGTCATGTTCCTGCTCGGCTTTGTGCTCGACTTCATCGAGATCACCTTCGTCGTTGTCCCGATCGTGGCACCTATCCTGCTGGCGATGGGGCTGGACCCGGTCTGGCTCGGAATCATGATCGCCATCAATCTGCAGACGTCGTTTTTGACACCGCCGTTCGGGTTTGCACTGTTCTACCTGCGGGGCGTGGCGCCGGCATCGGTCAGTACGGGCGCAATATACCGAGGGGTAATGCCCTTTGTCGGTATCCAGGTACTGGCGTTGATCCTGCTGGCGATGTTCCCCGCACTGGTGACCTGGTTACCGTCGGTGCTGTATGGCAGCTAGCCGACTGCTGCTGTTGCTGCTGTGCCTGTCGCCAGCGGTGGCCGCCGATAACGACGACCCGTTTCAGCCTGCCGAACGCGACTTCCTGTTCGATTTCAGCCGCGCCAATTTTCACGCTTACCAGGTGGCGATACGCTCGCACGTGCGGCAGCAGCGCGTGTTCCTGAATCCGGACCGGCGCGACGACGAACTTGCGATGGTGCTGCCGTTTGAATTACGGCCACCGGCGAACTGCGAGGGACCGACACGCGGAATCCTGTTGGTGCATGGCATCCTCGACACGGCGTTTGCTATGCGTGACATCGGTCATCGCTTGCAGGCTGAGTGCTTCCTGGTGCGCGCTATCCTGCTGCCCGGCCACGGCACACGACCCGGCGAGATGATCGATGTCACCGCCGACGACTGGCTTGAGGCGGTGCGTTTTGGCATTCGCAGCCTCAAGGCCGATGTTGATGACGTCTATATCGGCGGCTTCTCGCTTGGTGGTTTGTTATCCACGATCACAATGCTGGAGGACGACGAGATCGTGGCCGGTGTGCTGTTCGCGCCGGCGCTGAAAACCACTTACGAGTTTCTGTCGCGGCAGGCCAGTTGGCTGAGCGCGATTCGCACGTGGCTGAACACGGACGAGGCGCCGCTGCCGGTGCGCTACCAGGCCATGACAACCAACGCGGTGGCACAGGTGAATATCCTCATCAGCCGCTACCGCGAACTGGCCGAGGCCGGCCTGAAGACGCCAAGCTACGTGGTTGTCAGCTACGACGACCTGACCGTGGACGGCAAAGGTGTCGCGCGTGAATTTGTTGAGCGATTCCACCATCCGGACAGTCGTCTGGAGGTGTATGCCATCAGTGGACAGCCACCGGATAATCGCAGCCGGGTCGAGTCTGTCTTTGATGCCGAAGCGCGTATCCGTGACATGGCCCACGTGGCGATACCGTTTCGCGAGGACAACGAGATCTTTGGCAGTGAGTCTGCATTTCGCGACTGCGGTGCAGTGTTACCGATCATTCGCAGGAAGGACGTCCGGGCCTGCGAGCAGGCCAGCGACAACTGGCGTGGAGAATTAACGGCCGGTATCCCGGACGACTTCAAACCGATGCAGCGACTGACCTACAACCCGATGTTCGATGCATCCATGGACCGGATCGTCGAGTTTTTGAATGCGGTGGGTGACTAGTCCCGACGCGCCCGGCTGCCGGCGCCAGCAACACCGGATTCCACCATGCTGCGCGTACAGCTCGGACAGATACCGTGAGTAACGGTGGCCTTCTCTTCGACGAACTCATCCAGCGACATCCACTTCACCTCACCGCTTTCGGACGGTTCGTCCTTGACGTTGCCACACCAGGCGCACATCGGCAGCAGTTGCCGCATTGACTGCACTTCGTGCATCGCTTTGCGCAGTTCGAGATTGGAAACCACCGCGTCGCGCAGGACCTGGAGCGCGTTGAGTTGCTCGTCGGTGAGGGTGCGCGGCTTTCTGTCGATAACACACAGAGTCCCGAGTGCGTAGCCGTTTTCGACGATCAGCGGCACACCGGCGTAGAAGCGAATATTCGGATCACCAGTGACCAGCGGGTTATCAACAAAGCGCGCGTCCGCCATCGCATCTTCGATGATGAACGGTGCGTCGTCCTGGATAACATGTGCACAGAAGGCCTGGTCGCGCGGGGTTTGCTCGGCGTCCAGTCCCGTCCTGGATTTGAACCACTGGCGGTGATCGTCGACCAGGCTGACCAGACTGATCGGTGTGCCGCAGATAGCGGTTGCCAACCGGGTCAGGTCGTCGAAGACCTGTTCCGCGGCGGTATCCATAATGTCGTACGCAGCCAGTGTGGCTAACCGACGGCTCTCGCTGTCATCACTCACGGTCTATCCTTTCTCAGCGGTTTTCCTGTCCGCTGTCTTCATCTCCCACATCACACAGGCTAACCGCCTTTAGGACGAGCCGCTGTGATGCATTGCGCCGATTAACGCTTCAGGAAAGACAAAACGGTCCCCGGCGCCGGAACAGTCTATTTCCTTGTATCCAGATATGCATCCTCGGAGATGCGCTGGTATTCCTCCGCGACCACCTGGAATTCGCGGAACGAATCGTAAATTTTGCGAACAGCAGGGTCTTCGTTGGCCAGCTCCTCAACAATCTCGGTCGCGAGCGACTTGAGTCGCGCCAGCACATCGTCCGGGAACCGTCGCAGCTCAATCGACGGATCCTGCTTGATCTGTTGCAGTGATCGTGTGTTGCCGTAGGTGTACTCGGCCGCCATATCGGTCGTGATCGCCTGCGCGGTGACTTCGACGATCGCCTTCAGATCATCCGGCAGCGATGCCCAGGCCTCGGCGTTGATGATGGTTTCGAGGGCTGGCGCCGGCTCCTGCCAGCCGGGGTAGTAGTAATACCTGGCCGCCTTGTTGAGACCGAAGGCGAGATCGTTATACGGTCCGACCCACTCGGTGGCGTCGATAGCACCAGTGCTGAGCGAGGTAAAAATCTCGGAGCCCGGCAAATTCACCGGGGTGCCACCCGCCCGACGCAGCACCTCACCGCCAAGGCCGGGAATGCGCATTTTCAGGCCTTTGAGATCATCCACGGAGTTGATTTCGCGATTGAACCAACCACCCATTTGTACGCCTGTGTTGCCGGTCGGAAACGGCACCAGGTTGTAGGGCTCGTAAAGCTCGCGCCACAGGTCGAGGCCGCCCCCGTAGTACAACCAGGCGTTCATCTCGAACATGTTCATTCCGAACGGGATAGCCGTGAAGAACTGTGCGGCATCGACTTTGCCGCGATGGTAGTAGGACGCATCGTGGCCCATTTCCACGGTGCCCCGACTAACGGCGTCGAACACCTCGAAGGCCGGAACGAGCTCGCCCGCGGCGTACACCTTGATATTCAACCGCCCGCCGGAGGCCTCACCGACGCGACGGGCAAAGTTGTCGGCGCCGGCACCCAGACCCGGGAAACCCGGTGGCCAGGAGGTCACCATCGACCAGTTAAACACCTCGCTGGAGCCCGTTCCTTCAGCGCAGTCAGTGCTGCTCTCCTGTGCACAAGCCGTCAGGCCAGCCGCAGCGGCAAGCCCTCCCACAAAATAACGACGCTTCATGAACGCTCCATCCCGGAAAAAAACCCAGTGTATTGACGTGGCTGCGCAAGGCCAAGCCTCTTTGTATGGAGCAAACTGACCCACAGAGGATCGGTTCTTGAGTTGCTTGGATATATATTTTCCCACTTTCTATATTTTTTTAATAAAGTGGGTAAATAGAAGTACTATGTCGAAAAATGGCCAGATAATTGTGCCGAAACGGGTCCTTGGTGGGAGAAAAGTCCAACCGAGAGGCATCGTCCGCCTTCCCTGGTCAGTACAGTAGGCTGCGGTACGTCGCAATGCCTGCCTCCCGGTCGGTATCGACAGGCTCCCACAAACGGCCGGTTCAGCCACGGTTCCTTTGTCGGCGGTGCACCGATAAAGTCAGGCCTTTCCCACTTTGCGGGTTGCAACCATGATCGGCCTTTTGCAGCGTGTATCCGAGGCCTCGGTCACGGTCGATGGCGAAATTGTCGGCCAGATCGGGCGCGGACTCCTGGTGCTGTGTTGCGTGCAGCGCGAAGATCAGGAAGCCAATGTGAAGCGCCTGGCGGAGCGACTGGCGGGTTATCGCGTGTTCGAAGACGAATCCGGGCGAATGAACCGCAGCGTCAGCGACGTGGGTGGTGGCTTGTTGCTGGTACCGCAATTCACGCTCGCGGCGGACACACGCAAAGGTACGCGGGCCAGTTTTTCCAAAGCGGCCCCACCGGAACTGGGCCGAGCGTTTTTCGAGTTGCTGGTTGCTGAGTGCCGGAACCAGGTCGACCGCGTGGAAACCGGGCGCTTCGGCGCCGATATGAAGGTTTCCCTGCTGAACGACGGCCCGGTCACGTTCTGGCTGGAGGCCTGATTTCCCACCCGCACCGAAATCGCGAAAAACCGCCATCTGGCTGAACGAGAAGTAGTCGACACTGTCGCAGATAACATCCGGGTAAAATTGACATTCCGGGGGTATGATTCCCGGCCCGGATAACACGAAACAGGGGTTTGGACGCCCCAGGAGAGAGAAGATGTTTTCCAACATCGGCCCGGTACAGCTTTTGATCGTCCTTGCGATCGTTCTCGCCATTTTCGGCACCAAGCGGCTGCGTACGCTGGGTTCTGACCTGGGCAGCGCGGTCAAGGGGTTTCGCTCGGCGGTGAATGAAGCCGACAAGGCGGAACAGATCACCGACAAGCCTGACGCCAACTTCGACAACACACCGGTCGAAGAAACCCGCGAAGAACCGAAGCGCTAAGACGGGCCTGATCGATGGGCGCCAGCTGGAGCTTCGGGGAGGTCTTCCTCCTGTTCCTGATCGGGCTGATCGTGCTCGGCCCGGAACGCCTGCCGCGCGTCGCTAACCAGCTGGGCACGCTGATCGGCAAGGCCAAGCGCATGACCCGGGTTATGAAGCGCCAGCTCGAGGAAGAACTCGACGTGGAGAAAAACCTGGGCTTCGACCCCAAGTCGCTGGTCGACACGCCCAACGACGACGATGCTTACTCGCCCATGCACGAGCCCGAGGTGGAAAGCATTGCCAAAGCCGCCTCCGACACCCTGGATGTCGACACCGAGAAACCCCGTGAGCAACAAGGAAACAGCTAACGAAGAGCTCGCGGAGGGCACGCTGCTATCTCACCTGGTCGAGCTGCGTGGCCGTTTGATCAAGGCATCAGTCGCGATCCTGGTGTTCTTTATCCCCCTCGTGCCGTTTTACCAACGCCTGTTCGACCTGGCCGCGATCCCGGTGTTGGCGGCGATTCCGGACAGCGAGTTGGTCGCGATTAACGGTCTTGCCGTGATCTTCACCCCGTTCAAGCTGGCCTTTTACTTTGCCCTGTTGCTCGCCATGCCGGTGATCCTCTATCAGTTGTGGGCGTTCATCGCGCCGGGCCTGTACAAAAAGGAAAAGCGCTTTGCGTTTCCGTTGTTGCTAACCAGTATCGTGCTGTTCTACCTCGGTGCTGCCTTTGCCTATTTTGTCGTCGCACCGCTGATCTTCAATTTTGTCGCGCTGATCGCTGAACAGAGCGGCACGATCCAGCTGCTGCCGGACGTTGTTCCGTACGTTCAGTTGCTCACTTCGTTGGTGCTTGTGTTCGGTTTCGCCTTCGAAGTCCCGATCGCGGCGGTCCTGCTGGTGTGGACCGGCCTGGTGTCGGTTGAGAAACTGAAAAGCGTTCGGCCGTATGTGTTTCTCGGCGCCTTTGTGATCGGTATGTTCCTGACGCCACCGGACGTGATCAGCCAGACGTTGCTCGCTGTGCCGGTTTACCTGCTGTACGAACTCGGCATCCTGATGTCGCGCCTTTTTTCGCCGCGCCGCAAGCCGGACGAAGACCCGGTGACTGACGGCGAGCAGGCCTGAATCGACGATTCCGTGCCGCGACGCCACGACCGTCAGCGACACAGCGCCAGTAGAATGTTGCGACTGAAATAAGGTATTTTCCAAAGCCTTACGGCATGGATGGGGGTCCGGCCGATAACAACTACAAGCTGTGTCACGCAGGGTGCGCACAGCCATCTTTGAGAGATCACTATGACCGATACGACTGCGCCCGCGGCGCAAGCAGGCGGGGGCCAGCTGTTTGGCCACCCGCGGGGGCTGATGACGCTGTTTTTCACCGAAATGTGGGAACGCTTCAGCTATTACGGCATGCGCGCTTTCCTCGTGTTGTACATGACGGATTACGCAATGGGCGGACTCGGCATGAGCACCGAAGTCAGCGGCGCCGTCTACGGCCTGTATACCTTTGGTGTGTATGCGCTGGCCTTGCCCGGTGGCTGGGTTGCCGACCGTATCTGGGGCCCGCGCGAGACTGTGTACTACGGCGGGATCTTCATCGCTGCCGGTCACTTTACGCTGGCCGCGCCGCTGTTCATCCCCAACTCGGAGTTTTGGTCGTTCTACTTAGGCCTGTTCCTGGTGGCGCTCGGTACCGGACTGCTGAAACCAAACGTCAGCGCGCTGGTCGGCGACTTGTACAAAGGCGACACGCCACAGCGTCGCGACGCCGGGTATTCCATTTACTACATGGGCATCAACACCGGTGCACTGCTCGGACCGATTATCTGTGGCTTCTTCGCTGAAAAAGTGGACTGGCACCTGGGCTTCAGTCTCGCCGGTATCGGCATGGTCGCCGGCCTGATTCAGTACCGACGTGAAATCGGCTTCCTCGCCGGCGCCGGTGAACTAACGGAGAAAGCCGCACAGCCCGAACGTATCGCGCAGGCAAAAAAGCAGTTGAACATCGGCCTGGCTGCGATCGTCGGTTTGACGGCGGTGATGGTTGGCCTGTCGGTCACCGACGTTATGAGCCTGACGATTTTCCAGTTTGCCGGTGCAACCGGCATTATCGTTGTCATTATTTCGATCGTGTACTTCGGCGCCATCATGAGCTTTGGCGTGCGCGACAAGATTGAGCGCGACCGGATCTTCGTGATCTTCCTGCTGTTTGTTGGCGCCGCTCTGTTCTGGTCCGGCTTCGAGCAGGCTGGCTCGTCGATGAACATTTTCGCGCGCGACTTCACCGACCGTGTGGTGTTCGGCCTCGAGACGCCAACCACCTGGCTGCAGTCGGTCAACTCGCTGTTTATCATCCTGCTCGCACCGGTCGTCGGCATGCTGTGGGTGAAACTCGGTGCCCGCAGCCCGTCGATCCCGGTGAAATTCGGTATGGGCCTCGCCTTACTGGGCGTCGGCTTCCTCGTGCTTGCCTGGGGTTCGATCTACGTACCCGAGGGTGCGGCAGGCGACCCGGCGCTGGGCGTGGCGATGAACTGGCTCGTCGTCACCTATTTCTTCCACACCGTTGGCGAACTGGCGCTGAGCCCGGTGGGCTTGTCCAGCGTGACGAAGCTCGCACCGGAGCGCTATGTCGGGCAGATGATGGGCACGTGGTTTATGGGCGCCGCACTCGGCAACCTGATCGCGGGCCTGGTGTCCACGCGCATCGCGACACTGCCGCCAGAGCAGCTGTTCTCCGTCGTCGCCGCGATCGTGATTGTGTCGGGCTTGTTATTTGTGGCCCTGTCGCCGTTGATCAATCGCTTCGCGCACGGCGTCAAGTAGACAAGAAATTTCGGGGCAGCGGCCGGGCTCGTTCCCGGTCGCTGCGCCGGCTTGTCCCTCAGGACGCGCAGCTCACCCGAGCGTCCTCGAACTCACACAACGTCGATTCCCAGTAAGTCGCTATCCCCAGCGCCGTCATCAGGCCCGGGAACGACGCGTGCCGGCGCAGCGCGTCCAGCTCGCGAATCCACAAAATGTCGAGTGCGAAAGGATACGGTGTCGGTGACCGCAGGCGATCGGCCGCGGCCATCGCGCCCTCGGTGTCCTGCAACAGGCTGCGCACCGTCACTTCGATCTGCAGCGACAATCGACCGGCCGCCACTTCCTCGTTGACCACGGCAAGGGCGGCATCGCGCCGCGACGGGTCGCGTAGTGCTGCGACCACCGGATCCACCCACGCGATGCTGATGCCCGTGCCGGCGAGTCCGTCGGCGGTGGCCGCTTTGGCATCCGCCAGCTCACCGGTGCGATACAGCAACATGGCATAACCCAGCGAATGCGTCGGCCCTCCGGCACCCAGTTCATTTGCCATACCGAAATACTGACGCGCTTCGTCGTTGCTGCCCCGCCAGGTGTGAATCAAGGCGAGTCGACTGGTGATCGTTGCCGACGTCGGATTCAGTTCATGCGCCAGTTGCGCCTGGCGAGTGGCGTCTTCGAGGCGGCCTACGCTCGACAGCATGCGCGAATACAGGTGATGGGCGTTGGCATCGATAACCCGCGAGTTCATAGCGTCCTGGAAGAACAGTTCGGCGTTTTGCCAGTCGCGACGCTGTGCGTGCACAAAGCCGATCACAGCACTCGCCGGACCTAGCAGGTCCTCGTCGAGCGTCTTTCCTTGCTCGGCGGCGGCCATGGCCTTGTCGAGGGCCTCTCGCGCATCGACCGGTGCGTTATCGGGCAACAGAACATAGGCGTTCGCCAGCCGGATGTAGGCGGGGCCGAACGCGGAATCCTCGCGGGTCGTTTGTTCGAAGAACGCGATTGCGCGCTCCAGGTTGCCTGGCTCGATACGGTTTTCAAACGCGTGCAATCCGCGCATGTAGCTCATGTACGCCGCCGGGTCGGGCGGGCGCCGGGTCTCGATACGAGTCGACGGCCTTGCCCCAAGCAGATCTTCGTGCACGCGATTCGCCACCCGTTCCTGCAGTTCGAACAGGCCCGACATGCCGCCGGTCAGATTGCCGACGGCGACCACGTTGCCGGAGTCACCGTCGATGACTTCGTAGGAGATCTTCACCCGCTCGTTGATCACCTGCACACTGCCGGTGACGATGTTGTCCACGTCCAGTCGTTCCGCGATGTCGGTCGCCTCACCCTCGTACAGCACGTTGCTGCTTTTGACGACGTAGGGGCCGGTGTTGTGCAACAGGTCGACCAGCTCCTCTTTGAAACCGACCGCCAGGTATTCCGGCGTGGTTTCGACGGACATCGTGGAGAAAGGCAGCACCGCGATCGATTCGGGTGGCTCGGCCGAGGTGCTGTTCAGGGTTCGTTCGAGCGCCACCGCTGTGACCAGGATGAGCGCCACAATAAACACGACCCGGACGACGGACGTTGCTGAAATACGTGGCGGCGGGCTGGCGTCGAAAGGCGGCTCTTCCGACAGCGGCTCGACCGGCACAACGAGACGATAACCGCGACGCGGAACCGTCTCGACATAGTGATGGGGTGTGCTGCGATCGCCGAGGTCGCTGCGCAGTAACGACAGGGAGCGATTGATCGGATCGTCGGCGGTGGGGCGACCGCCCCAGACTTCGTCGACCAGCATATCGCGGGTCAGCAGATCGCCTTCGCGCCGGGCCAGCGCCATCAGCACCTGGAAAACCTTGGGTTGCGGACGCACTACCTCGTCGCCGCGAGCGATCTCCTCGCGGTTGGGATAAACGAGCCATTCCCCTAGTCGGAATCCGTCCTGCAGGTCTTCGTTCGTGCGCACAGTGTCCTCTGCGGCATTTTTTCGCCTAGTGTACTACCTCGACGCCACCACTGTGCACCCGTCGACGCCAGCGCGGGCAGACATTACACTCTGGCCTGCGTTACGTGGGGGAAATCATGTCAGAACAAGTAGAAAAGGCCGGCGGAGGCTGGCTCGGTACCGTTGAGCGCGTCGGTAACAAGCTGCCGGACCCGGCGATGTTGTTTGTTGGCCTGTTGTTTGTCGTCTGGATCCTGTCCTGGATTCTTTCTTACTTTACTTTCGGTGTCGCGGACCCTCGAACAGGCGAACCTATCGTTGTCATCAATCAGCTGACCGGAACCAGCTTTACCGGTTTCCTGCAAAGCATGGTCAACAACTTCATGGGTTTCCCACCACTTGGAACGGTGCTGGTTGCCATGCTCGGCATCGGTGTTGCCGAGTATTCAGGGTTTATAACAACTGGCATCCGTGCGTTGCTTAATGTAACGGCCAAGAAGCTACTGACGCCGATGATCATTCTTGTTGGCATTGTCAGTCATTCTGCTGTCGACGCGGGCTACGTACTCGTGATTCCGCTTGGCGGGGTCATTTTCTACGCCGCTGGTCGTCACCCGTTGGCGGGTATCGCTGCAGCATTTGCGGGCGTGTCCGGTGGTTTTTCGGCGAACTTCGTGCCGTCGGCGCTGGACCCCTTGCTGCAGGGCCTGACGTTGAGCGGCGCGCAGATTCTGGACCCCGAAATTCAGGTCAACACGCTGAACAACTACTTCTTCACAACCGCCTCTTCCATACTGATCGTCGCGCTTGGCTGGTGGATTACCGACAAGAAAGTCGAGCCCAGGCTCGCGGAAACACCGGTTGACGCAGATGAAGAAGGCCTACCGAAACTCGAAGACTTGACCGATGTACAACGTACGGGCCTGATCCGTGCACTGATGGTTATGTTCGTTGGTGTGATACTTCTTGGTGCGTCGCTTTGGCCGGAGTCATCGCCGTGGCGTGACAGCGACGGACTTCTCGCCAGTTTTACTGCGCCGATCATGCAGTCCATTGTGTCTCTGATTTTCTTCTTTTTTCTGTTACCCGGCATCGTTTTCGGCTACACGACCGGAAAGTTCAAAACATCCAAAGACGTTATCGATGGCATGTCGCAGGCGATGACCGGCATGGCCTATTACCTGGTCATCATGTTCTTCATCGCGCAATTTGTCACCGCTTTCAGTGCGTCCAATCTCGGTACGCTTCTTGCGCTCTATGGTGCTGAAGCCCTGAAAGGATCGCCGGCTTTCGTCACGATTGTTGGCATCATTCTGTTGACGGGCGTCGTCAATCTGTTCGTCGGCTCAGCGAGTGGTAAGTGGGGCCTTCTGGCGCCGATCTTTGTGCCGATGCTGATGACCCTGGGTATTTCGCCCGACCTGACACAGGCCGCTTACCGTGTCGGTGATTCAAGCACCAACATCATCACGCCGCTGATGCCGTACTTCCCGCTGGTTGTCGTGTACTGCCAGCGCTACGTGAAGGGCACAGGTATTGGCACCCTGGCCGCCATGATGTTGCCGTACTCACTGTGGTTCCTCGCGACCTGGAGCCTCTTCCTGATCGTTTACTGGACGCTGGGCCTGCCTCTCGGCATCCAGTCGTCGTACACCTACCCCGCCGGGTAGTCGACCAGGAACAACGACACGAAAAAGGCGGCCATAAGGCCGCCTTTTTTTCATTGTTAGGGTGCGGCGCTAAGTGCCGATGCACTTGCCGGCGTATTTCTGCCGGACACCGGCGTTCTCCATCTGGCAGGCGTTCTCGTACGTCACGTTGTCCATGCCGCAGACCGGTGAAATCGTGTCCGGGCAGTTCTCGCCCTGTTCCTCGCAAACACCGGCGTAGTCGATGCGGGTGCCGAGCCGCTCGGCGTGACAGGCATTGCCGTAGGTCATGCCGTCGGAGCCGCACACCGGCACGAACAGGTCGGGACACTGTCGCAGGTCACAACCACCGGGTGTAAAAGTCTCGACGCCGGCTGCATCGGCAAGACAGGCGTTGTTGTAAGTGACAGCGTCGTCACCGCACACCGGCACCACCGCGGCGGGGCAGCTGTCGGTGTCGCAGATGCCGAGGCTCTGGATCGGCACGCGCTGGGCTTCGGCCTCGCAACGATTCGTGTAGGTCCGACCGTTGACGCCGCAGACCGGTTCGCTGTTCGCCGGGCAGCCGCTCGCGGTGCACTCGCCAAGACCGGCAATACTGATGCCCGCGGTCCGCGCGAAGCACTCGTTAGCGTAGGTGTTACCGTCCGCGCCACAGACCGGATCGATTTCTTCGCCGCAATCTGTCTGGTCAGCGCCGCACACGCCTTCGAAAGCCACAACGGCGCCCGCCGCGTTGGCGACACAGGCATTGCTGTAGGTCTGCCCGTCCTCGGCACACACCGGGCGATATTCCTGGGTGCAGACAACGTCTTCAGCCTGCAGCAGCGTCTGGCCCGACGGCGCTTGCTGAAACAGGGCCCGCTGGTCGAACTCGTCGGCGATGCTCTGGCCGGCGATAAGAATCAAAAACAACACGAATGCATTCTTCATAGCTCGTATTCTGGCTTTCTCATGAATGGGAGTCGAGCCGAATAGCGGGGTTACGCCGCTTCGTTACCGACCGGTGGTGACCTTGGATACGGTCTGTGCCTGGCTCACGAGTTCACTGACATGAACCAGCTCGAAGCCTTCGGCCAGCAGCTCCGGCAGCGCGTCCTCGAGCATCGCCATGGTTTCCGGGTAAGGGTGGCCAATCGCAACCGCCTGGCCCTCGACGCTCGCCCGGTGTTTCAGGCGTTCCAGCTGCCTTCGCATGTGCGCCGGATCGCGGACGTGATCGAGAAAGATATCCCGACGAACGGCCGGCACCCCGACCTGCTGCGCCACCTCCATCGCGACACTGTGGTGCGTTGTAAAGCTGTCGACGAAGAACAGCTGGCCGGTGGAGTGAATCAGGTCCATAAGCCACTGCATCTGGCTGTGCTGTCGCGTGAAGCGGCTGCCGCGATGGTTGTTGACACCCACCGCATGCGGAACGGACGCCAGCGCGCGGTGAAAAACATCGTGGACCTCCGTTTCGGTCATTGCCAGCGTGACCCGACCGGGTTCAAACGGGCCCTTGTTGTTCATCGCTTCCAGCGGCAGATGCACGATGACCTGTTTGCCGGAGCGGCTCGCAGCTTCCGCCATCGATCGCGCCCGCGGCGCGTCCGGCAAAATCGCGACGGTCAATTGCGCCGGCAGCGCGATCGCCCGGAGGCCGAGCTCACGGTTGTAGCCCAGGTCATCAATGATGATGGCAATGCGCGGCGGCGTTTCAGCAAGGGTCGGGCCCGCGATACACATCGCGAACAACAGCGGCACGAGTCGGATCATTTGGCCTGGCTGTGCAGGATGTTGTGACGCTGCAGCCGCGAGATGGCCTCGATCAGCTGCTGGTCGTTTTCGCGATCGACGTAGCCGTCGAGGCTCATGTCCGGGTAGCCGGCGATGTCCTCGACGTAGATATCCGGGGTGATGCCCGTTTCATGAATCGAATCGCCGGACGGCGTGTAGTAGCGAGACGTGGTCAGCTTGATCGCGCGACCCTTGGACAAGGGCATCACGGTCTGTACCAGCCCTTTGCCAAAGGTCGATGTGCCGAGCACCTGGGCGCGGCCGTGATCCTGCAACGCGCCGGCAACAATTTCCGAGGCCGAGGCCGACCCTTCGTTGACGAGCACGACGATGTTTGCGCCGTCGAGAATGTCGCCACGGTGGGCGGAACGGGAGAAATGCGCGTCCGGTGTACGTCCGTTGGCCGTGACGATAACCCCGGAATCCAGGAACAGGTCTGACACATCAACCGCTGCGTCGAGAACCCCGCCGGGGTTGTTCCGCAGGTCGAGAACCAGGCCGTCGAGCAGGCTGCCGTGTTCTTCCTGCATATCGTCAATCGACCTGGCCAGCTCTCGTGCCGTGGTCTCGCTGAACTGGCTGATACGCGCGTAGCCGTAAGCCGGTGACAGGAACTGGTGGCTGACGCTGGCGACGCGAACAACTTCGCGGCGCATCGAGTGCAAAATCACGTCCTCACCCCGACGAACGGCGATTTCGATACGTGATCCCGGGCGACCGCGCATGCGGCCGATCGTATCGTTCAGGTTGTCCTCGGTGATCACAACGCCATCGATCGAGACGATCTGGTCACCGGGACGCAGCCCGGAACGCGCCGCGGGCGATCCCTTGATCGGGGTGACGACCGTGACGCGACCGTTGTTCTGGGCGATTTCGACGCCGACGCCGGTGTAACTGCCGGTTGTGGAAATCCGGATGTCGCGATACTCGCTGGCGTCGAGGTATTCGGAATGGTCGTCGAGGTCGCCGACCATGCCGCGGATTGCCGCTTCGAGCAGCTCGCTGTCGTCGACGTGCTCGACGTAATCCCGCTTGACCCGGGCCATGACTTCAGCGAGCAATTCGGCTTGTTCACGCTCCAGCTCTTGCGCGGTCGGCGGCGCGGGCTCGTCCGACAACAGGCCGCCGCCCAGGGACAGGCTCAAACCCATGACGGTGCCGATCACGATGACCAGCATTGCGCGAACTTTCAGAGACATACGTTCCTTCCGGAGGCTCCGGGAACGGTGTTGGTTTGACCTTAGCACAGGGTTTTGGACGCACCCAACGCGATTTAACGATTTCCAGCCTGTCCCGGCAGGCGGGTGACCCAGTCCGACGGATCCAGTGGCCGGTCGCCTTTTCGCAGCTCGAAATACAGCGACGGTTCGGCCTGGCCACCGCTGTCACCGACCGTCGCAACCACGTCGCCCGGTGCCACCCAGTCGCCAGCGTCTTTCAACAGTGTCTCGTTGTAGCCGTACAGCGTCAGGTAACCGTCGCCGTGGTCAACGATCAGCAACAGGCCCATGCCGGCGAGCCAGTCGGCGAACATCACGCGACCGTGATAGACCGCTCGCACCTCGCGACCGCGGGGCGCGCGAAGGACCACGCCGTTCCATTTAAGCTTGCCGCCGGCGCGAGCGTCGCCGAAATCGTACAAACGGTTGCCGGACACCGGCCAGGTGAGTCGTCCGCGAAACTGATCGAACGGTTCCTGCGATCGGATCGGGTAATCCGACAGGATCGTCGTCAATTCGTCGAGCAGTCGTTGCAGCTCGGCCTCCTGGGCGGTCAGTGTTTCGATCTCGGAGCCCTGGCTGCGCATCCGCTCGTTGAGGTCGGCGAGCAGGGTGCGACGATCTTCCTGCGCCTCGTTCAAGGCGGTCAGTTCCTGGTAGCGGCGCTGCGCGATCGTCGTCAGCCTGGCCGCCTCGGCAGCGGCCTCGGTCCGCAGACCGTTCAGTTGCGCCAACAGCGTATTCACCCGCGAGATGTTGTCGGCGCGATACGCGTTGAAGTATTCGTAGTAGGCAAACATACGCCCCAGCATCGCCGGGTCCTGCTGGTTCAGCAGCAGCTTGAGGCGCTCCTGGTTTCCGCTCATGTACGCACTGCGCACCTGCTCTCCGAGCCTTGCGACCTCGGTCTCCAGGACCTCCTCTTCGGCGACGATCTGCGCATCGAGTTCCGCCTTACGGCGCTCGGCATACTCCTGCTCCCGCTTCAGCTCATCGAGGCGCCGGCGCGTCTCGGCGATACGAATTTCGGCGGACTGCAGATCACTGGTGACCCGGTCTCGCTCCCGCGTGTTGCGATCCAGGCTTTCCTTGAGGGCTTCGATGCGCCGCTGTACCTGCTCGAGCTCCTCCTCCTTGATGGTGACTTCCCGCTCGGCCTCCTGGTCGGGAATAGCCGCTGCGGAAAGGAGAAAAAGGCTGAAAAACAGGATCAGGCGCATCGCCGTGAGAGTGTACTGGGCGTGACCGCCGTCGAGAAGCACCTCGGTGCAAAGCTGCTATAATCGCGCCCCTTTGGCCGAACCGGACCCACCCGAAAGACCCATGGACCGCTACCTGGAATTTGCCGGAAATCACCCCTTTTTAATGCTCGCGCTGCTTGTGAGCTTTTTCCTGGTGATCTTCACGGAGCTTCGGCGCAAGGCGTCCGGACTGATCAACCTCGAGGCGGCCGACGCCGTGAAGCTGATGAACGGTGACGCCGTCGTCATCGATATCCGCAGCGCGGACGCTCACAGCCGCGGCCATATCGTAAACGCCAAGAGCGTGCCGTTTGACGAGTTACCGGGCCGCATGGAATCGCTGGCGGCACACAAGGACAAACCGATCATCACCGTGTGTGACGCCGGCATGACGTCAAATCGCGCGGTGAAGTCGCTGCGCGAAGCGGGCTTCGAAAAAGCCTTTGGCCTGAAAGGCGGCATGGCCGCGTGGTCGCAGGAAGGCATGCCGGTGGTTACCGGTAAGAAGACCAAGAGCAAAAAGAAATGAGCGACACGCCGGCGATCGTCATGTACAGCAACCAGATCTGCCCGTACTGCGGTGCAGCCCGGATGTTGCTGAAACAAAAGGGTGTCGAATTCACCGACATCCCGGTCGCCAAGGACACGCCCGTCTGGGATGAAATGATCGAGCGCAGCGGACGCCGCACGGTACCGCAGATTTTTATCGGCGAAACGCACGTTGGCGGATTCGACGATCTTTACGAGCTCGACAAGAGCGGCAAACTGGACTCTTTACTCGCGGTCTAACGCGGGCATCAATCAACAGGAAAACAGCATGGCAGAGCAAGAACAGGCCAACGATAAACGTCTCTCGATCATCAAGGTGTACGTGAAGGACTTCTCGTTTGAGTCGCCGCATGCACCGGGTGTGTTCCAGACAAAAGACTGGAACCCGAACACCAACCTGAACCTGCGCAGCTCGCACAAGCAGGTCGAGGAAAATATCCACGAGGTCGTGCTGACGATCACCGTTGAGGCCAAGGAAAAGGACGCCGACAAAACGCTGTTCCTGCTCGAGATCCAGCAGGCCGGTCTGTTCGAGCTCATCGGTTACAACAAGGAAGAGATGGGCGCGCTGGTGGGCAGCTTCGCACCGAATTCGCTGTTCCCTTACGCACGCGAGACGGTGGCCGGCATGGTGCAGAAAGGTGGCTTCCCGGAATTTGTCCTGCAGCCCATCAACTTTGATGCGTTGTACCTGAAGTCACTGCAGGAACAGGCGCAGGCCGAGGCACCGCCGGAGTCGCACTGATCGACAGTCACGCCGGCAAGGTCGCCGTTATCGGCGCGGGCTCCTGGGGCACCGCGCTGGCCTTGCAGTTTTCGCGCAGCGGCCGGGAAGTCCGGCTGTGGGCACGCAACGCCGAGCAGTGCGAGACCATGCAGCGCGACCGCGTCAACGATCGCTACCTGCCGGGCGCCCGGTTTCCGGACAGCCTGATCGCAAGCAACGACCTTCGCTACACGGTCGAGGAACCGCGCGACGTCCTGATCGCTGTACCCAGCCACGCGCTGCGCGAAACCCTGACAGCGGTAAAGCCGTTTCTGCGGGCCGGCGACCGGATCTCCTGGGCCAGTAAAGGTTTTGAGTTGTCGACCGGCAAACTGCCGCACGAAGTCGCCAGCGAAGTTGTCGAAGCAGACCGTCGGCAGGCCGTGCTCTCCGGCCCGACGTTCGCGAAAGAAGTGGGTGATGGTTTGCCCACTGCGATGACCGTGGCGTCCGAGGACTCGGACTACGCGCTGGAGATGGCGAAAGCGCTGACCTGCGACGGCTTCCGTGCCTACACCTCAGACGACATCATCGGCGTCGAGGTAGGCGGCGCCGTGAAAAACGTGCTCGCGATTGGTGCCGGCATGTCGGACGGGCTTGGCTACGGCGCGAATACGCGCATTGCACTGATCACGCGCGGCCTTTCGGAGATGACCCGCTTCGGTATCGCACTCGGCGCACACGCATCGACCTTTATGGGGCTCGCCGGCATGGGCGACCTCGTCCTGACCTGCACGGACGATTTGTCCCGCAACCGCCGCATGGGCCTGGCACTCGCCGCGGGAAAGACTCGCGAAGAAGCGCTGGAAGAAATCCAGCAGGTGGTCGAAGGTGTCAAAGCCGCGGTCGCGGTTCGCGACGTCGCCAAAGCGCACAACATTGAAATGCCGATCTGCAATGAGATCTATCGCATCCTGCACGAAAATGTGTCGCCGAAAGAAGCGGTCGCAGCACTGTTAAGCCGCGATATCGGACCCGAGATCGAACTGTAACGACCGGTCGGGGGGCTCACGTGCGCTGGACGGCAATTCCTCTGTCAATCTTCGTGTTCCTGCTGCTATTCGCGCTGTTTAAGTTTCAGTCGGATGACCGCGATGAGAATGTATCGTCACCGTCAATTGAAACTCTGGAGACTGCTCAAACTCAAACATTGTCAAGCAACGAAGCCAAGTACGAGCCCGTCGTTGAGTCCGTAGCCTGCTACACAGAGGAGCAGATTGCGTACCATCCGTCCTTTCTTCATGAGCTCGAGTATCTCGAACGCACCGATGTGTATGGCAGTTACACGCTTAGCTACAAGGGCCTCAGCGCTGAAGAGCTGGAATCCCTGGCTGCACAGGCTGACTCGGGCGCAATGGCGATTTTGGGCGCGCGCTACCTGCTGCTTGCGCACGACCTGGACCCGGCAGATGCACCTGCTTTCCTTTACTTCGACGCGCTGTTTGATAAGGCCCGACCGGATCGAGAAGACATGCGTTGGCTGCTGGTTCCCAGGAAGGTCGAGTACACAGAGAAAAAAAGAAAGCACATGGAAACGGCGGTATATTGGTTCATGGAGGCCGTGCTGCACGGTCGCTACCGCGGTCTCACGATCGTCGGGTCGATTTCACATCGACTCAATGGCAAAGCCATCGAGCAAGGCTGGATCAGCGCCGAAGACCACGCTGTGTTGAGCCGCAGAGAGCAGAATGAATTGTTTCCGACGAATGTCTATCAATATGCCGGTGTCATGCTGATGCCGGAGGTCAACGATGGCGTTCTCGTCGGCATCATCAGGAGTTTTGGCCTGAGCGGCGAGCGAGCCCGCGAGCTTGCACTTGGTGTTGTAGAGCAAGTCAGGAACGAACAGCTAGCGCGAAACATCACACCCGATTTTCCGGACTTCGCCAGCATTGCTTCCCAAGATGAGATTCTGGCTTTGCTTTGCGACACAAACGAAGTTGTTGAAAAAGGGAGCGCTGCGGAGTGAAAGCGGTTCTTGCACTGTTGTTGTGTTTGCTTGCCCTTGGCGTAATCACCACGGTAATCCTGCAAGAGCAATCGGTAGCACCCGTCCAGACAACCGCGGACATGGCGTCTGCTGTGCATGTCGAATCTGCACCAGCTACAGTCGATCTTGCTCAAGAGGAAAGTGCGGAAGCCGAGTCGGAAGGCTGCCTGACCGAGCTTCAAGCCGGCATGGGCTTCCTGCAAGAAATTTTGTACATGGAGAAAGTCAGCCTGCACGGCGAATATGCCGATAGTTATATCGGCAACACCGCTTTCCAGCTGGAGGCGCTCGCCTCGCAGGGCGATTCTGCAGCAATGACAATTCTGGGCGTGCAGTATTTTCTCGCGGCTCATGGACTTGATCCGATGGGCGCACCGGCACTGCTGAACCCGATGGCCATGATCGAGAAGCGCCACTCGGATCACCAGGCTCACGAGAGGCTGCTGTTACCCAGAAAGCAGGCATACACCGAAGACCAGCTGGAGCTGATGGCGCAGGCCAGATTTTGGCTGATGGAATCGGTGCTGCATGGTCGCTACCTTGCGATGGAACTGGTCGGCACCATCGACGGTCGTGTCGCGGGCAATGCCGTCGGGCAGGGCTGGATCAATCAACAGGACTTCGACGAACTCAGTCGCAACGATCAGGCCAGCACTCATCCAGGACACGTGTTCCGCCAGGCCGGCCTCATGCTGTTGCCGGAAGGCGGCGACGGAATTTTATTGGGAATCGCATTCGCTGCGTCCAGACTGACAGACCGTGGCAACGCAATGGCGGCCATGGTCGCAGCGAGGGTAGCCGACACACAACTGGAGCGTGGACTGCAGCCGGCGTTTGGCGATCTTTCCGGGATTTTGTCGAGCAGCGAGCTAAAGACACGCCTCTGCGAAGAAGACGAGGCTCGAATGATGAACGAGGCCAAGGCCCAATGAGAGCGGGCCTGGGGTTGGCGTATTGCCTGCTGGCCGTGGGTGTTATCGCTATGGTCCTGTTGCGTGATGAGTCACCGACGGCCGTGCAGCCCGTGCCGGCACCCTTGATTCAAGAGCCCGCCGTTGATGCCGCGAGCACGGAGTCTGCACAGACGTTTGCAAGCGCCCTGCCCGCCGAGAAGCCGGACGTGACCGCTGCGTCCCCGCGTGCCGAACTGAACAATGAAACTCTCCGCAGCTGCCTCGGAAACACACCCGTCGAATCCCTGCCCGAAGTGATCGACGACGTGAATCGCCTTGAGCCGTACATGATCCGGCACGAATCCATGTCGGCGTACCGCCTGCAGGATGATTCCCGGCTGCAGTCCGTGGCGAACTTCGGTGACAGCAAGGCGACGGCCGTACTGGCACTGTTAAGCCGCGATATCGGGCCCGAGATCGAACTGTAAGCGGGCCTTCAGATGCGCGCACGCTGGACTGCTATTCCCCTTTTTCTAATGGCCTTCGGTCTGCTTTACCTCCTGTTCGGAACATCATCCAAGGAGGTGGATGAGTTACCTGAGTCACAAGAACTACCGCAGAGGGTAGTCGCTCAGCCCGTCCCGGCTGCCATTGAATCAACCGAGAGAGACAAGGAGCTCGATATCAACCTGGAGTCACTGCCCCGATATCGGGAGGTGGAAAAGGACGTTCTCCAGCAATGCCTCCGCAATACATCGCGCGACGATATTCCTGAGATCGCTGCCGACAAGCAGCGACTTGAACCGTACATGACGCGGACCTCGTCGCTCGTCGACTACCGGGGCCAGGGCAGGCAACAGCTCGAGTCGCTCGCGGCACAGGGGGACTCGGTTGCCATGGCGGTTCTAGCGACCCAGTTCGAACTCGACGCCCTGGGCATAACGGGTGTCGAACCCTCGGACTACCTGATGAATGAGGTTCCGGTTGTGGGAAACGAGGCCAACTTCAGCGAGCTCGACCCGGAGACCCGACGAAACCTGGAAAGCGCGGCCTTCTGGTTCCGCGAAGCGGCGCTGCACGGTCGCTACACGGCGTTGGCCGAGGTCGGCCGCCTGTACTATTTGTACGGTAAGGACGCCGTTTCTCTCGGTTGGATCAGCGAGGCCGAGTTCGACGAAGTGGCGAAAGAAGACAAATGGCAATGGTCGCCCTACATCGCGTACGTGGAGATGGTTGTTTCGCTGACCTCGGATGCGTGGACCGGGCCGAACGGCGATCTCGCCGAGATTGACGGATTCTTCTCCCGGGACGCGCAGTCGCAGGTGGTTGACCAGCTGCTGAACCAGTTCTTCGAAGAAGTAACCGCTCGAGGACTGCCGATCCAGACAGTCGAACCCTGGCAGGGCCGCTCGCTGCCCGAGATTCTCGAAGACGTTTGCCCGGATATCATCCTAGTGGCGCCCGAACCCGGGTAGGTAGGAAACACTATTAACCGTGAGTCAGCCGAGCCCGGCTTGATCGAAGCCGATCCGCCGCAGCGCGTCGTAGAGAATCACGGCGGTCGCGTTCGACAGGTTGAGACTGCGGTTGTTGGGCCGCATCGGCAGACGCAAGATTTGTTCGTCCGGCAACGCGTCCAGCACGGCCTGCGGAAGGCCGCGTGTTTCCGGCCCCATCAACAACGCGTCACCCGGCTGGAAATCCGCCACGTCGTAGCGTGTACGGCCACGCGTCGATAGTGCGAACACTCGCGGGTGCTTTAACGCTTCCAGGCAGGCCTCCAGTGACGAATACGTGTTGACCGAGGCAAACTCGTGATAGTCGAGGCCGGCGCGTCGCAGGCGTTTTTCATCGAGCTCGAATCCGAGCGGCTCGATCAGGTGCAGTACGGTGCCCGTATTGGCGCACAAACGGATGATGTTGCCGGTGTTCGGCGGGATCTCGGGTTCATAGAGGATTAGGTGCAACATGCTTGAACCTGAGTGTAACGGCTTCATAGTGTGAGCTGGTATGAGTGAGAACCAAGAAGCCGGATTTCTTCGTCGCGCGATCGGTGTGTTTGCCTACAGCCGTCGCGCCATCGAGCTGGTGTGGACGACAAGCCGGCCGCTGACTTTCATTCTCGCAATGCTGACCATCGTCGCCGGCGTGCTGCCCGCCGCGGTGGCCTATATCGGCCAACTGATCGTCGATGCCGTGGTCGCAGCAATGAACGCGGAGACACCGGATACCGCCGGCGTGCTCCGGCTCGTCATCTACGAAGCGCTGGTTGTTGCTGCGCTCGCCGGCTGCCAGCGAGGCATTTCCGCCAGCCAGTCACTTTTGCGCGCCCTGCTCGGGCAGCGTGTCAACGTTATGATTCTCGAGAAGGCGCTGACCCTGCAGCTGTCCCACTTCGAGGACTCCGAGTTCTACGACAAGCTGACGCAGGCGCGACGGGAGGCCAGCAGTCGACCGTTGAGTCTCGTCAATCGCACCTTCGGCCTGGTACAGAACCTGATCTCGCTGACCAGTTTTGCCGTGCTTCTGTTTGCGTTTTCACCGTGGGCGGTCCTGATCCTGATTGGCGCCGGCCTGCCGTCCTTCTTCGCCGAAGCCAAGTTTTCCGGCGATGCATTCCGTCTGTTCCGCTGGCGATCACCGGATACACGCATGCAGATGTATCTCGAGACCGTCATCGCCCGTGAGGACGGCGTCAAGGAGGTCAAGCTGTTCCAGCTCGGTCCGCGATTGCTGCAGCGCTACCGGGAGATTTTCCGCAAACTGTTCGCCGAAGACCGCAGCTTGACGCTGAGACGCGACGGCTGGGGATTTGTGCTCGGACTGATTTCGACGGCGGCCTTCTACGGCGCCTACGCCTGGATCGTGATGTCAACGATCAACGGCGAGATCACGCTGGGTGCAATGACCATGTACCTGCTGCTGTTCCGGCAGGGGCAGTCGGCGGTGGCGGCGATCCTGTCTGCGATCAGCGGTATGTACGAAGACAACCTCTACCTTTCGAACCTGTACGAGTATCTCGGCCAGCCCGTGACCTCGCGTAGCGGCAGCCTTGTCCAGGGCCCGAACCCGAAGGAGGGTCTGCTCCTCGACAACGTGTCATTCACCTACCCGGGTGCCGACAGCCCGGCGCTGTCTGACGTCAGTTTCCAGCTCAAACCCGGGCAAAGTCTCGCACTGGTCGGGGAGAACGGCTCCGGCAAGACGACGTTGATCAAACTCATTACCCGGCTGTACGAACCCACCGAAGGTCGCATCCTGCTCGATGGCCTTGAGCTCGGTGAATGGGACATCGAAGCGTTACGCCAGAGAGTGGGGGTCATCTTCCAGGACTTCGGTCGCTACCAGTTCTCGGTCGGTGAAAACATCGGTGCCGGTGACGTACGCCATTTCGAAGATGCGTCACGCTGGCAGGAAGCCGCCGAAACCGGCATGGCCGCACCGTTCATTGGCGACATGCCGGAGGGTTACGACACGCAGCTGGGTCGCTGGTTCAAGGGCGGGCGCGAACTTTCGGGCGGGCAGTGGCAGAAGATCGCGCTGTCGCGTGCCTTCATGCGCAGTGATGCCGACATCCTCGTACTCGATGAGCCCACGGCCGCGATGGACGCGGCCTCGGAAGCGTCAATCTTTGAACACTTCCGCTCCATGAGCAGCGACAAGATGACCATCCTGATCTCGCATCGCTTTTCGACCGTGCGGGCGGCAGACCAGATAATCGTGATCCAGGACGGCCGCATCGTTGAACGCGGCAATCATGAGAGCCTGATGACGGAAGACGGCCAGTACGCCCAGCTGTTTAATTTGCAGCGCAAAGGCTACCTCTGACGGTTACAATTCCCGCTCATGAACGCAGTACCTGACGCTTCCCGATCTCCGCTGGCCATCGATTTCTGTGGCCTGGATTTCCAGACGCCCATCGTGTTGCTGTCGGGTTGTGTCGGCTTTGGCGAGGAGTACACCCGCGTCGAGGGCTATTCGAACGCGGACGTGGGCGGCGTGGTCCTGAAAGGCACGACCGGCGACGCAAGACTGGGCAATCCGCCGCACCGGGTCTGGGAAACCTCGGACGGCATGTTGAACGCCATCGGCCTGCAGAACCCCGGCGTCGACGAGGTTGTCGACAACATTCTGCCCGGCCTCGACTTCACCGAGACCCGCTTTATTGCCAACGTCTCCGGCTCGACGATCGAAGAGTACGAACGGGTAACCAGGCGCTTTGACGACTCCCCGATCGACGCCATCGAGATCAACATTTCCTGCCCGAACGTCAAGGAAGGCGGCGTGCAATTTGGCAACGACCCGGACATGTCAGCCCGCGTGGTCGAAGCCTGCCGCCGGAACACGAGCAAGCCGATCATCACAAAGCTGTCGCCGAACCAGACGGACATCGCGTTGAACGCGAAACTGTGTATTGAAGCCGGCAGTGATGCCTTCGCCGTTATCAACACGGTCATGGGCATGGCGATCGACGCCGAAGCGCGTAAACCGGTCATCGGTAATGTCCGTGGCGGACTCTCCGGCCCGGCGATCAAGCCCATCGCCCTGCTCAAAGTGCAGCAGGTGTACGAGGTGGCGGGACCCCACAAGGTGCCGATCATCGGCCAGGGTGGGGTGGTCAGCGCGACCGATGCCATCGAATTCCTGCTGGCCGGCGCCTCGGCGGTGGGTGTCGGTACGGCCCTTTTTTACGACCCGCTGGCCTGCCGCAAAATCAACGAAGGTATTAGCGACTACCTCAATCGACACGGATTCAGCAGCGCCAGCGAACTGACCGGCGCGCTGCAGCTCTAAGGCAGAATTAGTAGCAATTGGAACGAAAGTTCCATATCCGGTCGCATTGTGGTCCAATCGGACCACCTGCTTGTTTCGGACGCTCCATGTCAGCTGTGAATCCGGTGGCCCCTCAACCACCCTCCGCCAGTCTTCTCACGCTGCTCGCCAGCGCAACGATGGCGATACTCTCAGCCGTCCTGTATGGCGTCATGTTTATCGCCACACCGTCTTTTTCCAGGCTCTACGCGGGTTTCGGCGCCGACTTGCCGTCGATCACAGCCCTGTTTTTGGCCAGCGGGCCGTGGTTTCTCGTTCTCGGCATTCTCGGTTTCGCACCGGCGGTGCTGTTTGCGCTGAATCGACACTCAGACCCGGGGACGCGCACCGTGTTCGTGGGTGCTTCCATTGCCAGTTTCCTGCTGTCGATATTCGTTTTTGCGGCCTGGGTAGTAGCAACCTACTTGCCTATCTGGAAAATGGGCGCCGTAGTCTGATTTACGCGGCCGCCGACAGGGGCTTTTAAACACCGGCAAGACGACAGCGGGGAGTGCGTCTCAATGCACCTTATTCTTGGATTCCTGACGTCCGTTCTCACGATCCTGTACATGCTCGATCGACTCGGTGTTGACCTGGGTGGGCTGAACCCGTTTGCCTGGGCACGGCGACGACGGTTCCGCAAAAAATACGAAGGCGACCCGATATACGCGGTTGAGGACCCGATGGAGATTGCCGCACTGCTGGTCACCGGCATGGCGAGGGCTGACGGTGACATCACGGCGGAGCAGAAGCAGGCCATCGAACACGCGTTTATGTCGACATTCTCGCTGAGTGACAAGGACGCCCATCAGCTGCTGATCGCCTCCACGCACCTGCTGGGTGCTACACAGGTTATCCACACACAACTCGAAGGCCTGCTGAAACGAACCGGCGATACGTTCACGCGTACACAAGCCGAATCGATACTCGGCATGGTCAGCGAACTGTACAGCGATGCGCTGTCGGAAGAACAACGTTTGCTGAAAGCGATGATCCGTGAGCGCCTGCCGGTGAGTGACGGCCCGAACACCGAGTGGAGTCGATAGCCACCCACACCCGGCACCTGAAGCGTCACCGGCAAGCGCCGATGGAATAAATCCCGAACCCGTCTCGTAGTTACTACGACAACCACGGGGAGCCGGGACCATGACCAAAAATACGTTTCTGCCCAATGCCGCCTTGTTGTGGCTTGGCGGCCTGTTTGGCGCGGTCGCCGTCATTCCGTATTCGCTGGCCATCAACCCCGGCGGCATGGCACAAGCGGCGGAGCAAACCGGACTGACACAAAATACGCTGTTGATCCTCTCGTTGGTCCAATCCGCTGTGCTGTTGGCCATCATGAGCTTTGCGGGTCTTTGGGCCGCACGCAAACTGGGCCTCGGCACACCGATGATCGAGTCCCTCCTGCGCAGGCAGGGACTTCCGGCGCGCATTGGTAGGCATTTGCGCAACGCGGTTTTCCTTGGCATCGCCTGCTCGATGTCGATCATCCTGCTGGACGCCGGGTTGTTCGCGGCCACGCTCGACTCTGCCGTGGGCGAATCGATCCGAATCGAACCCTGGAAGGGATTTCTCGCAAGCTTTTACGGCGGTATCAGCGAAGAAATCCAGCTGCGGCTGTTTTTCCTGTCCTTCATGGCGCTGGCGCTCCGCTGGGTCGCGCGGCGTTTTGGTGTCGAGGGTGAATTGCCCGCCGGCGTGTTCTGGTCGGCGAACATCCTGGCCGCGCTTGCCTTTGGGCTGGGGCACCTGCCCGCAACAGCTGCGATCATGGAGATCACACCGATGGTCGTGATTCGCGCCGTGCTGCTTAACGGCATACTCGCCCTCGTCACAGGCCAGCTGTTTCGCCGACACGGTCTGGAAGTGGCGATCGTCTGCCACTTCTCGGCCGACATCGTCTTGCACGTGCTGTTCCCGCTGATCCGCTAGACGGTATGCTGTTGGCTGGGACGACCGGGTACGCAGGCAGCAATGACAGAGGAAGAGTTCGAAGGCGTCGTCGATGAAGTTCTCGAGCGCTTGCCCGAGTGGGTGCATGAGTCGTTGAACAACCTCAGTATCCAAGTGCTCGACGAGGCGGACGAAGACCTGGATCCGGATGGACAGGGGCTTCTTGGCCTGTACGTGGGCTTGCCGTTGCCGGAGCGAGATGGCAACTACGCGGGCGAGATGCCGGACGTCATTTACCTGTTTCGCAAACCGCACCTCGAGCTGCAGCTCGACGACGACGAGCTACGCGATGAGATCGCCACGACGCTGGTGCACGAGATCGCCCACCACTTCGGCATTGATGACGATCATCTGCATGAGATTGGCTGGGGTTAGCGCGTCGGGCTCACCGCCCGGGCCGCCGCAATCGTGGCCTGGCCCAGAGACAGGGCACTGTCGTTTGCCGGTACATTTTCATGAACGAGCACACGGGATGCGCGCGTATCCAGGCGATTCACCACAGCATCCAGTAGCACGTGATTCTCGAACAGACCGCCCGTTAAAACGAGGGTGTCGACAGCGTGCTTTTCGACCAGGCCTGCCACCATGTTTGCCACAGCAACAGAGACACCGATGTGGAATCGTGCAGCGACTTGTTCGACGGGAACCTCGCAGGAAAGGTCGTCCAGCAGATGACGCCAGGTTGCCTGCCAGCTGAGCGTTGGAATGAGACCGGCCGTCACGTCAACGGGGTAGGGCTCGACGCTGCCTCGGCGAAGCGCCCTGGCTGCCAGCGTTTCAAGCTCCCTGGCCGCTTGCGCTTCGTGGGTGACATGGTCGAAACACAGACCGCAGGCCGCAGCGACGGCATCAAACAATCGACCGGCAGAAGAGGCCAGCGGCGTATTGAAACGTTGCCGGCGCATCGCGGCGAGTTCACTAACCGGCTTTGAGGCCAGTTGGTGCATCAGCGCCGTGGTACCGAATCGCTTGCTGGCAAGTGACCAGCCAAACGCAGCATCCAGGTGCGACCACGTGTTCCGCCACGGCTCCCTTGCCGCCAGTTCTCCT
>JBCDJX010000040.1:0-28710 GCA_038747355.1 Pseudomonadota bacterium | reverse complement strand
CTCTTCGCGTCGGGAACGAAGCGAAGTACGTTACCGGTCTGTTCGGGCTCCGCGTCTTGCTTTTTCGTGGCGCAGGCTTCCGTGTCCTGTGTGTTGACGTAAGGGCTGATAATGGCGTCAACGCGGCCGGGGCGATCAATGCGCGTCGAATCGATCTCCCACCAGCCTTCCGGCGTGTCCTTTCTCAGAAAGGCGGTGCCGCGAATGTCGGTGATGTCGGCGACCGACTCTCCGCGGGCAAATCGATGGGCGAGCTCAACAACCGCACGTTCGGCATTGCCGTACAGCAGCATGTCCGCGTGCGAATCGACGAGGATCGAGCGTCGCACCGAGTCCTGCCAGTAGTCGTAGTGCGCAATGCGTCGCAGCGACGCCTCGATACCGCCGAGAATAACCGGCACCTCGCTGTAGGCTTCACGACACCGCTGCGAATACACCAGCGAGCAGCGATCCGGACGCTTGCCGCCAACGCCGCCTGCCGTGTAGGCGTCGTCGTTGCGAACTTTCCGGTCCGCCGTGTAGCGGTTGATCATCGAGTCCATGTTGCCGGCGGCGACACCGAAAAACAGGTTGGGTCTGCCGAGCGCTTCGAAGTCGATCGTCGAGCGCCAGTCGGGCTGCGAGATAATGCCGACACGAAAACCCTCCGATTCGAGCAGGCGGCCGATAATGGCCATGCCGAACGACGGATGGTCTACGTAGGCATCGCCGGTCACGATTATGATGTCGCAGGAATCCCAGCCCAGCTGATCCATCTCGGCACGCGACATCGGCAGGAACGGTGCGGTGCCGTAGCACTCTGCCCAGTACTTGTCGTAGTTATACAGTGCTGTCGCCGTTCGCATGGGCGGGATTGTACCCGCATCAACCCTCGGACGTTGCTGCATCTGGTCTCGAAGGCGTACCTGTGGCGCGGGCGAGGAATTAGTCCCGGCTCGCTGGCACCTGGCTTACATCGCGCCAACGCCAACGGCCACAGAGTGGAGACCGTGCCTGCCCTGCCGGTTATACTTTACGTAAGGCGCACAACCGACTGACCCGCGAGACAACAATAATGACTGACCGGGACGCCGACAAAACCGACGAAAAAGAACTCTCGTTTTTCCGCGAGCTGTCCCGGCGACATGTGTTCGCGTCGGCGCTTGCCTACGTCGTCGGTAGCTGGGCAATCATTCAGGTGGCCGATGTGCTGGCGCCGGAGTTCGGCGCACCGGAATGGACACTCCGCGCCATCACCACCGTCCTGATTCTGCTGTTTCCGATGGCGATCGTTCTGTCCTGGGAATACGACATCTCACTGAAGGGTGTCGCGAAGACGGAGGGCGACTATGACCGTGGCCTGTCATCCCGGCACTGGTTTCGTCGGTCTATCGTTGCATTGATTTCCTTCGCATCCCTCGGTGCCGTTGCCTGGGTCTGGTCCACCGGCATGCTGACCGACTCGCGCTTTGACGCGGATGATGAGTTTCCCAAGGTGATTGCCGTTGCGGGGTTCCAGGCGTTTTCGCAACCCGAGACCGAATGGCTGGGCCAGGGCTTGTCCAACCTGATCCGCGACAACCTGACGCAGTCCCAGTACCTGCGGGTCGTTTCGTCACGGCGCTGGAACGCACTCACGTCCGACGTTGCAGATGAAGACGTGCTCGCTGCCGCGGAACAGGCCGACATCCGCTACCTGATGCAGGGGGAGATCATCAGCAACCGTACGGGCCACGTCCTGACGGTGCGACTGACGGATACGCGAACGGGCGAGCAACTCGAAGCCCAGACCTTTGAAGTGGACGAGGAGGGCTCCTTGCTCGAACGCGCGACGTCCATAGCCCAGATCGCCAGGGCAAGACTTCGAGTCCCGGTACAGGAGCGTGTCGACCTGTTCGCCGCTGACTTTGCCGCAGAGCACCCGAGTGCGTATCGGGCGTTTGTTGGTGCTCTTGATTACTGGGTCAATTACGAATTTCGAGACGCCGAACGATTGCTTCGTGCTGCATTGGAGTTGGAGCCGGATTTTGCGATGGCGGCCTACTATCTGGCGCTTAACCTCAGTGCGCAAGAAAACCGCATTGAAGCGAGAGCCCTACTAGATAAGGCGCTCGAAAGCTCAGTTATCAGCGATCGTGAACGAGATTATCTGCAAGCTCTCCGTCTGATAATCGACAAAGATTGGCATGCTTCAAACGAGGCATACGCAAGGCTAATTGAGCGTTACCCCAGCGACACCGAGGTACGCACGCATCACGCGGAAGTGTTAACGCAACTTGGTGACTACAGCGCAGCGCTAGAGGGTTATAACGCGCTGAGTCGCCTGGAGCCTGAAGTGCAGACTGGTTGGAGTGGGATTGCGTATATAAATATCCAGATGGGCAAATACGATGACGCGATGCCCGCCATCAGAAACTTTGCGGAGATTGCGCCTGAAAATCCAAACGTCTACGTTTTGCGAGGCGATGCCAATCGGGCGCGCGGCGAATTGGAGGCTGCGCGCGATGACTATCGCCTTGCGATAAGTAGAGGCCCCGATCTGCAGGACGCTATCGTTTCGCTGGGGAAAACCGAATACCTGATTGGCGAAGTTGACGCGGCTCTGCACACGCTGACCGGTCTGGCTAAGGACGAATCCGCCATTCTGCGTTTCCGAATCAGCGCGGGCTTTGAGGCTGGCGCGATTCTGAATGCAATAGGACGAACGGGCGAACATGTGGTTTTGATGCAGTCACTCGAAGACGCGTTTATCGCCTCCGGCGGTTTCTACGCGAAAGCACTCGCGGACATGGCGTTTGCGCGAATGCTGACCGGCGACGTGAGTGAAGACACTCGCGCGCTCGTCGATCGCTCGATAGAGGAATCACCGGGGGTTGCGACACGCTATCTTTTTCACCGTGGTCTGCTGGAATTGCTGACTAACCAATTCGACGCGGTCTCAGAGACAGCGGAGGCGATCCGGGCACTAGCTTTGCCAACAGAAAACCCAGATCGAACGGAGGATATGGCTGCGGACTTCCTGATGGGTGCTCGCGCACTTCGTCTTCAACAATTCTCAGAGGCTGCGCAATTTGTCCAGTCGATTGAGTCAGTCAGTGGCTACAGGTATCGGGACTATCGCTTATTGAAGGGGCAACTGCTGCTCGCGCAAGGTGAAAGCGCGGCTGCGGTCAGAGTCTTCGAGGCAGTGCAAGCGCCACCAGACCTGATATCGCCGCGCCTAGATCTCGAAGTCGATAAGCAGATTGCCCGTGCCATGCTTGTAAAAGCACTGATTGAGGAGGGCGACGAAAAGCGCGCAGAGTTGTTATCTGAAGATCTAAAGACACTCTGGGATGAAGCCGATAGCGGTTTTGCGGGGACGCTGCTTCTGTTCGCTCGCTAGGCCACGTCAATGAATTATGGTAACTGAGTCCGCTCAGATTTAGAGCGGCACCTAAACCATGGTACTTTGATCTGGCTTTACCCGTTATTCGTCAGAAAAATAACAAGCACGTCGTGATAGTCAGGGAGAAGTAATTATGTTCAGGATTTCACTAGCAGCGTTAGCGCTGTCATCCGTGCTGCCGTTGTCAGCAGCCGCACAACCGCTTGTCGACATTCGATTTGTTGAGCCAAAGCAAAGCTACAGCGCTTTTTTCAATTTTCGCAATCGGCCGACCCAGTTTCAGACTGGCTGGGCGATGACCATACGGATGACGATGCGAAATCCGGACGTCATGGTTACGCAGTCCGGTCCACCGTATTTCCCCAACAAAGGCCGGGCCGGCTACATCATCTTCGAGGACCCCGATGGCTGTCTGGCCATGGATTCCCTCAATCTTCTTCCCCCGGACGGTTGTCCGGAGACACGACCGGCGTCCGACGAAACCTACGTCGAATTTACGCCGGACATCGATGACGTCGGTCTCGAGGACAACTTCGGCAATCCCGCGCGTCGCTTGTTGTCGATCGATTTTCTGAATGGCGGCCAGGTGTTCACCGCAGCGAATGGTTTTGATACCGACGTTCCGATCCGTCTGGGCCCCCTGTCCGGGCTAACTCGGGAAGCGCCAGATGGTACTGACGAAGAAATCGTGGACGGATACAGTTTCGGCGCGGATGATGATGTCATTGGGCTTGTGTTGATCATCGAACACGGAGCGGGGATCGTTTACGACGATCAGGGCAATCGCAAAGTGCCCTACGAAGTGAACAACATGGCTGGCTTCACGAACTCGGTCAGCTACGAGTTAAACAGCCTTTTCGACAAAACCTCTGTCACCGCCGGCATAATTGTGCCGCAGAATCTGGTGACACCGCTTGTTATTGCGGACGAATGCGTAGGTGATCCGACTGACTGCGAAGGCGATATGCTCTGGAGCGTGGACGGTTTACCGCCGGCGAGTGCCGACATTTTGACCGAACAGCCCTCGGGTACGGTCGACAGCACCTTTGAGGATTTCGCTGATCTCTACGACGTCACTGTGTTCAAGGTCAGCGCGCTGATGGTTAGCGGACTTGCGCCGAATCGTGTGGTCGATATGAACGGCGATGGGCGCATTGGCCGTGCCGATCTGGAAGCCATGGGTTACAACGTATTAAGCCGAAAGACCACGTTACGACTAAACCAGATTCGCGGCAACGCTTGCAACGGCGGAGAATCGCAAATCGCGTACCGAGATTTCGATGGGAATGGTGTTGCCAAGTTCGGCCCAGTGTGTCCGGCGAGCCCCGTCGGACAGTCGTCTTTCCCACGCTAATACTATAAAGACAGCAGCAGGTTCGCCTGCTGCTGTCGTCCACGCACCGGGCTAGAAGTAGAGCCTCAGCGCAACGCTGCCAGTCAGAATTGAGGTGCTGCCGCCGATGCTGTCGAAGTCGGTGTATTCAACGCCTGAGACCAGCTTCAGCTTGTGTCCGTAAAAATAGTAATTGAGGCCCGCATACACGGCCTGGTGCTGGTCACCCAACTCGAACCCCTCGGCGACCACCCGCCGCTCATAGCGATTCGACAGTCGAATACCGCTGTCCTCGCTGGAACCGGACCAGGTGTAGCGCCCGACAAGCTGTAGCCGGTCCGTCAGCATGAGGTGTGGCAGGACGACCACGCCGTAGAGGTCACCGCGTGCCTCCGGTAAACCATCGGCATAGATGATGTCCGTGATCAGGCCCCAGCGGCCGGAACGCGTGTAGGAGTTCAGTGACACAACGTGTCGGTACGGTTCGACATCGTTGTTGTCCGCATCCCCCGGGTTGTACAGGTAGTCGAAACGAACCTCGGTAGCGTCGGATACCTGCCTGGCGATGTTGCCCTTGAACATTGTGGCGCCGTCGAGAGACGGCAGCCCAAGCTCATCTTCGGTGCTGCCCTCGAGGATGCCGGCGCCGAAGGCCCAGTCGCCATCCTGGTGGACGACGAAGATGCCGCCGACGTTGTCGACGAAAAAGCGCGAGGTCAGCAGCGACCGTTCAAGCGTGAGGATTTTGTTCGACGAAATGCTGTCTTCGCGGGTCAGCGGGTTGCGACGAAGCTTGCCGATCGACAGCGCGGTGTTGTCGCTGAGAGCGACATTCAGCGAGACGAAGTCGAAGTTCTCGATGACATCGTCATCGCTCTCCCGACCCATGTTGAAGTCAAAGGCGATTTCCAGTTTTTCGCTGAGCACGAAATCGAGTCCCAGGCGGATCCGCCGATTCTCCCAGTCGTGCTCGTTGCCACCGTCGCCGTCCGCCCAGTACGCCTGCCCGTGATAGCGGCCACGAAATTTGACGAACGGCAGCGCTTCACCGCCGCGATCGCCGTACAGTTCTACTGAGCGCCAGAGCTCGTCAAAGAAGTCGGTCTGTGCGGCGCCCTCGACCGGTTTTTCTGCGCTCACGTCGGCACATACCAGTAGTGTGGCTGCAGAGAGCGTCGTCAGGAAACGGAGCATCGGGTTCTCCAGGCGTGTTTACGAATAACGGTCCGGGTCGCGGCGCCCGCCGAAACCGGCCTGCCATTCTATTGAGACTGATAGATCGAGAAAGTCGGATGATCCGTAGTATGTCCTCGGTTACGCCGAGGTATCTGATTTTGCGTCCTGTCGGGTTCGTGAAGGCGGCTAGTAGCGGGTCACAGACGGACTTCGACGAGTCAGGCACACTGTGGAGGCCTGAAACATCGACGTCGCCCAAATAATGCCATTGAAGCCCGTTTACCTGCTGATCGTTGCGTTCAACCTCGTGCCGCTGGCTGGCGTGTGGCTGTTCGGCTGGCAGACCTTCGATCTCATTTTCCTGTATTGGATGGAAAACGTGATCATCGGCGTATTTACGGTGTTGCGAATGGTCGTCCGTCCCTACCAGCACGCAATCGATATCGCGGCACCCGCCTTCCTCGCGCCATTCTTCGTCGTCCACTACGGCATGTTCTGCTTTGTGCACGGTCTCTTCGTCGTCTCGCTGTTTGGTGGTGAAAACACCGTCTCCCGCGATTTACTCGAGTCGGTTGCCCTGGTGCTGGACCAGCCGGGGATGCTGATGGCGTTGCTGTCCTTGCTCGCGCTGCAGGCGTTTGACTGGCTCCGCGACACGGTGAAGCGCGGTCTCGGCAGTGACGGGGTGAAAGACCTCATGTCGTCGCCGTACCGCCGGATCTTCGTATTGCACATCGTGATTATCGGCGGTGGCTTCCTGCTGACGGCGCTGGGTGACCCGGCGGTCGGGTTGATGATGCTGGTCGTCGTGAAAACCGCGTCAGATCTGTACCACGCCCGCGATGATGCCAGCAATGAATCTGACGAACCGTTCGAGCTGACCGATGAACAGCTTGCCGACATGAACGAGCAATTTTCGGAGCCGGTGGTCACCGTCAACGGCAAGCAAAAGCGCTTCGAGTCTTTCGCTCATCTCAAGCGCTCCCGTGAGTTCCGTATGATGAAGTCGATCATGCGTCTCATGGGTGCGGGCAAACAGCTTCGCGTGATCGAACGATTCCTTGATCAGAAGATCGCCGAGGAAACGTCCGCCGAAGAGCAAGCGCAGTTTCGCTAGTCGAGCTCCGTCACCCGGCGCCACGCATAATGTGGTCGTTGATGAGGTTTTCCATCAATTCCTGGCGGCCACTGATCTGCTCGGGCTCGCTACCTGCCGCGGCGTGTTCCCGCAGGGCGCCAAGATCCAGTTCGCCGTTTTCGAACGCGCTGCCGCTACCGGAATCGAAGCTGGTGTATCGCCCGTATCGTAATTCGCTGGATCTCGCGTCGGCGAGAATCCGCTCAGCGATCACCAGGCCACGCGCAAACGCATCCATACCGCCGATGTGCGCGATGAACAGGTCATCCAGTCGGGTGGATTCACGCCGCGCTTTCGCGTCGAAGTTGAATCCTCCGCGACCCAGTCCGCCGGCCTCCAGCACAACCATCATCGCGTGCACGGTGTCGTACAGATCGGTCGGGAACTGATCGGTGTCCCAGCCGTTTTGCGGGTTGCCCCGATTGGCATCGATCGATCCCAGCAGGCCGGCATCGGTGGCCATGCGCAAGTCATGCGCAAACGTGTGGCCGGCGAGGGTGGCGTGGTTAGCCTCGATGTTGAGTTTGAAATCACCGTCCAGCCCGTGGTGGCGAAGAAAGCCAATCACGGTCTGCGAATCAAAATCGTACTGGTGATGCATAGGCTCCATCGGCTTCGGCTCGATGAGGAAGGTACCTTCAAAGCCGATGGACCGACCGTAGTCCCGAGCCATCGTCAGAAAGCGCGCCATGTGGTCGAGCTCCCGGCGAGTATCGGTTGTCTGCAGACAGCTGTAGCCCTCGCGGCCACCCCAGAAAACGTAATTCTCGCCGCCGAGTGCGACGGTAGCGTCGAGCATGGCTTTGACCTGCGCGCCCGCACGCGCGACCACGTTGAAGTCCGGGTTCGTCGATGCTCCGTTCATGTACCTCGGGTGGGAAAACAGGTTCGCGGTTCCCCAGAGCAGTTTCATCCCCGTTGCTTGCTGACGTTCACCAGCGGCTTGCACCATCTTTTCCAGGTTTGCTTCTGACGCCGCGACCGAATGACCTTCCGGCGCCATATCCACATCGTGAAAACAGTAGTAGGGAACACCGAGCTTGGTGAAAAACTCGAAGGCTGCGTCGATCTTTTCCATCGCGGCATCCATCGGATCGTCGGGTGCATCCCACGGAAACGTCCGTGTTCCGGGACCAAACGGGTCGCCGCCAACACCGCAGAAGGTGTGCCAGTAGCAGACAGCAAAGCGCAGATGCTCTTCCATCGTTTTGTCACCAACCACGCGGTTGGCGTCGTAGCTCTTGAAGGCCAACGGGTTGTCGGAATCGGGCCCTTCATAGGGAATCGCATCTATGCCGTTAAAGTAGGTTTTGTTACCCGTCAATACAGATCGGCTCATGGTCTTAATCTCTCAGTGTTGGTCCAGCCGAGTACAGCTGTGCGGTGTGTGCGACTGCGCTCCGGTAGTCGTCGTAGACATCTCTGTAAAAATGAACAGCGGACGGTCGCGGCTCGCAGCTCTTGCTGTCGTCCCTGGAGACGTGAGCTTCGACGATAGCTTCCAGGTCCATTTCCTGTTCCAGGACACCCAGCGCCTGGAGTGCGGCACCGAACGCCGCACCTTCTTCGTTCGCCGGCACAACCACCGGTGTGTCGCAGATGTCGGCGATGATCTGCCGCCAGGTTGTGCTTTTGGAACCACCGCCGGTGGCAATAATCTCGGCGGTTGAGGTTCCCAGTTTGCGGAGTTCATCGATGCCGAATCTGAGCGCAAAGGTGGCACCTTCAACGGCGGAACGAAGCAGGTTTTCCCGTTTCACGTTCAAACCGTCCAGGCCGAGGATGACGCCTTTCGCATTGGGTAGATTCGGCGTACGTTCGCCGTTGAAAAATGGCACGGTTATGACCCCGTCGGAGCCGCGGTTTGCTGACGCAATCTGCGATTCGAACCCCGAAATGCTTGAATCAAACAAATCGCGCATCAGTTCGGTGCTGACGGTGCAGTTCATGGTGCACAACAGCGGCAGCCATCCGCCGGTCGACGAGCAGAACGCGGCAATGTTGCCGGCGGGATCGGTGACGGGCGTGTCCGAGAACGCATAGACCGTGCCGGACGTGCCGAGACTCATGGTGACCGAGCCTGCTTTCACGTTACCGGTGCCTATCGCGCCCATCATGTTGTCACCGCCACCCACGGAGACGGGCAGGTAAGCGGGCAGACCCAGTTCGGCGGCCAGACTGGATCGCAGCCGGCCAATCGCGTCATTGCTGATGCGAACCTCGGGCAGGCACTCGCGCAGATCCCGGTCCGGGTCGATTGCGCGCAACATGCCCTCAGACCACTGGCGTTGGCGGACGTCAAAAAACGCGGTGCCGGAGGCGTCACCGGCCTCCATGCAACGTTCGCCGGTCAGGACAAAATTCAGGTAGTCGTGCGGCAACAGGATGGTCGCCATTTTTTCGTAAAGATTCGGATGCGAATCCCGCAGCCAGCGGACTTTGGACGCTGTGTATCCGGGCAGGATCGGATTGCCCACTTCAGCGATGCAGCGTTCCGCCCCTCCGAAAGCCTGCGTAATGGCATCGCATTCGGATCCGGTTGAGGTATCGCACCAGAGTTTGACCGGTGCCAGCACCTCGCCAGCGTCATCCACCGGAACAAAGCCGTGCTGTTGTCCTGAAACACCAATCGCCAGCGCGCTTTGTCGCACCTCCCGGCCCACTTTCTGCAACGACTTGCGAAGCGCGTTAGTCCACCAGTGGGCGTGCTGCTCCGCCTCTCCCTGTTCACCCTGGTACAGATCCAGGGCGGCGCTTTCACTGGCGATGATTTCACGATTCTCGAAATCGTAGAACAGCACTTTCAGGTGCTGCGTACCCAGATCGATGCCCAACACTGTTCTCATGCCGGTGCCTCCACACGGAAGTCGTACACAGTGCGCTGTTGGTAGGTATCAGCCGTGTTCAGTGTTGCGTCGGGGAACATCGCCTGGTTCGGCGCGTCCGGAAAATTTTGCGTCTCGAGGCAGAGACCCGCCCGAGGCCCGAACGGTTTGCCGAGCTCGTCGCCGGTGTATAGCTGCATACCTGGCTGCGAGGTGTGTACGTCCATCCGGATGCCGCTGACCGGCGAGTGAAGGCTGGCGACTTTGCGGACGTAGTCGTCGCCCGGTCGCAAAACGAAATTGATGTCATAGCGGTCATCGGCGGACAACTGACGGTGGGCCCGGAAATCGAAACGCGTTTGGTCGACGCTGGCGAGAACGCCGACCGGTATGCCGTCGTTATGCACCGGCGTATAGCGGTCAGCCCACACTTGCAGCGAATGGCCGTCGATTGCCGAGTTATTGCCATGCAGATTGAAATACGCGTGGTTGGTCATGCTGACGACCGTCGTGCGGTCGGTGACGGCCACGTAGTCAATCACCAGGGCGCCCGGATCGGTCAGCGTGTAGGTGACACGGACATCCAGGCGTCCCGGAAATCCAGCGGTGCCGTGTGCTGACACATGTCGCAGCACCAGCTGTTGCGGATGGTGTGTTTCTTCGGGTGTCCAGACCTGGTGGTGGAAGCCCTCGGGACCCCCGTGCAGACAATGCCCGCTGTCCGGATCGGTGGATAACTGGAAGCTGCTGCCCCCGAGCGAGAGTCTGCCGTGTGCCAGCCGGTTCGCGTAACGACCGACGGTGCTGCCCATGAACCACGGGTCGCGCTGGTAGTCCGTGTCGGCGCCGTAGCCGAGTATCACCTCGCGAACGCCGGACGGGGTTGGAACCTGCAGGGACGTAAGCGATGCGCCGACGTCAAGAACACGCGCACGAAGGCCGCTTTCCGACCTCAACTCGAACGCTCTCGGCGCGACAACTTGCGTCGAAGACTGCATGACTCCCCTTTAGCCATCCCCCATACTTGACGAAACCAGTGTAAACGTTTACAAAGTGAATTGCACGCACTGAAAAACACAAAATACGAATAAAAATCACTGACATAGGTGCGATTGTCGGCCAGCTGAGCTACGCTCGTCGGCAGGAAATTCAGTGTCCGAATGTAAATCGTTTCAGAAAACACGAGATGTCAGACGTATCTATCAAGGAAGTGGCCAGGTTGGCGGGCGTATCCATCGCCACCGTTTCCCGCTGCGTCAACAACCCGGAAAAGGTCACCGAAAAGACTCGCCTCAAAGTTCAGCAGGCCATTCTCGACACCGGCTACTCACCCAATACATTGGCCCAGTCGTTTCGACGCGGCCGCACCAACCTCGTGATGGTGGTCCTGCCATCCGTTGGTGATCCGTTCTTTACCGACGTCATGCGAGGCATTCGGACCGCGGCAAAGGCGAAGGGCTATTCGATCGTTATCGAGGAGACGCAGCTCAATACGATGACCGCCGACGAGATTGGCGCCATGCTCGTCTCCAAGCAGATGGACGGGATCCTGTTGCTGGCCAGCATGTCGCCCTTCGGGACCGAGATCCTTTCTGCAACGAGCAACCGGAAGTTACCCATTGTCATCGGCTGCGAGACGGTATCGCCGGAGTTGTCCGAGTTTTCCAGCGTGCATATCGACAACGTCTCGGCAGCCATGGAGGCAACCAACTACCTGATTACCAGTGGTCACGAAAGAATCGGCATGATTTACGGTCAGGAGAAATCGTTGCTCACCAAGGATCGCGAGGATGGCTACCGCGCCGCGATGCGCGAGTCGAACCTGCCCATCCAGGAAGGTTGGGTGGCCGCTGGTGAGCTGAGCCTGGCCGGTGCTCGCAAAGCCGTTCGGCAACTCCTGAACCACGAACAACGGCCCACGGCGATTTTTTGCGCCAACGATGAAATGGCTATCGGCGCTCTGCACGAAGTCAAATCATCGGGATTGAACGTGCCCGAGGACATCTCGATCATCGGCTTCGATGACATTCGCTATGCCGAAATTGTGGACCCGCCGCTGACGACGATCAGCCAGCCGGCCGAAGAAATCGGTGAGCGCGCGATGTATCGCCTGTGCCGCGAGATCGAAGACGGGATGGGCGGTGACAGCATCACTGAAATCGTTCCACACAAACTGGTGATTCGTCGTTCTGTGGCAGCGCCGTCGGGCTAGTCGCCGATCAAACCTCGATACGCAAAGTAATCGAAATCGGCATGCAGGCGCATGCCTGTCATGTCGTTGCAGGTCATGCCCACAAAGCTGCCGGTGAACTGCGCTCCCTCACCTTTGCCCGCCTCATCCGAGAGAATACGCGCATCCAGCTCCGGTCCCGCTGTCTGCCACGCTTCGCCAGGATAGGCCCACTCAAACTGCAGGCGCATACCGCTCACCCGGACACGCAATCGGACCGGGCGCCCGGGCTGTAGCAGGATTGCTTCAGTCGCCAACGGAAAATCCAGTTCGAGCGACGTCGCCCCGAGACAACTCATGATGCTGAGCTGCTTACCCCGCGTCCGGTCGCTTGAAATGTACAGGTAGTGAAATTTGCTGGCGTTGTAGTAGCAGGTGAGTCCGGCCAACTGCTGGAAGTTGTTCGGCTCAAAGGTAACTTCCGTTTCCGCCTCGAAGTGGTGATGCTGCTGGCGTCGAGCGACCAAGGCCTGGGTAAACAGGCTGCCCGGAGACTCCTGGCCATACAAGCGGAGCATTCCAGGGTGGTCGGTCAGGCTCATCCACGCGTCTGGTTCCGGCGTTCTGAGCCACTGAAAGTCGGCGGCGAGGTCCGGTGAGTCGAAATCATCCCGTTGTGAATCGACGGTTGCCGCCGTCGATGCCGCCTTTGGAATCGGCGTCCGCAGTCTGGGTCGCTTGTCACCACCGGGCATACGAATCCAGCCATCGTCGCTGATGGTGAGTTTCTGGATCGCCGATTCGCGACCAAGCGGACTGATTCGCTCACCCCCCAGCATCCGGCTGCACAGGTGCACGCAGTAAATTTCGCCAGCCGGTGTGACAACGAGGTCGCCATGACCGGCTCGCTGCAGTGGCCATCTTGGATCGTGGCTGGCCGTGATTACCGCTCCTTCAGGATCGACTTCGTAGGGTCCGTGCACGACTTTCGAACGGGCGATGGTGACCGCATGCCCATAGCCGGTGCCCCCTTCCGCGGTGACCAGGTAGTAGTAGTCGCCGATCCGGTGAATATGCGGTCCTTCCGTGTAGTCCAGTGGAGAACCGTCGAAGATCAATTGCCGTTCACCGAGCAGCGTTTGTCTCGACGTGTCGTACTCCTGCATCACGATGCCGCGGAAAAAACTGTCATTCGGTCGATGGTCCCAGACCATGTTCAGGTAATACTTGCGACCATCGTCATCGTGAAAAAGGGACGGGTCGAAGCCACTCGCATTCAGGTAAACAGGGTCCGCCCAGGTACCGTCGATCGTCTCGCAACTGGTCAGGAAGTTTGGCGTGTCCTTGAAGTTGCCGTCGAATCGTCGAGTCACGGTGTACAGCAGCCAGAAGCGACCATCCGCGTAGCTGAGGCAGGGCGCCCAGACACCGCAGGAATCCGGTACGCCACGCATGTCCAGCAAGGCGGCGCGGTTCAACGGTCGTGCAACGAGGCGCCAGCTGGCGAGATCCGTCGAATGAAAGATCCGGACACCCGGGTACCACTCGAACGTCGACGTGGCGAGATAGTAGTCGTCGCCGACGCGACAAATCGACGGGTCCGGGTGGAAGCCCGGCAGGATCGGGTTTTCGGCGTAGTCTGGCATGATGGTCATCCGTGATACTCGACCATGTTCGCGGATTTGACAAAAGATGTAAACGTTTACAAACTGCAATCCAGGGCGTTTCCCGATGAGGTCTGAGATGGACATTCCGAGCCTGGCACAGCAATTCTGGCGTGACGGTTATCTTGTGCTCGACAACTTTTTCCTGCGCGAGCCGATGGATGAGCTCGACCAGCTGATTCGCCAGCATTTTGGTGACGACCCGGCTTTCTGGCATAACGACGAGTTTCTGTCCGAGTCGAAAACCGAGGTCATTCCCTGGTTCCCTCAAAATGCGGGTCCGAGTGCGTTCGACTCCGTCGACCATCATGAACAACTGCAAACGCTGACCGCGGCGATACTCGGCGAGGGCTGGCATCGGGACTACTGCATGGTGATGTTCTCGAAACAGGGCACGGCGGGTCAGGCCTGGCACCAGGACTGTCCACCCGATGACCCCGAGCAGTTCAACCTGAATCGACTGGTGTACACCCGCGATATCCTGGATGAGATTGGTGGCCAGACCGTCGTTGTTCCCGGATCCCACCGCGCCGGCGAGTTACCCGTGGGTGATCCCGGCGGTCATTTCGATGACGAGGTGGTGCTTCGACCGAAACGAGGAACCCTGGTTCTTCTTCACGGACACACCTACCACCGCGTGTTGCCCATCACCGGCGAATACCGCTTCTCAACGAATTATCGCGCGGCATCTCCCGCGGCACGGGAAGGCATCACCGACGTCTGCGTGTATCGAAATATGCGTTATCGGTTTTCGACAGAGAGCGTGATCGAACAACGCAGCTAGTGACTAAAGCGTTGCCGGATCGACTGCAGGGTGTTCTGAATGTGCAGGCTGTCGTCGAGCGACACAGTGGCAGACTCTGTTCGTCCTGCCAGTAAGTCCTCTGCAACCGCCCGGGTTTCAAACTCCAGCCCGATGGACTGGCGGCCGTCTTCGAAGGAATCACGACAGGTGTCGAGTTCATACAGATGACACTGCGACGCGCGCCAGAAATCCGGAATGGCAATGTAGCCGTCTTCGCCGATGACGTACGCCCAGTTCTGCATCTTTGATCGAAACGATGTGCCGATCGTGCCGATACAGTCACCGTAATCGAGTACCGCACTCAAGTCGTCTTCGACGCCGTTAGGCGCGTGCTTGGCGACAACGTCGATCGTCAACGGCGCGCGGTCCAGGAATAACCAAAGCAGCGCGACCGGATAGATGCCCATTTCTAGCAGCGCTCCGCCACCCAAGGCGGCGTCGTACTCTCGACGGTCGGGGCTGTATGGCCGCTGCGGGTAACCGAAGTCCACTTTTACCTGCACGACGGGCCCGATACGACCGGCATCCACCCAGCGCTTCGCCGTCCGGATGGCCGGCAAAAACCACGTCCACATGGCCTCCATGACATAGACATTCGCCGATCTTGCAGCGTCTATAATCGAGTGCAGCTCGTCCGGGTTCAGGGTTATCGGTTTTTCACAGAGGACAGGTTTAGCGGCCGCGATGGCGGCAAGCGTGTTTTCCCGATGCAGCGAGTGCGGTGTCGCGACGTAAATCGCGTCGACACGCTCATCAGCCAGCATGTCATCGAAACGGGCGTGAACGGTCGGTACACCGAACTTGTTGGCAAAGGCGGTCGCATTATCGAGAGAGCGCGAGCTTGCAGCGACGATCTCGCTGTTGTCGACAAACGCCATATCCTGGGCAAACTGCTGTGCGATTCGGCCCGTGCTTAAGACACCCCAGCGAATGCGCTTCATCGCGCCATAACCGCTTCGAGCTCTTCCAGGGACTTACCCTTGGTTTCCGGCAGCAGCCACTGGATCAGAACGACACCGACGACCCCCATGAAGGCAAACACGTAGAAGGTTGCTGCGTTGCCGAGATTGGCCAGGCCCCAGGGGAACAGGAACTGCACGAAAAAGCTCGCAACGCTGTTGAATACGCCGCAAAACGCCAGGGCGAAACCGCGTACCCGGTTTGGGAAGATCTCCGAAAACAGCACCCACATCACCGGACCCAGCGACAAGGCAAACGATGCAACGAAGCCCAGGATGCCGGCCAGCACAACCCTGGGATTGACCTGGATCGCTGACTGAACGAGGACGGCCTGGTGATTCCGCGCGGCCTGCTCGCCGATGAGTGCCTCGACGGCGCGCTTGAAGGACACGTCGTCATCGTATTGAGTGCCTGCGATCGCTGTGAGTGACGCACGGTCGATGTCCGCCGGAAGCTCGGCAATGGCGGCAGGTTGCAGTTGGTAGGTCGCTTGCTGAAAGCCGTAACCCGCGACACTCATACTGAGCACAATGCCGACAAGCCCGATGATCAGCAGCGGCTTGCGCCCGAGTCGGTCGATAAGCAGCATCGCAAGCACGGTGAAAACGATATTGGTGATGCCGATCAGTGTCGCCTGCGCAAAGGCGGCGTTTGTACCGACGCCGCTCTGCTCGAAGATACTGGGCGCGTAGAAGTAAACGGCGTTAATACCCGTCACTTGCTGTATCACGCCAACAACGACGCCGATGACGATAGCAAGCCGCAGTTTTGGTGACAGGATCTCGCGGATTCGGTACAGCACCGAGCGGCCGGCGTCGCTGCCGCTGTCGAGGATTTCCTTCAGCGTGCTTTCGACGCGCTCGGCCGGTCGAATACGGGCAAGCACGGTGCGGGCTTCGTCGATTCGATGATTCAGGGCAAGCCATCTCGGTGACTCCGGCACAAATAACAGGGCCAGCAGCCAGAATCCCGCCGGCAGTATTTCGAGTCCGAGCATCCAGCGCCACGCGTACTGGTCGAGCCCGATCGCTGCCACCCAGTCCGCGCCGGACTGACTCAGCTGCAGCACGTAGTAGTTGGCGAAATACGCCACCGAAAAACCGATCATGATGCCAAACTGGTTGAACGACACGAGAAAGCCTCGTCGCTCATGCGGTGCGATCTCGGCGATGTACATCGGCGCAATGCCGAGAGAGGCAAACGCAAAGCCACCCAGCGCGCGGGCGGCGACCAGCGTTTCGTAATTCGGTGCAAATGCCGAGCCGAGCGCGGACACGGTGTAGAGCGCGGCGAGACCGAGCAACACTTTTTTGCGGCCGATATAGTCGGCGATCGGGCCGGCGCTGAGGGCGGCCGCAATACCGGCCAGCGTCGGAGCGCCGACCACCAGCCCCACCTGCAGTTCGTTCAGCGAAAATTCCGGCACGATGAAACTGATAACGCCGGAGATCACCGAGGCGTCGAATCCGAACAAAAATCCGCCGAGTGCGACGAGTGACGCGATTGAGACGGTGGTACGGGACGGACTACTCATCGATGTTGCGCCACGTGTTGATCGCCGCTGTGAAGCGCCGGGCAATGTCCGGATTGGCCTCCACCCGGGTGTCGCCCCAGTAGCCCGATTCATAGGGCGCGTCCCAGAGGTCCTGGTCGTCCCATCGAATATTGATGTAGGCGAGCCCCCGGATAACGTCGCGGTTGTCGTTCATGTAGTCGAACATCGGTTCGAACCAGTTCGCCCAGATGTGCTCAGCGGTGACGACTTGTCGGCCCGTACCTGCAGGACCGTCCCAAAGCCCGACGTGATGCGCCGATGTCAGTTCGCGAAGGTCGTATCCCTGTGGTGCGGCTTCGGCGATCAATACCGGCTTACCCACCTCGCGTGCGAGTGCGAGCACTTCGTCTGACAGTTGTCTTGGTGTGAGGACGTCGAAGTCATACGGCAACGTTGTCGTTTCTTCCGGATGCATGAACCACGAAATGCCCAGCCAGTCGACGTAGTCGTCCCCGGGATACCAGTCGCGGATGTTGTCGTGACGTCCACCGTCGAGAACCATGTCGGTGGTTGATGCCGCACCCTGCCAGACGTATTCGATCCGGTCCGCGCCCTGGCTGCGCAGCCGATCAACGATGTAGCGCCAGACTTCCGTATACCGTTGAGCGTCGCCGTAACCGTCGTTCCAGTAGCCATCAAACTCGTAGCCGATGCGCAGCAGTATTTTTCGATCGACCTCTTCAGCAAACAGGGCCAGCCGGTCGATTTCTGCGTCATAGCCGCCGACCAGCACGCGGTTGAGTGCGCCGGGGTGCCAGCTCTCAACCAGGGATAGACCGATAGCGAGATAGTCGACGTCGAACTCGGTGGCGGTCGTGTAGGCATTGGATGGGCCGCCGCCCCAGTCGGCTTCGACCGTTGTCGGTTTGCCGTCTTTACTGAGGCCCAGTCCGCCCCAGGTCAGTTCCTCCGACAACACGTTGTACAGAGAGACGTAAGCCGTGGTTCCGTCCGCTGCCGGGCAGCAGTTGCTTTGGGTGTAGCCGCGAATCGCATCGAGGTCCTGGCCGATGATGAACAAACGTCGTTCAGCGGGCTCCGACAAGCCTGCCGATGGCGTCGGCGCGGCGCAGCCTGAGCCGAGTAGCCATGGAAAAGCGAATAAAAACAACGCTCTGAATAACATGATAATCCCCCTGGAAGCGCTGCCTACCCCCGCAAACAGCCGTCCGAATGTCGGATTCCATTATTCGTGTAAACGTTTACAAAAGCAATTCCGAATGGGCGACAGCGCATAAAAAAGGGCCCCCGAAGGGGCCCATGTCGGTTGGCGAATTCTACCGTCGGGGGGTACTAGAAATTCGCCCGAACACCCAGGATGTAGCGGGGCTCCTGGACATTCTCGAACAGGAACTGGTTCGTGTAGCGACCCGTCTGCACCTGGTCTTCACCGGTCAGGTTGAGCACCTCGAAATTGACCGTGATCATGTCCGTTGCATTCCAGGCGGCACTGAGATCGACCTGCAGGTACTCATCGAAATAGACCGGTTCGTTGGTCGCTCTCAGCTGGTTGGTGGCGAACAGGAATTCGTCACGCCAGTTCGCTGCGGCGCGAACCGAGAACAGATCATTTTCGTAGAAGCCGACCAGGTTCCACGAATCGCTCAGGCCGATCAGGATGGCCTGGCTTTCAAAGTTCGAACGATCGAATCCGGCATCGCTGTCGACCACCGTATAGTTCGCCTGCATACCGAAGCCGCTGTCTCCGAACAGATGCTGGATCGCGAGTTCGAAGCCGTCGACTTCGCGTTCTTCGCCGTTAACCAGCCTTGTGATGTCGAAGATCGCGATCGGGTCCGTCGGCTCGCTGATCACCGGTGTCGACGGAATGAGGTTCGGATCGAATCGTGCCTCGGGTGTGCGCAGCGGCTCGCCGTTGGCATCCAACAGCGTGTCCTGCACCGTATCGGTACCGATGTAGTCGTCGATCTGCTTGAAGAAGTACGCCACGGAAACGTAGGAGCCGGCGCCGTAGTAATACTCGTAGGACAGGTCGAAGTTGTCCGACTGATACGGATCGAGATCCGGGTTGCCGCCGAACGCCGAGGCCGTACCCGGGCGATAGTCGGCAACCTCAGTCACCGGACGAAGCCCGTTCAGGTCAGGACGCGCGATGCTTTTGCCGTACGAGAATCGAGCGACGTGGCCTTCCAGCGGCTCAAGGCGAATATCCAGCGCCGGCAGGAAGACGTCGTAACCACCGTCGAGCGTGAAGAAGGTCTCTTCCGGTCCAGGCAGCACCTGGCCTTCCGTCGTGGAGGTGACCTGCAGCGCCGTCGGGAAGTTCTGGAATGCAGAACCCGTCACGTCGGTGGTTTCGTAGCGAATGCCGGCCGAGATCTGGCCCGGAATGCTGCCCAGCTCAAACTCGTTGGTGAGGTTGATGTAGATCGCCGTCGATTCTTCGGTAGCGCCGAAAAAGGTCGGTGGGAAGGCATCGATCAGCAGTTGGTCCGGGTTTGGCCAGTTGCCGCCGGCAGGGACCAGGCCCTGCGCAAATCCGAGGTTGGCGAAGTCCTGTCCAAGGAAGGCGCCGCGCTGCGCGTTGAGGAAGCCGTCCAGATCGACCTCATTGGTCGTCAAAAAGCCGCTGGGTGCACCGGTCGGGATCGGTTCCGAAATATGCACGTCACACTCGGCGCAGGGGTACAGACCTTGGAACTGGAAGCCCGTGCTCGTCGCCAGCGTGTTGACGCCGTAGTCCGTCATCATGACGCCGACACTGAGCTTCGCATCGGAGAAATCCCAGGTGGCATCCAGCTGGAACTGTTCGACCGTGTTGTCGATCGCGATGGTGCGGAAGACGCTGCCCAGTCCTGCGTAGCCGTCCGGGTCCTGGAAACCGTCAACGCCCGGAATGTTTCCACAACCGAACGTGGTGGCGCCGATTTCGCCGGCGAAGCCGAAACCACCCGGGTCGTTGATACCGAACTGGCAGGTGCCCCGGAAGGCGGCGGCATCGTCGACGCCGATGGTGACGCCAGCGCCGTTGTAGGCCAGATCGAAAATCGCACCGGCGGGGCCCTGGATAATGTAGTTGCGGTCGTTCAGTTCGCCGTTCGGCTGACTGACCGCTTCCGAATCGTGGTAATCGAGCGTGATTGCAAGATCGTCGTTCACCTGCCAGTTGATGTTCAGGCCGATTGACTCGTTCTCGATATTGGTCTGGTTCTGGTAGGCGAGAATGTCGGCTGCCGTACCGGCGCGCGTCGCCCGGACTACGCTGAAGTCAGAATCCAGCGCGACGTTGGTCACCGTGTTGCCGTCGACGACGCCGAACAAGCCGGTCAGGAAGCGGTCCTGCTCAATTTCGAAATCGGAGAATACGTAGTCGAGCGTGACTTCGAGTCGGTCGTTCGGTGCGAATTGGGCAACGAAAACGCCGTTGGTTCGTGTCCGTTCGTTGTCCTGGATCTCACCGATGTTGCTGACCGGGCGATACACGTAAGGCACGTTCGAACAATCGATGGATGCACACCAGGTGTTGTAACTACCCGAGCCTGCATTATCGCGGAGCCAGCCGTCCGTGTGGCTGGACGGTTCGCTGTAGTTTCGCTCGGACACCGACACGTTCGCCAGCAGACCAAGCCGTCCGTCCGCCAGAACCGTGGAAAACAGGCCGCCGTACTCCGGCGTGAAGTCGTCACCCGTACGCACGGACTGGTCATTGATGAGGTTCAGCGTCGTCACGATCTGCGTTTCGCCGATCGCCAGCGGGCGTGCGGTCTTGATGTCGACCGTCGCCCCGATACCCCCCGGCGTCAGGTTTGCCCGCGCCGTCTTGTAGACGTTGACACCGGCAACCGACTCCGAGGCAATCTGGTTGAAATTAAACGCCCGGCTTTGCGTCGCCGAGGAGATGCTTTCCTGTTCAGGCGATGACGCTGCGGGCATCTGCCGGCCGTTCAGGGTCACCATGTTGAAGTTCGGGCCCAGGCCGCGAACCGTAATCTGGTTGCCCTCGTTGCCGGCGCGATCGATGGAAACACCGGTGATGCGCTGTAGCGACTCCGCGAGGTTGGCGTCCGGAAATTTGCCGATGTCTTCCGCCGTGATGGCGTCGACAACACCGGACTCATTGCGTTTGACGTCCATCGCTGCCCGGATCGAGCTGCGAATGCCGGTCACAACGACTTCTTCCAGTGCGTCGTCGGCTTCGTCGTCTTGCGCGAATGACGGAAGAGATAGTGAGCACATCGCTGCGCCCAGCAAACCGATACCGACGCGTTTCGCCGATTGTCGGGATAAATGGTGTTTCATCTGATTGTCCCCCTGTTCCTGATTTGCGCCGGATCCCTTCCAAGAAGAGGCGGCACCCCCGTTTCACTCGTACAGCAAAGTTGAAAACGTTTACATTTATAGGCGACACGCAGGGGGCATGTCAAACGGGACTGGATACGACTATTTGTTGTAAAACAATCGATTAGGCGTATCGCTGTACGTCGACGACGGATCATCGCGAGGGTAAACGCTTGAAAAACCACGCAAAACTGAAAACGTTTACAGCTTTTTGCTCGAGCGTTGGCGAGTGACGGCTGAACCGGTCGCGAAGTCAGCTGGCCAGGGTTTCGCTGACCGCGCGGAACGCCTGCGAAATCGCCGAATCCGTATTCGCAGCCGCACCAGCGTCGGAATTTGCAATCGAGATACGGCCGTAGGGCTTGCGTCCGATAACCCAAGGTTTATCCGACTCAGCGGCATACTCCGGTTCCCACAACAGGCTCGCGTCATACGAATAGCCGTGCGGCCATCGATTGACGGTGATGGCGTCGATGTCACGTTCGGCGTCAAAGCCGGCACCCGCCAGCGCCTGGTCCAGCTGGTCGCGGACATGATGCTCGAAGGTTGAAAACGGCGTCTCCAGCAGCTTGCGACGACCCGCCCGCCATTGGTCCGGTCCCTGGATGTCATCGAAGTACGGCACGTAGCACATGTGCAGCGTCATGGGTTCGTCCGGGTTGGCACCAAAGGCGTAGTCGCCGATGGACACCGGGTAGTCGAGTTCGACCTGTTTGTAGAAATCATTGGTGTAGTACACGTAGCGAATGCCCAGGTCGGCAAACGCCCGCCAGTTTGGAATGTTCACCTTGGTATAGGTCAGCGGGATTTTGACGTTGTAAGCGAGACCCGCTTTTTGCGGCGCCGGCAGCTCCGGGCAAAGATAGGGGATCGCGCTGTTGTAGCAGGCCATGACGCAGTGTTTGGCTCGTACGGTGTGCGCTTCGCCGGCATGCACGTAGGTGATATCGACGGCCTTTGCGTTTGCCGTGTGGACAACGTTCACCGCCGTGCTGTTCAACCTGATCCTCAGCGCGGCATCCTCGCGATCGAGCCTGCTGTAGTCGAGGCGGGCGGTGACGCTGTCTTCCATGGTGGTGCCGGGAAGCGCCTCGGGAATCAGGGCGCGGACCAGTAGCCGGGCAATGGATGCATTGCCATCCGGGAAATGGAAGATATAGGGCTCAACGCCACGGCCGCCTTCCTGCTCGACAGTGTGTTCGAGACCCGGCAGCCAGCCGCCGTCGCCGTACCCTAATATGTAGATCGCTGGAACCTCGTCCATGCCGACACACCAGTAGCTCATGCCCCAGCGCTGGTAAATCTCAAGCACCTGTTCGTCGACCTTGACGTAATCGCGCAGGTAGCTGCGGTAACTGATGCGGCTGAGCAGCGCGATTTTTTCATCGCGGCTCATGCCCGGCAGGTAATCGCGCTTGTCGGTGAACGCCCGCAGCAGGTCCGCCTTCGCGACATCGCTTAACGGTGTGTCAGCCACAAAATCGCGCCACGGGCGGCTGCCGTAGCCCTTCACCAGTTTGCGCCGGCCATAGGTCTTCTCGTCGAAGGCGAGTGCGTAGGACAGGTCCATACGGTCGAACAGGTCCTGGTCGAAGTAATCGTAAAAGCGCTGCGTGTCGACGCCGATATCTCTGAGCAGGGCCTGCGACACCTCGGCATAGCCGGACGGTGTATCGATCGCTTCTGTGCCGCCATAAGCGATCTGGGTGCGACCGTTGACGGTGAATTCGTTGCGCTTGGCGTGGCCACCGAAGTCGTCATGGTTGTCGAGCACCAATATGCGCGCCGAGGGGTTTTCAAGACGATAAAAATAGGCGGCGGACAACCCACTGATGCCGCCACCGACGACAACGAGGTCGATCTCTTCCTCGATTGAACCGGCCGACCATCGTCGGCCGGCAACGCGCGCGTGGATAGTTTCCCAGGAACCCGGGTGACTGCCACGCAGGCCGGTTTTTGCTGGCGGGTAGTAGTCGGCATCGAGCGCGAACTTTGACGGCGTGCTGCCGAACACGTCGGTCCAGGGTGACAACAACGATGCACCGATCGCCACCTGTGTGCCGTTAAGAAAATCCCTGCGAGTTACCTTGCGTGACATCGAACCGCTCCCCCGAACCCCGATGCCGTCATCCTAGCAGAGCTTTGCAGCGTCGAGAGTGCCGGGGCGAGCTCTTGATTCGCGTCCGGCTCGCGAATGCGGGTCGCCTGAGTGGCCCGACGAATGGATGCTGACGATGCCGTAAACTCCGCTGGTTCCAAACGAAAGTGTCTGTATTTCAATGACTTCGATGCGTCCAGGAATGGCGCGCTTAGCAATGAATGGAGTACTATCAAGCCACCTGGAAAAACAGGAATAACCAGGTTGGACGAGCGTTCACAGCGAGGGGATGAAACGCCGCATGCGGATGGGTCTCTTTCAGAGTTCCTGAAAGAGCTACAGCGCCGTCGTGTGATCCGCGTTGGCCTCGTTTACGTGGTCGTCGCCTGGGCGATTATTCAGGTCGCCGAAACCACCTTCACCCCGCTCGGTCTGCCGGACTGGACCGTCACGTTTGTCGTCCTCCTGTGCATGCTGGGGTTCCCGGTCGCGATCATCCTGTCGTGGGCATACCGGATCGAAGCTGAAAACGGGGACCCCACCGCGACGACTGTGGAATACGTCGTACCGAGAAAACGCGGCCTCGATTTTCTCATCATCGGCGCGCTTTCGATTGCTGTCCTGATTCTCGGATACGAGCTCTACGTGCGCCATGATTCAGCCCGGGTCGTCGTCGACGAAGAGGGGACTGCGGATGCCAGGATGCGAGAACCCGCAGCGGAAATAACGGCGGCGCCGGGACAGGACCTGCCCGAGGCGAACACGAAACGGCCGTCTATTGGTGTCCTGCCGTTTCTTAACCTGTCGGACGACAAGGCCAACGAGTACTTCGCCGATGGACTGGCCGAGGAGATTCTTAATCTGCTGGTCAGGGTTCGCGAACTGGATGTTACCGCCCGTACGTCGTCCTTTTTCTATAAGGGCAAGGACATGGACATCCGCGCCATAGCGAGGCAGCTGGGTGTCTCGACGGTGCTCGAGGGTAGCGTACGACGGCAGGGCGATCGTATTCGCGTAACCGCTCAGTTGATCGAGGCCGAGACGGGCTATCACCTCTGGTCGGAGACCTACGACCGCGAGCTCGAGGACGTCTTCGCCATCCAGGACGATATCTCGCGCGAGGTCGTGGAAGCCGTCGGCGCTGTCATTTCCGGAGAGTCGCAAAGGGCGCTTGAGCGGATACCCACCGACAATTTCGAGGCCTACGAGGCGTACCTGCAAGGCCGCGCCCTGCTGCGTATCGAACATACGCCTGAAAACCTGGACGCGGCGAAAGGCCTGTTTCGCAAAGCGATTCGCCTGGATCCGGATTTCGCCGGTGCGCACGCCGGGCTTTGCTCATCGTTGCTCGGCGCGTACCGAAAGTCCCGTTCCACGGAATACTTCGAGGCCGCCGAAAAATCCTGCATACGCGGCCTGACACTCGACGCCAATTCCGGCGACGTGCATACCTCTCTGGGTCAGCTGTACCGGTTTTCCGGTCAGTACGACAAGGCTATCGATCAGTTTCAGCGTGCGTTGACGTTGAACAACCGCAACATGGGCGCGCATTTCGGGCTCGCAGGCAGTTATAAGCAGCAAGGGGCTGTCGACAAGGCCGAGGCGGTCTATAAGGAAGCCATCATCATCCAGCCCGGCTACTACCGGACGCACATCGCGATCGGCAACTTCTTCTATTACGAGGGCCGCTATTCAGAGGCGATTCGTGCCTACCAGGAAGCGTTGGCGCTCGCGCCGGAAGACTCCTCGGTTTACCAGAACATGGGCGCCGCCTTTTATTTCGAAGGCATGTTCGACCAGGCGGCGTCGTCCTGGCGACAGTCGCTGCGGATGCAGCCAACCGTCGACGGTTACATGAATGTCGGTACCAGCTACTTTTTTCTTGGCCGCTACGACGACGCGATCGAGATGTACGAAAAAGCCATCGACATCGCGCCGGAAGATTTTGAGGTCTGGGGTTCCCTGGGAGACGCCCTGCGCCTTAGCGGCGGACGCGGGGTTGAGGCCTTCGACGCGTACAGCAAGGCGATTGAACTCGCGGAAAAAATCTATGCGATCAACCAGTCCGATGCGCTGCATCTTGGGCCGTTGTCAGGCATCTATGCGCATGTTGGACGAGATGCCGAGGCGCGGCGAATGATCGAGTCGGCGCTTGAGCTCGAACCAAGCAATGTTTACGTGCGGTACTTCGCCGCGGTGACTTACGCCTCGCTGGACGACCTGACGGCCGGCCGGGCGGCACTGGACGAAGCGCTGCGTATGGGCTACCCGGAAAATTTTGTTCGATCGGATCCCGGGTTAGCAAAACTGCTCACGGATGAGACTCCTTAGAAGGTCCAAAGGACCACAGTGAATAAAGGGAGCTCGATATGAGAATGGTATTACTGATGCTTGTTACGGCGGCTTTGTCGGGGTGCAGTTCGCAGACGATCAACCGGGATGACCCCGAGGTCATGAAGCAAAGCATGATTTTCGTCTGGGACGACGACGATCCGTGTGTCCTTAGCTGTATTCGTGTGGGCAGTGACCGGCAATGCTCTGGCGCGGCGGACGGTGACCCTTGCACGCTTACGGGCGACGATCGCTTCCCGACGGCCTGTGTGGCGGCCGGAGAACCGGTTCGGCTCGGCAGTGATCCCACCTCTGCGGACTTCCGCATTTTCTTCCGTCCCTACCAGTCGACCGGCCGACTTGTTCGCGGCACCGGCCGATCGGTGACACCGAAGCGGGATGCGCTTCGCGTAAAGTACAAATTCACCGCGATTCGCACGATTCCGGAGTGTCGCCGTCGCCCCAACGATCCGCATATCCGGGTGACCGATACGGATACCGATGCGACGTTGGGTCGAGGCAGCGGTACCCAAACACCGCCGACACCCCCGACGCCACCCGGACCTGTCGAGGATCCCGATTCGGACTAGGTCGCTGTCGTTCGCGTCTTGTTGCTCGCGGCCGCTATGCGGTTGGCGAGCAAGGCGGGGCCGATACCGAGCGCGATGATCAACAGCGCGGCACTTGAGGCTTCCGCGAGTTTTTCATCGCTGGCAAGCCAGTAGACGCGGGTGGCCAGCGTGTCGAAATTGAACGGCCGCAGCAGCAAGGTGGCCGGTAATTCACGCATCGCATCGACGAATACGAGCAGCATGGCGGCAATCAGGCTGGGTCTCAGTAACGGTATGTGAATCCGCCGGACAACGTCGCCGGTGGATGCCCCCAGGGTGCGAGCCGCGGCATCCAGGGTGGGTGACAGGGTGTTAAAGCCCGCCTGCACGCTGTTAAACGATACCGTCATGAAACGACAGACGTAGGCGTAGACCAGCAGCACAATCGTGCCGGAGAGGACAAGCCCGCCGCTGTAGCCGAGCTGGTCACGCAGTAGGATGGTCAGTTGTCGATCGACGCCCGAGGTGGCGCCCAGCAAACCGACCGCCAGCAAGGTTCCGGGCAAGGCGTAGCCGAGCGTGCTGATACGAATCGTCGCAGCGCTCAGCCGCCCCGGCATACGTCGTCCGGTACTGGCCAGCAACAGCGCGAACGCGGTAGCGATCAGTGCCGCGGCGAGTGAGACGCCGACACTGTTGGTGGCGAATCCCAGGAATCGATCACCGACAAACGGGTCGCCACCACCCGCCAGCTTGTAAAACAGCAGTAAACCGACGGGTACGACGAAACCGAGCAGCACAGGCAATGCACAAACTGTTGTCGCCGTGACCGCACGCCAGCCGCGGAGCTCGAAGCTGAGCGGCTCACCGAGCGCGCGCACGTCGGGTCGGCCGCGACGACCAAGCGCTTCGAACGCAATCAACAGGATAACGAGACCGAGCATCAACACCGACAGGCGCATCGCGGCGGCGGGCTCACCGAGGCCGATCCACGTCCGATAGATGCCGGTGCTGAAGGTTGGCACCGAGAAGTGCTGGACGACGCCGAAGTCGGCCAGCGTCTCCATGACGACCAGTGCAACACCGCCGGCGATCGCTGGCCGGGCCGCGGGGACCGCGACACTGATAAACGCCTGCAACGGTGAGCGCCCCAGTGTCCGCGCGGCCTGGAAGTGGGTGCTCGCGGTGGTCATGAAACTCGTTCGGCACAGCAGGTATACATAGGGGTAAAGCACGAGACTCAGCATGAGCGCCGCACCGGGCAGGCTACGGACGCCGCCAAACGCCAGTTGCTCAATGCCAAGTCCCAGCAGGGAACGAAGCCCCGATTGCACGGGCCCGGACACGTCCAGCAGATCCGTATACGCGTACGCGACCACATACGCGGGCGCGGCCAGCGGCAGCACCAGCATCCAGGCCAGCCAGCTGCGTCCCGGAAAGCGACAGGTGGCGACCAGCCAGGCGGTGGCGATACCGAGACAGCCCGCGATGCCGCCAACGAGGACCATCAACAGCAGCGTATTGCGCAGGTAGTCGGGCAGCACGGTCGATGCAATGTGCTGCCATGCCGCGTCGGCGGGCAACAGCGCGGCCAGCGCAACAGCGGCGATGGGCGCGATGACCAGAGCAGCCAGCAGGATAGCTGCCAGCTGCCAAAGGCGACTGGCAACGGAGAGTGAATTGTTCATACTGTGCGCTTTCCGCCTCGCGCTGTACCGCTGGATGCTACAACTCGATTCTATACACTTTGCCTACGGACAGACGCCGGTTCTGGACGACATCAGCCTGCAGGCGGAGCCCGGCGCCGTCACTTGCCTGGTCGGTCCGTCCGGTTGCGGCAAGAGCACCCTGCTGCGACTGGCCGCCGGACTCCTGGCGGTCCAGCAGGGCGAGATCCACATCGACGGACGGTCGGTGGCGGCTCCGGGGGTGCACGTTCCGCCCGAAGATCGCTCCGTCGGGCTCGTGTTCCAGGAAGGCGCGCTGTTTCCGCACCTGACCGCGGGCGACAACATCCGCTTTGGCCTGCGCGACGCTACCGAGTCCGGCCGGGCCGACGAACTGATCCGGATGACGGACCTTGAGGGCCTCGAAGGCCGCTACCCGCATGAACTGTCCGGCGGCCAGCGACAGCGAGTCGCGCTCGCACGTGCGCTTGCGCCCAGACCGAAAGTGCTGCTGTTCGATGAGCCTTACGCGAACCTCGACCAGGCACTGCGTCGTCAACTTCGCGCAGCGACGCGACGGCTGGTGGCGGAGCTTGGCACGGTGGCGGTGTTCGTCACGCACGACAGCGATGACATTTCCGAGCTGGCCGATACGGTGGTCGCCATGCACGACGGCAGGGTGGTGCAACGCGGCTCGCCGCGAGCGCTGTTCGATCACCCGGAGCATCCGAGCGTCGCGCGGATGTATGGCCAGGCGCAGCGGATTGGCGG
>JBCDJX010000039.1:0-29168 GCA_038747355.1 Pseudomonadota bacterium | reverse complement strand
CTGCATCGCGACGGCGGCATTGATTTGAATGAGCGTCGATTCACGCCGACGGGCGAGCGGGCGGGCGACTCCCGGATGTCCATCTAGGCAGCAGCGAAGACCCGGCACAGCCACGCACTGATATCCGCAATTTCCTGCGGGCACACGCCGTGCTGCATCGGGTAGCTGTGCCACTCAGGCTCGTAGCCCTTTTCAAGCAGTTGACGCCGAATCTCTTCACCCAGCATCAGCGGCAGTACCGGGTCGGAGTCGCCGTGCGCAAGAAACACCGGCAGGGCATTGTGGCGCGGATAGCTGGCCAGGCGCTGGGCCATTGGCAGGTAACTGGACAGTACCATCAGTGCCCGAACCGGCTCCGCGGCACGCAGGGCTGTGTGCAGCGCAATGACGCCACCCTGCGAGAAACCGGCGATGACGATTCGGTCGCGCGGTATGCCACGCTCGACTTCGCGCTCGATCAGCGCGTCAATCGCCGCGCAACTGTCGTCAATACCCGCCTCGTCGGACGGGCCGTGCTTGTCGAAAGAATAGATATCGAACCACGCTCGCATCTGCATACCGCCGTTCAGCGTAACCGGACGAACCTCGGCGTGCGGGAACACGAAGCGCAGGGCCAGGTCGTCGGGCAGCCCGAGCTCCGGAACGATCGGTTCGAAATCGTGGCCATCGGCACCCAGGCCGTGCAGCCAGATAACGCTGCCGCTCGGCGAATCACCACTTTCCACCTCGACACAGGACAAGCTCATGCTGCTGATACTCCTTTTTTTGAAAAAGATGCTTGACAGTCTATGTGCATTTTCTAGAAAATATGCGCATATTTATTCAGAACGACCTCATGCCCGCTCTCTCCGAATCCCTGCAGCGCCGGGAAGCCATCAGCTCAATGCTGAAACAAGGCCCGGTCCAGAACCAGCAAGCGCTGGTTGATGCGCTGCGTCGCCTCGACCTCGAAGCCACGCAATCGTCAGTGAGTCGCGACCTGAAGAGTATCGGCGCGATCAAGACGCCGCGTGGCTACGAGTTGCCGGATACACCGGTAACAACCGGGTCGATCTTCGACGAGGTCGCCGAGTTTATCCGAAGCATGCGTCCCGCAGGACCTAATCTGCTGGTGATTCGAACGGCCGTGGGCGCCGCGCAACGCGTCGCGCTGGCGCTGGATCGTTCTGAGTGGCCGGAAATGGTCGGCAATATTGGCGGCGACGACACCGTGTTCGTCGCAACGGAATCCGCACAGGCGCAGCGCAACCTGCTGGCCAGACTCGAACAGGTAACCTTGTGAGCAACGACAACTCCCCGATCATCCTCGCCTTCTCCGGCGGACTCGACACGAGCTTTTGTGTTCCCTGGCTGAAGGAAACCTACGGCCGTGACGTCATCACCGCAACGGTGGACACCGGTGGTATCGATGCCAGTGCTGCCAAGCAGCTCGAAGAACGCGCCATGGCGCTGGGCGCGATCGAACACGTTCTGATCGACTGCAAAGCGGATTTCTACCAGCACGTCATACGCTTCCTAATTTACGGAAACGTGCTGCGCGGCAACGCGTACCCCTTGTGCGTCGGCGCCGAACGCGGCCTGCAAGCGGAAAAGCTCGCCGAAATTGCGGCAGCCCGCGGCGCCACCACCGTCGCCCATGGCTGTACCGCCGCCGGCAACGACCAGGTGCGTTTCGAGGTCGCGCTGCGAACGCTGAACCCGGGTCTCGAGATACTGGCCCCGGTGCGCGACAACGCGTGGGTCCGCGAAGACCAGCTCGCCTACCTGGAAAACCATGCGATGCCGCTGCCCGCGCAGGGCTCGGCGTACTCGATCAACCGCGGTTTGTGGGGAATCACCATCGGCGGTCGCGAAACCCTGACCTCGGAAGGTTCGATTCCGGAGGACGCGTGGGTGCTGTCGGCTAACGCGTTCAGCGATCCGGCGGCAGCCTCGTCGCACACCATCAGCTTCGAACAGGGTGTGCCGAGTGCGATCGACGGTGAGTCACACGACCCGGTTAGCCTGATCGAGAAGCTGGAGGTGTTGGCCGGACGGTACGGTATCGGTCGCGGAATCCACCTTGGCGACACCGTGCTTGGTACAAAAGGTCGTGTCGCCTTCGAGGCACCGGCCGCTGTCACGCTGATTACGGCGCATCGCGAACTCGAAAAACTTGTGCTCAGTGGTTTGCAGTCGCGGATCAAGGACAGTGTCGCTGCCAGCTACGGCGATTTCGTGCACGAAGGCAAACAGCTCGACCTGGTTTGCCAGGATATCGAAGCGCTGTTCGAGTCATCGCAGCGCCGCGTGACCGGCGACATTCACATCACGCTGAAGCCCGGCAGTCTGTTTGTTGACGGTGTCGAGTCCCCGCATTCGCTGCTCGCGGCCACCAAGGGCGTGTACGGCGAGTCAGCAGGCGAATGGACCGCCGTGGACACGCTGGGCTATGCGAAAATTCTGTCACTCACCGGCTCACTGCAAACCCGGGCAGGCTCATGAAGACGGTGGTTGTCGACAAGATCGCTTCGGTCGCCCAGCACAGTGAGCTCGGTAACGAGCTGCGCGTCTCGCCGGATATCCCCTGTGAAGAAGGCGTGCTGGTGGCGGCGCGCGTACTGAACAACAAGTCGCGCTACAACCAGCTCGAACTCACCTCCGGGCGCATGGCCACGGTTAACCAGGGCGACGTCATCGTGGGCGCGCTCGGTCATCGAAAAGCACTGCGCGGCTACTCCGGCACCCTTCCGAAGAGCCTGAAAGTCGGCGATACGATTCAGCTGCTGAACATCGGTGGCGTGATGGGCAACTGCGATTCAGCCAACCCGGATGTCGGCCCACCGTTCAACTGCGAGGTGCTCGGTACCGTTTTACACTTCCCCTACCTGGGCGAACGTATCGGTGTGCCGGCGAAGGTCGGCGAGTTTTCGCTGGACGATGATGCCGGTTTCACGACCCGGGGCGTACCGGTTGTTGCACTCGCCGGTACCTGCATGGACGCCGGTAAAACCGCCGCCGCGTGCGCGATCGTCGGTCGACTGCGTCACCGCGGTCTGAAGGTCGCCGCGTGCAAGGCGACGGGGGTCTCGCTGCGCCGCGACGTGCTGGCGATGGAAGATGCCGGCGCCGAACTGTCGATGATCTTTTCCGACTTCGGCATCGTGACGACGACCAAAGCCAACGGTCCGCAACTGACGCGTGCCCTGCTCGGTTCACTCGCCGAGAAAAAACCGGACGTCATCGTGCTGGAACTCGGTGACGGTCTGCTCGGCGATTACGGTGTGGACGCGATTCTGTCCGATGAAGCCATTCGCGACGCCCTGAGCGTCATCGTACTGTGCGCCAACGACCCGGTATCGGCGTGGGGCGGTGCTCGCATCCTGCGCGACGAGTACGGCATCGAACCGTCGGTGGTTACCGGCCCGGCGACCGATAACGCGGTCGGTGTCGGTCAAATTGCTCAGAAAGCGTCGCTGCCAGCGATAAACGCCCTGTCCAACGGCGTCGCGCTTGGCGACCATGTCGCCGAGGCCGTCGAGGCGAATCAAACATGAGCATTCCTGCTGCAATTATTGGTGCCACCGGCTACGTCGGTGGCGAAGCCCTCCGACTGCTCGGCGCTCACCCGCGGTTCGAGCTTGCCGCCGCCGTGTCCGACAGCCGTGCCGGACAGACCATCGCGCAGACGTTTCCGCACCTGTCGGCGCAGGTTGGCGACACGGCGTTTGCCGCACACGCCAACTGGATTGAGCAACTGGACTCGGGCAGCGACGTTGCCGTGTTTTCGACCATGCCGCACGGTAAATCTGCGGCGACCATTGCGGATGCCCTGGAACGCCTCGCCCAGCGCAATATCACCGCACACGTCGTCGACGCTTCCGCGGACTTTCGCTATTCCAGCCTCGAGGCTTACGAGGCGGTGTATGGCGCCGGTCACGGAGCGCCCGAGCTGATCGGCGAATTCGCCTCCGGCCTGCCTGAGCATGTTGCCGGCAAACCGGCAGAGCACGTCGGCAACCCGGGCTGTTTTGCGACCGCTATGCTGCTTGCCTCCGTGCCCCTGCTCGCCAGCGGCTACACCGACGAGCATTTGTTTATTACCGGGATCACTGGCAGCACGGGTTCCGGTCGCTCACCGTCGGACGGCACGCATCACCCGGAACGGCACAGCAACCTGTACGCGTACAAACCGCTGGGCCACCGCCATGCACCGGAAGTCGCCGAGATGGCGGCCGCCGCCAGCGGTGTTGCACCGCGGCTGCATTTCGTGCCGCATTCGGGGCCGTTTACGCGCGGCATCTACGCCAATGTCCAGGCGAAGCTGGTCAAATCAGCCGCCGCCGATGACGTTCGCGACTGCTTTTTGAAAGCCTACGCAGACTGCCCGTTTGTGCGTGTCGTCGACGGCACGCCGCGAGTCAAGAACGTGGTCGCCAGTAACTACGCAGAACTGGGGGTCGCCGTGGACGACGACGTCGTGCTCGTGATGAGCACGATCGACAACCTGGTGAAGGGCGCCGCCGGCGGCGCCATGCAATGGATGAATCGCCTCTGGGGCCTTCCTGACTCGACGGGTCTGGAAGCCGTCGCCCCGGCCTGGACCTGAGGAAAGCATGAACGACCCGAGAGCTCGCGAAGCTGAAACCATGATGCCCGTCTACGGGCAGTTGCCGTTTGTGCCGGTGCGCGCTGCCGGTTGCGACATCATCACCGATGACGGCCGCCGCATCCTGGACCTGTACGGCGGACACGCCGTCGCGGCACTTGGCTACGGGCACCCCAACCTGTCTGATGCGATCCGCCGGCAGGTCGACACGCTGCTGTTCCAGAGCAATGCCGTGGCCGTCGAAGTACGCGCGGAGGCGGCCGAAAAGCTGCTGTCGGTGTCGCCCGATGGACTGGGTAGCGTGTTGTTTGTGAATTCCGGCGCCGAGGCCAATGAGAATGCGCTGCGCATGGCGTGCATCGCGACGGGTCGCAACAAGATCCTGTCGATCACGCACGGCTTCCACGGCCGCACGGCCGCGGCGGCCGCGGTCACCTGGAATTCCGATCGCTGGTACGGCTTCGAGAAAAAGCCGTTCGAGGTCGACTTTATCGTCCGGGACGACATCGACAATGCCAAGGCCCTGATCGATGACAGCGTTGCCGCGGTGATTTTCGAACCGGTTCAGGGTGTCGCCGGTGGTTACGACCTGTCGCACGAATTTGTGGTGGCGTTGCGTGAGCTCACCGCCAGGCACGGCGTCGTGCTGATCGCCGACGAGGTGCAGACCGGCATGGGCCGCTCCGGGCAGTTTTTCGCCGTTCAGGCTCACGACGTGACCCCGGATATTCTGACCTCGGCCAAGTCCCTCGGCGGCGGTATTCCCTGCGGTGCGGTCATCGCCAGCAAAGCCATTGCCGACAAATTCGGTGTTGGCGATCTCGGCACCACCTTCGGTGGCGGCCCGGTGGCTGCAGCGGCCATCATCGCCGTTATTGACACCATCATTGAGGAAGACCTGCTGGCCAACGTACGGGCGCGTGAAGCGCAGATTCGTGAAATCTGTCGTGTCGGCCCGGTCGAGCGCATCCAGGGCATGGGTCTGCTGCTCGGACTGATCTGCGACCGCCCTGCGAAGGAGGTTCGCGACGCCCTTATCGAACAGGACGTGCTGGCCGGCACCAGTGCCGACCCTCACTCCTTACGCATTCTCGCGCCGCTGGTGATCGAGCCGCGGCACGTCGAGCACCTCGCCGACGCGCTGCAGACGATTCCCCCCGGCAACCACTGATACGGATACAACCATGAAATCCTTCAACGACCTTGCAGACTTCACGACCGACGAAATCCAGGCGCTGGTCGCGCTGGCCAATCGTCTCGACGAGCATCCGGAGCCGGAAGCACTCAAAGGCAAAGTGCTGTCCCTGCTCTTCCTCAGCCCCAGCCTGCGCACGCTGGCCTCGTTCCAGGCGGCGATGACGCGCCTCGGCGGCGGTTCCTTCGTTATTTCGCCGGATATGTCGATTCACGGTCTGGAGACGCGACCCGGCATCGTCATGGACGGCGCCGCGGCCGAGCATATTCGCGAGGCAGTCCCGGTGATTGCCTCTTACGGCGACGCCATGGGCATCCGGGCCTTCGCGGAACGCAAGAATCTCGAACATGACATGGCCGAGACCGAATTCACCTCCCTGACCGGCCTGATCGACACACCCTGGATCAACATGGAGTCGGCCATGGGGCATCCCTGCCAGAACCTGGCTGACTGGAAGACCATGGACGACCTCGGCGTGCCAGCCAACGGCGGGAAATTCGTCCTCAGCTGGGCCTACCACCCGAAGGCCCTGCCGCTCGCGGTGCCGGCATCGACGCTGTATATGGCGGCGCGACGTGGTATGGACGTGACCGTGCTGCGGCCGGAGGGCTTCGAGCTGCCGGACGCGATCATGCAGAAATCGATGCAGGCCGCAGAAGCGGCCGGCGGCTCTGTGATTGAGACCGACAACCGGGTCGAGGCAATGGAGGGCGCGCAGATCATCTACGCGAAGTCGTGGTCGTCGACACGCCACTACGGCGACCGGCTGGGTGACCAGGCATTACGCAATGAACTCGAAGACTGGTGCGTCGACGACCCCTGGTTCGATAATGCGGCTGAAGACTGCCGCTTCATGCACTGCCTGCCAGTGCGCCGAGGGGTCGTTGTCAGCGAGTCGGTCCTTGACGGTCCGCGCAGCGTGGTCATTCCTGAAGCGCGTAATCGCATGCTCGCGCAAATGGCGGTTCTCTACCAGATGATGGGAGCCGGCGCGTGAGCACCTCGCGCGATCGGGCCATTGTCGTCTCGGCGCTGAAGCACGCAGCGCCCTACATTCGACTGTTCAAGGGCAAGGCCTTCGTGATCAAGGTCGGCGGCGAAGTGTTTGCTGACCCGGAAGCGACGCGTGCATTGATGGAGCAGGTTGGCATCCTGCACCAGGTCGGCATCCGCGTTGTGCTGATTCACGGCGGCGGCCCGCAATCGACGGAACTCGCCACCGCGCTCGGTGTGGACACCACCTTTGTTGATGGTCGGCGCGTGACCGACGGTGCGTCGCTCGACGTGGCAACAATGGTGTTGAATGGGCAGATCAACACACGAATCCTCGCCGTCTGTCGTGACCTGCAGATTCCCGCTGTCGGTATCAGCGGCGTCGACGCCGGGCTCATTCGTGCGCATCGACGACCGCCCGTGGATCGGGGCGACGACGAGCCGGTGGACTACGGCTACGTCGGCGACATCGATTCGGTGGAAGCCGACATTCTGCAAAAGCAGCTCGACAGCGGCCTGATGCCCGTGGTGAGCCCCTTGTCCTGTGACGAACAAGGCACGCTGCTGAACATCAATGCGGACACCGTTGCCGCCGCCATCGCCGCCGAGCTGAATGCCGAAAAATTGATCCTCGCGACCGGTGCAGCGGGCATCCTGGAAGACATCAAGGACCCGGCATCGCTGATCTCCTACATCGACCGCAAGCAGCTGGCTGCCTTACGCGAAGATGGCAAGCTTGCCGACGGCATGCTGCCGAAAGCGGCGGCCATCGACGCCGCGATTTCCAACGGTGTGAACCGCGTGCACGTCATCTCGTACAAACTGCCGGACAGCCTGCTGCTGGAAGTGTTCACCAATGAAGGTAACGGCACACTGGTCGTGAATGACACGGCCGCCCTGTCGGCCGCGGAACAGGGCGACGCGCCGTGAGCCGGCTGTGGGACAAGGGTCTGCCACTGGATCAGCGTGTGCTGCGCTACACCGCCGGAGAAGACCACCGCCTCGACGAGCGTCTCGTGAGCTACGACGTCCGAGGCTGTATCGCACATGCGCAGATGCTCGCATCGGTCGGTCACCTGTCCGCAGAGGACTGCGCAGCAATTTGCGACGGCCTGACAGCGCTGGAAACATCGCACGCCGCCGGAGAATGGCAAATCAGCCTTGAGGATGAAGACGTGCACACGGCGCTGGAGACGCGCCTCACGGCGGCGATCGGTGAGGCCGGCGGTCGTTTGCATCTCGGGCGCTCACGCAACGACCAGGTGCTAACCGCGCTGCGGCTGTACCTCAAGGATGCCGTCGACGCGCTGTCCACCAGTGTTGAGGGCCTGATCGCCGGCCTCGATACGCTGGTCGCTTCACAGGGCGCGGTCGAACTCCCGGGCTACACCCACATGCAGCACGCCATGCCGTCGTCGGTGGCGCTGTGGGCCGGCGGTTTTAACGAAGCGTTCGCCGACGCACGTGACGGCCTCGAAGCATCGAAGCGCCGCATGGACAAGAACCCGCTGGGCAGCGCGGCCGGTTACGGGACGCCCGGGCTGAACCTGGATCGCGACCTGACAACACAGACACTCGGTTTCGCAGACGTGCAGACGCCGGTCACCGCGGCGCAACTGTCGCGCGGTAAAGCGGAGAGCGGCCTGCTGTTCGAAATTACGCTGCTGCTCAACGATGTCGGTCGTCTGGCCTCTGACCTTTTGATGTTCTACACGCAGGAATTTGCCTACATCGACCTGGCGGGTGACGTAACCACGGGCTCATCGATCATGCCTCAGAAGCGCAATCCGGACGTGCTTGAGCTGCTGCGTGCCTCCTCAGCGACGGCCCTTGGCTGCCTGAACGAATCGCTGGTGATCACCGCGAAGCTGCCCTCCGGCTACCATCGCGACCTGCAACGCCTCAAGCCACCGCTGTTTCGTGGCATCGATCTCGGCATCGACAGTGTCGACATCCTCGCGCATCTGCTGAAGGGGCTGACGTTCAAGGCAGACGCGATTCGTCTCGACGAGAGCATTTTCGCCACCGAGGAGGCGTATCGGCTGGTCACCGAAGAAGGCATGAGCTTTCGTGATGCGTACCGCAAGGTCGGCGCGCGGTACGCCCGCTAAGCGCCTATAATCAGCGCTCGCGTTACGAGGACATTCCCATGTTGCGATTGATTGCTGCCTGCCTGCTGGCAATGATCCTGGCCGGTTGCGGCCAAAGTGGACCGCTGTACTTGCCCGGCAACCCGAGCGAGATCCGACAGCCCGTGCCTAACGACCAGGAAAAGCCGGACGACGATGCCGAAGAACCCAAAGGCTGACCTTGTCCTGATCGACGGCTCGTCGTACCTGTACCGGGCCTATCACGCACTGCCCAACCTGACCAATTCCAGCGGCGAAGCCACCGGCGCGCTGCACGGCGTGCTCAACATGATCAACAAGCTGGTGCGCGAAGAACCGGAGGCACACGTGGCCGTGGTCTTCGACGCGCCCGGCAAGACCTTTCGCGACGACATCTACGCCGACTACAAGGCGAACCGACCGCCCATGCCTGACGACCTACGCTCGCAGGTACAGCCGATTCTCGATGCGGTGGTAGCCATGGGATTGCCGCTGCTGCGCGTCGAGGGTGTTGAAGCTGACGACGTGATCGGCACGCTGTGTACGCAGGGCAGCGCGCGCGGCATCAACGTGCTGGTGTCGACGGGCGACAAGGACATGGCGCAGCTGGTCGACGAACGCATCACGCTGATGAACACGATGAACGACAGCGTTCTCGACCGCGACGCCGTGAAGTTGAAGTTCGACGTCTACCCGGAGCAGATTGTCGACTACCTCGCGCTGGTCGGTGACACCTCAGACAACATTCCCGGTGTACCGAAGGTGGGTGCCAAGACCGCCGCCAAGTGGCTGAACGAATACGACTCGGTGGACGGCATTATCGACAACGCGGATGCCATCAAGGGCAAGGTCGGCGACAGCCTGCGCGACAATATCGAACAGCTGAAGCTGTCCCGCGAACTCGCCACGATCCGCAAGGACGTGGAGCTCGACACGGCCATTGACGACCTCGTGGTCAGCGATGCGGACACCGATGCGCTGCGCAAACTGTACGCGCATTTCGAGCTTCGCAGCCTGTTGCGACAGCTGGATGGCGATTCCGAGGAAGGCCCGGCCGAAGCGCCCGACGCCGAAGCAGACTATGAAACGGTGTTTACCCGTGACGCCCTCGACCGCTGGATCGATGCGATGCAGAAGGCAGACGTCGTCGCCTTCGATACGGAAACCACCAGTCTCGACTACATGCAGGCGGAAGTCGTTGGCGTTTCGATCGCCACCGAACCCGGCAAGGCCTGCTACATTCCGCTCGCGCACGATTATCCGGGAGCGCCCGACCAGCTTGATCGTCACGAGGTGCTGGAGGCATTGAAGCCGATACTCGAAGACGCCGACAAAGCCAAGCTGGGCCATCACCTGAAGTACGACGCACACGTGCTTGCCCGGCACGGTATCGCACTCCAGGGCATGCGCTTTGACTCGATGCTGGAGTCCTATGTGCTGAACAGTGTCGCGACGCGACACGACATGGATTCCGTCGCAAAGTATTACCTTGACCGGGAGACCATCCATTACGAGGACGTCGCGGGCAAAGGGGCGAAGCAGCTGACCTTCAACCAGGTCGATATCGAAACGGCGTCGCCGTACGCCGCTGAAGACGCCGACATCACGCTGCAGCTGCACCAGAAACTCTGGGAGGCACTCGGCCAGGAAGCGTCGTTGAAATCGGTGTACGAAGACATCGAACAGCCGCTGGTCCCGATCCTGCTTGAGATGGAGGAAAACGGTGTACTGGTCGACAAGCAGATGCTGGCCGACCAGAGTCACGAGCTGATGCAGTCGATGGCGTCGCTGGAGACGCAGGCACACGAGCTCGCCGGTGCGCCGTTTAACCTGGGCTCTCCAAAGCAACTGCAGGAAATCCTGTTCGAACAACAGGGATTGCCGGTCATTCGCAAGACGCCGAAGGGGCAGCCGTCAACCGCAGAAGACGTGCTGGTCGAGCTGTCGCACGACTACGAGCTGCCGCGCGTCATTATCGACTACCGCAGTGTCAGCAAGCTCAAGAGCACCTATACGGACAAGCTGCCGAAGCAGATCGTGCCCGCCACGGGACGCATTCATACCTCCTATCACCAGGCCGTTGCTGCCACCGGCCGGCTGTCGTCGACGGACCCCAACCTGCAAAATATCCCGATCCGTAACGAAGCGGGTCGACGCATTCGCCAGGCGTTCGTCGCGCCGGACGGTCATCTGCTGCTGGCCGCGGACTACTCCCAGATCGAGTTGCGCATCATGGCGCACCTGTCCGCGGATGACGGCCTGCTCGGCGCGTTTGCTGGCGACCAGGACGTGCACCGGGCGACGGCGGCCGAAGTGTTCGGTGTTGCCCTCGATGACGTCAGCGCGGACCAGCGCCGGTCGGCCAAGGCCATCAACTTCGGCCTGATGTACGGCATGTCCGCCTTCGGTCTGGCCAAGCAGCTTGACGTCTCGCGAGGGGAAGCACAGGACTACATCGATCTGTATTTCGACCGGTATCCGGGTGTGAAGGGCTACATGGACTCGATTCGCGAGCGCGCCAGTGAAAAGGGCTTCGTGGAAACCGTCTTCGGTCGCCGTCTTTACCTGCCGGAGATCAACGCCCGCAACGTGCAGCGTCGCCAATACGCCGAGCGCAGTGCGATCAACGCACCGATGCAGGGTACGGCCGCCGATATCATCAAGCGCGCGATGATCCGTGTGCACAACTGGTTGTCCGGCTCCGGGCTCGCAACACGCATGATCATGCAGGTGCATGACGAGCTGGTGTTTGAAGTTCCGAAAGCCGAGATTGATGAGGTCGAGACGACGGTCTGCGAGTTAATGAGTTCTGCCGCCGAACTGGCCGTGCCGCTCAAGGTCGACGCCGGCCGCGGTGTTAACTGGGATGAAGCGCACTAAGTTACTGTTTTCCCAAGCGCAAAGCGCGGGCAGGAACTTTAGAACGAGTCCAGACTCTAAATCCATGAGTGCATAAAACGGCACTCGCCTGTTTCCTCCCTGAACAGGCGGCAGCCAGTGCCCCAATACAGGCTGCAACCGCTGGTCCCGGATGCCGGCCCTTAGGCATCCGGGGCTTTTTTCGCCGTTTGCAGGCCCAGGTAGCCTTCCAGAACCTGTCGCGCCTCGTCCTCGCCCTGGCGTTTCAACGATGAAAACGCCTGCACGGTCGCCCGCTCACCCAGCTCGCGCCTGACCTCAAGCACCGCTGTCGCAACCTGCCCTTTTTTCAGCTTGTCCGCTTTGGTCAGCAAGACATGAATGGGCAGATCGACCGTTTCCGCGAATTCGATCATCTGCCGGTCGAAATCGGTCAAACGACGACGGATATCCACGATCAGTACCAGTCCCTTGAGGCTGTCGCGCACCTCAAAGTAGCCGGACAGAAGCTCACCCCAGTGTGCCCGCATCTTGTCCGACACACGCGCAAATCCGTAGCCGGGCAGGTCCACAATCCGCGTTTCGGGCGTCAGTTGGAAGAAATTAACAAGTTGTGTTCGGCCGGGGGTCTTACTGGTCCTTGCAAACTGTCGCCGGTTTACTAACACGTTGATTGCACTAGACTTTCCCGCATTTGAGCGGCCGGCAAACGCAACCTCGCGGCCCTCGTCGGGGACGAACTGCGTCAATGCGTTTGCGCTCTTTATGAAATTTGCTTCAGGATATTTCGACATCGGGTTCGCCGGTTTCTTTCTGGTTATAATACGCGGCTGTTGAACGTGGTGCCGCGCCCAATCCAGCCGGTATCTTTAGTCCAGGCGCGAAAACGCCGATACCCCCGACAAGCTTGAATCCGGCGGAAAGATCGCCGACAGGAACGCTCGTTATGATCAGACACTCCCTTTTGGCCGTCGCGGCCAGCCTGCTGGCCGGACAGGCCGCTGCGCAGAGCCTCGTCGACGGCGACGCTGCGGCAGGCGAAGCCAAGGCACTCGCCTGTGCCGCCTGTCACGGCGCCAATGGCGTCAGCGTCAACCCGCAGTGGCCGAACCTGGCAGGTCAGCATGCGGGCTACATCGCGACCCAGCTGGCGGCCTTCAAAGAGGGCAAGCGTAACAATGCGCTGATGAACGGCCAGGCGATGATCCTCAGCGATGAGGACATGAAAAATCTCGCCGTGTACTTCGAGGCGATGACACCGGCCGTGCAGGACGTCGCTGACGCGGACCTTGTCGCGCGAGGTGAATCGATCTATCGCGGCGGCAACAAGGACAACAAAACATCTGCCTGCATCGCCTGTCACGGGCCGACCGGCAAGGGTAATCCCGGCGCCAACTACCCTGTAGTCGCCGGGCAGCACGCGACATACACGGCGCAGACGCTGCGCGACTATGCATCGGATGCCCGCAAGTCCGGCGATCCCTCGTACATGATGCAGGAAATCGCCAAGACACTGAGCGAGGAAGACATCGTCGCCGTGTCGGCGTACGTCCAGGGTTTGCAGGAACGTGACTGACGTTCGCAGGTCAGACCAGGGTAAAGGAGACATCATGAAAAACACTTCTTGGGTAGTGCTGGCATTGGCACTGACGGCCTGCGGCCAGGAAACGACCGAAACGACGGTCGAGACACCGTCGGAAGCCCCTGCGGAGGATGCGGCGGAAGAGACGATTGAGACGACCGAGACCGTGGTTGAGGAAACCCTGCAGGTCGTCGAAGAGTCCGCAGCCGAAGAAGAGCCCGCAGAGGACAAACCGATTCTGCTCGCCCAGGCGGATGACGCCGCGGCAGATCGCGACTGGAAGTACCAGGAAGGCACGCACTTCAGTCGCCTGGTACCTAGCCAGCCGACCTGGGGCGGTGCTGACAAGATCGAAGTGACCGAATTCTTCTGGTACGGCTGTGGACACTGCTACAACTTTGAGCCGTACATCAACCGCTGGAAAGCCGACAAAGACCCGGGCGTACGCCTCGTTCTCGTCCCGGCTATGTGGAATCCGCTGCTGGAACGGCACGCACGCATGTTCTTCGTCGAGCAGATTTTCGCGCGCAACGGACAGATCCAGGACCCGGCGCGGTTCCGCGACGTGGTGTTTCAGGAGATCCACCGCCGCGGTAATCGACTGGCCTCCGAGCGGGACATCTTCGCCCTGTTCGAGCGCGTCGGGATCTCCCGCGAAGACTTCGACAAGAACTGGAACTCGTTCGAGGTCGACCAGAACGTTCGCAAGGCGCGTGACCTTGCTCGTCGCTACAGCGTGAACAGTGTGCCGACCGTTGTTGTTAACGGAAAGTACAAGACCGACGGGACGGACAATGGCGGAGCCGGCGGCTTTCCGCAGCTGATCGAATTGATCGATGAGCTGACGGTCCGGGAAGGACTGCGCTAGTACGAGTCTTCCGCGACAACCCGAAAGCCGTTGTCGCCTCGCTGCCAGTACAAACGTTTGATGAGGGCCTGCGACTGCGGGCCCTTTTTCGTGCTGAATTCGAAACGGCTCAGGTACAGGCCGGCCTCAACGGGATCGGCGACCAGCAGGACCTCGGCATAGTCGATGCTCGCCTGCTCAATGTCGTCGTTAATGCGCGACGCAAGCCAGGTATCCCGGTCGAGTCCCGCATAGGAAAAATCGTCGCTGTACAGTGACCGCAGGGCACGTAAATCACCGCGCTGTATCGCCGCGCGCCACGTCTCCAGCAAGCTCAGAAGCTCGTCACGCGCCTCGCTCGAACTCGCGTTGTCCGCCACCGTCAGCTGCCGGGTGATAACGACAGCGGTGTCGCCCGGAACAATCCGCGGCGATAGCGCCAACAGGTCTTCGTTGGGAATGGCAAGACAGCCGTCGGTGTCCCGTTCGGGCCGTCGCTCGCCACCCGGCAAGACTCCGTGCAGCCAGATGCCGCTGCCCGTCCGGCCAAGCTGCCTGTCGCGGGCATTCGGATAATCCAGCGGGAACGCGTTGACGCCGTATTTCTGGTGCAGGCGGGATGTGTCGAGTTCAGAGGTCACGACGTAAACACCCAGCGGCGTCTTCTGGTCCCACTCTCGTTGCTTGCCCACGCCGTTCAGGCCGACGGACATGTAGATTTTCTCATGCGCCAGGCCCCCGTCGCCGTCGCGGCGATAGTGGTGCAGCACGGCGGCGTCCGTCTCTGCGACCAGCAGGTCACTGGATGAACTCGGCCATTGCAGCACAAATGGCGGCAAAATCGTTCCCTGCGCATACAACGGAGCGAGTAGAAGCAGCAGCGTAACAACGCGCCACATGTTATTTAGTGCGCTTGACCCAGGCAGTCCGATACAAACCATCGATTTCCATTCGATAGCCGCCGAATCGACCCTTGGACAACGTCACAGCGGCCCCCTCCGAAGGCAGGCCAACTTTACTGCCCTGACTCTCTCGCCAGACCTGGCCGTTGTCCAGGGTTACGCTCCATCGACCGTCCAGTTGCGGCGTTACCCGAGAGATGGTCGCAGTGACAAGCTCGCGCGGCGCCTTCTCTTTTTTCTTCTTCTTTTCGTTATTTTTTGCTTTTTGTTTTTCTTCGCGCGCCATGGTTTCGGCGCCCATTTCTGCAGAGTCAGCCGATCCAACAGCCTCGACCGGCTCAGCAACTTCCGAAACTTCGGCGGGATCAAGTGACCCCGCAGCCGTAGGCATCGATGACTTTGTCGGCTCGGTTTCAGGTACCGATACGGATGCGGGTTCGACGCGCGGCTTCGTCACAACGTTGGCTTCGGTCTGGTCGGCGACGCTGGTCCTAGCGATCGCATCGAAACAGGCAAGTCGAGACTCACTTTCTTTAATCGCCGCACAGACCATGAGCTGTTCGGCCACATCGTCGGCCGCCTGTAAGCCACTAAACAGCAGCGCGGCAATGAGTATGTTTGACACGTTTATCCCCACGAAATGTCGATATCTATTCGCCGAAGTGTAATGGAAAGGCCCAAAAAAAACCGGGGCCATAAGGCCCCGGCTCTTGTCGGTTTAAGCTGAGTAGCTTAGAAGCCGATGTTCGCCCGAAGGAAGAACGAACGTCCGATCTGGTCGTAACGCGCTGAAGTAACAGCGTTGTTGCGGTTCGGACCACCACCCTGATCGATCAGCGGCGGCTCTTCGTTGAAGATGTTGTTGATACCGGCCGTTACACGCCACTGGTCGGCGTTGTACGTAACGGACAGATCATTCTGCCACTGGGCTTCAGCTTCGGTAACACCACGAACCGGACCGAACGTGTCGGTGTCGAACTGGCTCGAGTTGAAGAAACCGAAGTCCGTGCAACCATCTTCCGGGAACGCGTCAGCGCAAGACTGGCCGTCGAACGGACCGCCTTCGATGAGGTTGTTCTCGTCGAGAATGAGCGGGTTTACGACACCCTGCGCGAACTGCTGGTCGTCGAACCAACGTGCCTGCCAGGTGATATCCCACTCGTTGAACGACACGTTCAGTGTCGACTGGAAGGTCGTTTCCGGGTTTCCGATACGGCCGACGTTGTCGACAATCGCGGAACCGTTCGGGTCGTCTTCAGACGGCGGGAACTCTTGTGCGAGGCGCTCGCCAAGGATCGTCGTACCGGTTGTCCATACGTAGGAGGCGCCACGGAAGTCACCCGACATACGCGTCGAGATGTCGAAACCGTTGGTTTCCTCTATACCGGTGTTGACGAAGCCCGCACGGACGAACGAGATGAAGTTCGCCGCTGGCGGCGCGTTCGGGCGGTTACGCTCGACACGATCGCAGAACGGGCTCTGCAGGTTCGGCTGATCGTTGAAGCAACGAGCAACGATCGTCGCAGGCTCCAGGGAACGTACGGTGTCCTCAATCTCGATGTTGAAGTAGGTCAGAGCAACATCGAAGTCAAAGGCATCGGTCCACGGCTGGCTAAAGTTCAGCGTTGACGTGAAGGACTCGGACGTTTCCGGCTTCAGGCCGGCCGCACCACCGATTGACGTCGGGATTGCAACCGTGAAGGCCGTACCCAGCTGCGTTACGTCTGCGCCAGACAAGGCACAGTTGTTCAGCAGGCGATCCAGTGCCGGGCTAGGCTCAGCAAGAGCGATAGCCGGCTGGCGGCAGGGATCGTTAGAGCCCGGCAATGCACCAGCCTGGTCAGCCAGGAACTGCTCACGCAGGTTCGGAGCGCGGAACGACGTGTTGAACGATGACGACCAGGACACGTACTCGTTGATGTCCCAGAGGTAGCCGAGTTTGTAGACGCTGTCGTCGCCAAAGTTTTCGTCGTCCGTGAAACGCACAGCGGCGTCAACCTGGAACAGCTCACCCCAGGCCATGTCGACGAACAACGGCGCGGAGATTTCGGCGTAGACGTCGATCGTGTCACGCTCACCGCGGGTCTCACCTTCGATGAGGCCGTTTTCAGCTGCGTTCAGGCCGAGGACACCAACTGCTGAGTTCTGCGAGTCGATCTCGTCGATGCGGTACTCGACGCCGAATGCGGTCGAGACCGTACCGCCACCCGGTACGTCGAACAGGTCGCCCGTGACGAAGAAGTTGAACGTCGTCAGTTCGGTGACCGTACGGTTAGTACGGTTGCCGAGCAGGTAATCGCGCTCAGCCTGCGTCGCAAAACGACCGGTGTCGGTAATGCCGTCACCCGGAATCGACGATGCGAACAGGTTGACCGGCGTACAGCCACCCAGCGTGAAGAAACCACCGTTGTCGATCGTACGCGGACCACAGACCGTTTCACTGGTCGGGTTGCCGTTTTCATCAGCTACAACGCCTACCGTCTGCAGGGCGTTGAACAACTGATTTTCGAGCAGCGTCGTCTGGTTCACAAAACCGGTTGCGCGGTCGTAGGAGACGTAACCGTCGTAAGACCAGTTCGGTGCGAACGGCAGGTCACCCACGATGCCACTGACGATGCGGATCTGCTGCAGTTCCGTATCGAAGTTCTGTGATACGTCTTCCAGCGTCAGGATCGGCTCGACATTGGTCGGGAATGGGTTCAGCGGGTTATCCACCATCTGCATCGCGCCGTTGGCGTCGAGGATCGGGGTGTTCGTCGAATCGACAAGCGGAACCATGCCCGGAACGGTCGGGAAGATCTGCTCACGAGCGCCGATAACGTCGTTCGTACGGTTGAAGTAGTAGCCTTCGAAGTACAGTTCTTCGTTATTACCCCAGTCCAGGTTCAGGTGGCCGTTCATTACGAGCGAGAAACGATCGTACGGGCGGAACAGGTCAGCGTTCGCGCGGTCGTTCTGGTCGTTGAAACGCGGGTCGTAACGGAAACGGTCGAGGTAGAACGTCCGATTGAACTCTGTGTTCGGGAAGTTTCGCAGGCTCGGGTCAGAGGGCTGCGGAATCGCGGAGAACGTGGAGTAGCCGATGACCGGGTTGCCGTTCGGGTCGAGGATGTTCGACGTGCCCGGCGTGTACAGCAGGCGCGTGGCATCAACACCAGAAATAGTCGGATCGCCGCCGACTTCGGTGTAACCCAGGTTAAACAGGTTGTCCTGAGTGACTGCCCAATTATCGGGGAAGTCAGAACGACAGACTGAGAAGGTCTGGCCATCACGTGTGATTACCTGTGCGCCGCGGCGGAGACAACGTGCAAACTCACGATCGCCGGTGCGGACACGCTGCTGAGCAGAGTATTCCAGGCCAATCGTGAAGTTACCGAGGTCACCGGTGACGCCAGCCGTCATGGATGCAGCGAACAGGTCACCGCCTTCCTCTTCCGGCGTTTCGCTCGTAACCGAGAAGTTCAGGCCTTCGAAGTCTTTCTTCAGGCGGACGTTTACGACACCCGCTACAGCGTCAGCACCGTAAATTGTGGACAGGCCACCCGTCAGTACGTCGACGGCTTCAACCATACCGATCGGCAGCATGTTGATGTCCGGCTGCGGGGGGGCCCCACGAATACCGGCAAGGCCGAGGCGCTTGCTGTTGACCAGTACCAGCGTGCGCTCACAGCCGAGGCCGCGCAGGTTGATACAGGCTGAACCGACACCACCTTCCGGCGGCGCTTCGGATGCGTTGGTCTGGCCAGCGTTGTTGTTGATCGTGCCGTCAATCTGCTGACCACTCGCTACAGTAGCTTTCTGCAGCAGTTCAGAGATGTTGGCAATACCGATCCGCTGAGCTTCGTCGGCATCGAGCACCTGGAGAGGCGTTGTGGTGGAGAACGTGTCTCGTGCAATACGAGAACCCGTTGTTACGATCTCTTCGATCTGCTCTTCGTCGGCATCATCGTCGTCGTCTTGTGCGACTGCCGGCGTCATCATGAAAGCAGAAACGAGGAGAGCTAGCCCGCCCTTGCCGTAAAGCGACAGGCGTTTTCGGTTAGTCATCATTAATCCCCTTAAGATTGCTAATGAAGCGCAAAAAAGACGTCAACGGAAATGCTCCCGTATTCGCCTCCCCTTATTTGTTTATTGTCAGGGTCGCAGGCCCTATTGAGGTTCCTGAGTGGCGTAAATATGGCCGGATTTCAGTGCCAATTCAAACACTTGTTGCAAAAAAAGGATTTCCGGAATGAGTCTTTTCAGGCGAGTCTGTATAAATAATTGTTTTTATTCAATATTTCGCAAGCGTGGTTTTGTAGCAAATTCACAACAGGCATAAGACTGTCAGTTACTACGGGAACTTTGCGGAGAAATTACCGCAGCTTTCCTAGTGGGCTCGAAAAAGGGCGAATGTCGAGTCCACGACACGCCCAATCAGCGGGCAAACTGCTGGTCGGGCGAATCCAATTGACGGTATCTCGCTCGACGATGCGGAAGATGCCGTTCTCAGAGAGCCGTTTTAGCATTCTCAATCACGGCGGCGCCGGTTCCCAAGCCGACGGTGGCGAATTCGACCAGCACCTCGGCACGGTGCGCGATCGTGCTGCAAAAAATGGAGCGCCTGACCGCCAACGCTATCTCGGGCAGCAGCTTTGCCGAACGCAGACAGTGTTCGGTTGACTCACCGCCGGTCGGTATGAACAGGTGGGCGGATGAGCGCTTTGTGATTTCCTGCTCCTGGGCCGGGATACGGATCACTCGTGCCGGTGGTGCCTTGGCAATTGCGACGGCCGCCTGACACAGCCCAAGGCTTGAGGTCGCGGCGCAAAATACTGTCTCCAGGGTCTCCGAATTGGCTTGCGATGGCGGCGTGATCGCGGTTGAGCCAGACGGTGAACGGTATGTCGCGAACCACTCAAACGGAAGACAACAGGCATCGGTTGCCGACGGCGAAGCGATTGCCTCATCGACGTTCTAGGCGGTCACGCGATCTGCGCAACGCGCTTTACGTCGTCCACGAGGCGCAGGGTATCGATCGAATCCTGGCCGCCGGTTATGGGCTCGGCGTCTCCGCGCAGCACCGCCAGGGTGTGTTGAAGCTGATAGAAGTACGTCGACTCGCCCGCAAACGACCATGGTTCCGAAGCGCCGCTGACCGTTAGTCGATTGCCGATGTGCGGTGCCAGTGGGTTGTGTACGTGCATCTCCGCTTTGCTGCCACGCACGCGGATACCCGCATCCAGCTTGTCCGGCAATGAGGTGTCCATCGACGTCGAAAATGTCGCCGCCAGGCCGTCCTGAAATGTCAGTACACCGTGTGACGTGACGTCAACACCGGCTTCGCTGATCTCGCTGTGGGCACGAGACACTGACGGATTCTGTGAGAACAGCGTTCGCAACCAGTGCAGCGGATAGACACCGAGATCCATTAGCGCACCGCCACCCAGCTCCGGTTGGTATCGCAGTTCGGTTGGCGTATACGGTATCGGCACGTTGAAATGCGCGTGTGCCTCGACGATGTCGCCGAGGTCACCCGACTGGACAATCTCTAAAACGCGCTCAAAGAAAGGATGGAACCGATAGTGAAACGCCTCGATCAGTCGATTCCCGCTATCGCGGGCAGCCTGCACCATCGCCGCTGCTTCCGTCGCATTCATCGCGAACGGTTTTTCACACAACACGGATTTGCCGGCCTGTAGAGCGAGGATTGTCCAATGCTTATGGCCCGCCGGCGGCAGTCCGTTATAGACAAGGTCGATGTCCGGCGACTCGACCAGCGATGCGTAGTCGTCACAGACCCGGGGAATGCCGTGTTGCTCAGCGAACACCCTGGCTCTCGCGGGATCCCTGGCCGCTACGGCGTGGACAACTGCGTCATCGAACGCCCGTGCCGGTTCAATGATCGCGCCGACCGAAATGCGCGAGGCGCCAAGCAACCCGATGCGAACCATAGTCTTAAATCCCTGTTGTTCTGCTGACAAACGAACACGATTGCAGACACGCAACCATTGCACAAAAGTGCGGCCTGCGGCGCTCGGTTGATCAGTCTTCCCGCCGGCCCCGCATCGGTGAAATCGACCAGATGCCGAAAGTCGCTGATTCGGCGACGGTTTTCACATAAAAGCGCATTATTTCCACCGTCACGCGAGCATCAACCCCAGCGGCATCGTACCCGTGGGGCCCACGCTCGATTTCAATGAACCTCACGGCCGCGCGTGAGGTCCTAAAAGCACTGTATTAAGTTGTAACTCGGCAAGTGCGCGCGCGACGCTGCGAGGATAATGTGCATCTAAATAGGCGCGGCCAGCGAATACAAGAACATGATCCAGACCAGCGAGCTCTGCCGGCGCTTTCACGTCGGCGATACGTGGGTGCACGCCCTCGACCACGTGAACGTGTCCATCGACGAAGGCGACTTTGTCGCGGTGATGGGACCCTCTGGCTCGGGGAAATCGACGCTGATGAACATTCTCGGCTGTCTCGACACCCCCGACGAGGGCAGCTACAGCTTCCTCGGCGAGGAAGTGGGCTCACTCGACGACGCCGCACTGTCACGGACCAGAAACGAGAAAATGGGCTTCGTCTTCCAGAGCTTTCACCTGCTGCCGCGCATGACCGCGTTGGACAACGTATTGCTGCCGCTCCGCTACTCCGACACGGACCCGGTCGTCGCTCGCGACCGCGGTATCGCCCTGCTGCAGCGTCTCGGACTGGGCGATCGCATGGATCACCGACCCAATCAGCTGTCCGGCGGACAACGCCAGCGTGTCGCTATCGCCCGGTCTCTGATCAACGAACCGCCCCTGCTGCTCGCCGACGAACCGACCGGCGCCCTCGACAGCAAGACGTCCGAGGAAATCATGGAACTGTTTACTGAACTCAACCGCACCGGGCAGACCATTTTGCTGGTCACCCATGAAGACGAGATCGCCGCCTATGCCAAGCGCCTGATCCGTATGCGCGACGGGAAGATCGAACATGATGCGAATAACTAGCCTACTGCTCCTGCTGCCCGGCCTGTCGATGGCCGCACCCCTGCTTACCGGCGTTGTCGAGGACAGCAGCGCCCAGACCGTGGAGATGCCGCGCCTGCCCGGCGGTTGGCAACGGCGCATTGAGTGGATGGTGCCGGAAGGGACGCCGGTCGACATCGGCGATGTCATCGTCCGCCTCGATCCCGGTGACCTCCTGACGCGCGAGGAGCAAACACGCAGCGACCTCGACAAGGTCCGTCTGTCGGCCGAGCGACGCATCGACGAGCTGCGCCTGCTGGTCATGGAGTACGAAGGCGCGGTGGCTCAGGCCGAGTCGGACCTGAAGCTCGCCAAGCTCGACGCAACGATCCCGGAAAAAACCATCCCGCGGCTGGACTTCGAGCGCTACCAGCTCACCCGCGAAACCGCGAGGAAAACACTGATCCGCTCCGAGGCGGCGCTGTTGAACCGACGCTCGGAACTCGATGACGTGATCAAGGAAACGGCGCTGGAAGTCCGCCAGGCCGAGGAGAATCACGAACGCATTCGCGCGGCACTCAACGCCACCGAGATCACCGCGACCAAAGCCGGCTTCATGATCTACGGCGAAAACCCGTTTACCGGCACCAAGGTGTTTCCGGGCGAAACGCTGTACTCCGGTTTCGAGATTGCCAAGGTCGCCAGTCGTGAGGATCTGCAGGTGCGCTTCTGGGTGCATGAAGCCGACATCCTGGAAGTCGGCATGGGACAACGCATCAAGGTTGCCGCCGACGCGCAGGGGTCGGTGCCGTTCCTGACCGAATTGACATGGACCTCCAGCCAGGCGGTTGAAAGACGCGACTGGAGCGACAGCGGCTACTTCGAAGCACTGGCGCAGCCGCTCGACTCGCTGCCGCAGGACATCATGCCGGGCATGAGCGTCATGGGCGTCGTATCCACCAGCGGAGACGAACGATGAGAAGGGCCGTCGCGGTTTTCCTGCTGCTGGCGTCAGCGTCAGCCGTTGCCGATCAATGGATCGAAGTCCAGCCGGCGTCGCGACCGATCACGGTCACCGCCAGCGGTGTGGTTCAGTCTGCCGACTCGATACGCTTCGGCCCGCCGGCAACGCGAAGCTGGCGCCTGACGATCACTCGCATCGCTCGAGAAGGCGCGATGGTGAAAGAAGGCGACATCCTCGCCCAGTTCGATTCCAGCTCGCGTGACGATGACGTCCGCGAGGCGCGCGCCGGTCTGAATGCCAAGCGCTCCGAGCTTGAGTCACTGCTGGAAGTGCAGGCGCAGGAAATCGAGGAGCGCAAGGTCACACTCGCTGACGCCGCCAGTCGCGCCGATAAGGCACAACGCAAAGCCAACGTCGACGCCAGTCTTTACGCCGGGCTGGAGTACCAGAAACTCGTCGAAGAGCGCGACATTGCGGTGTTGCTGCTGGATCGTGAGCAGGAACGATCGAATCTCGAGGAGCGCGTTCGCCAGGCGAAAGTCGCCGAACTTGAGGCCGACATCGTTCGTCTGCAGGCCGAGCTGGAGGGCGCCGAGCGCGACCTCGCCGCCTTCACCATTCTGGCACCAAGACCCGGGCTGGTCATTGTGGGTACCGACCAGGCGGGTCAAAAGCTGGGCGCGAACGACCAGACGAACCCGGGCATCACCGTCGTTGAGCTGGCAAACCCGAACGAGCTGATCGTGAAGGCCGAAGTGCCGGAATACGCGGCCACAAAGATCGCCGTGGGCCAGTCGGCCGCGCTGGTCATCGATGCCGCCGGCGGTACGCCGATCGACGGCGAGGTGATCGAGGTTGGCAGTATTGTGCGTCGGCAGTCGCAGTTTTCGCAGGCCATGGTTCGGGACGTAACCGTCACGCTGCCGGAAGAGCAAATCGTTAACCTGCGCCCCGGCATGACCGTCAAACTGACGATCGAAGTTGACCGACGTGACGCCGCACTGGCCGTGCCCGAAAGCGCGATTCAGTACCGCGATGGCAAGCCCGGTGTCCGCGTCCGCGGAGACGGCTGGCGGGACGTAACGCTGGGCCGTGAAAGCGCGGGTCTGTTCATCGTAGACGCCGGCCTCGAGCCCGGTGAAAGGATCGCCGTCGAATGAAAAAAATTGCCATCGTTCTTACGTGCGCTGCGATTGCGGCCTGCAGCAGTGAATCTTCATCGGGACCCAGCCTGCTGGCCGAGTTGACGACCACCGAGCTGGTGGTGCCGGCAAAAGGCGAGCTGATCGCCTCGGAAAGCCTGCCTATCTCGGTGCCGGGCGGTATCCGCATGGCGTTCAACATCGCCTGGATCGCGCCTGAGTTTTCCGACATCCGCGAAGGCGACGTCATCGCGCGCTTTGACGATGTCGATGTTCGCCTGCAGCAGGCGACTACGGAACTCGCGGTCGCCAAATCGGAGTTCAAGCTCGCCGGCGTCGAGCGCGGTGAGGACATCGAGAAAACCCGCATCGATCATGAGGCGATTCGTGTCGAAGGCGAGCGAGACATTTCGGAGTCTTTTGCCACCGTCGACGAACGCCTGATGAGTCGCAACGAGATGATCGATGCGCTGTCCGACCTTGACTACCTGGATGTCGAAGCGGCGTACCTGGACTGGCAGGAGCAGACCTTCGACCAGCGCACCTCGGCTGAGCGCAACCTGATTCTCGCCGAACGCGCCGGCGAAGCGTCCAAGCTTGAGAAGCAGCAAACCGCGTTATCGATGATGGAACTGCGCAGCCCGGCCGACGGTACGCTGGTGTACGCGCGCACCGGCTGGGGTCAGAAAATCAGCAAGGGCGGCACCGTGTTTGCGGGTCGACCGGTTGCGTTCCTGCCGATCCGCGGCAAGGTCAAAGCGAAATTGTATGTACCGGAACTGGACGCCGTGGGGATCGAGATCGGTCAGCCGGTCCGTATCCGCCTGGATTCCGCGGCCAATCGCGAATTCAGCGCACGCATCGAATCCGTATCGCCGGTCGCCAGTCCGAAAAACAAAACCGACCCGCAGAAGTTCTTTGTCGTCGAAGCCGTGATCGACGAGGTTGACCCTGACCTGATGCGCGTCGGCAGCCGGCTTCGGGCGCAGATTGTCACTGGCTCACTCGACAACAGCATCGTGGTGCCCGCCCAGTCGGTGTACGGCGATGCTGACAACGCGCATGTGTTCGTCGTCGACGGTGGGCGCGCTGAAAAGCGCAGTGTGACCACCGGTCGCCGCAGCCCCGACCTTGTCGAACTCGTTAACGGTGTTGAAAGCGGCGAACGCATCAGCCTGGTCGCGCCAACCACAACGGAAACCGGCTAGTGGACCCACGCGTACATCATGTGCTGATCGACGTTCGCCAGGCCCTCGGGCAACTGGCGCATCACCGCTTGAGAACCGCATTGACGCTGCTGGGCATGGTGTTTGGCGTGGGCGCCGTGATCGCCATGCTCGCGGTCAGTGAGGGCGGCAAAAAGCAGGCCCTGGAGTTGATTGAAGGGATGGGACTGCGCAACTTGATCGTCGAAGCCCGGGAACTGGACAGCCAGACCCTCAAGCAGATACGCCTGTATTCAGCCGGTGTCAGTGTGCGGGACGCCGAGGCGATCTCGAACACACTGCCGTTTGTCGATGGCTGGGCCGGCAGTCGCTGCTTTCGGACCTGGTCGTTGTTCAGCCGCGAAGGCGAGAGCCGCGCGGATGTCTGTGCGGTGAGTCCCGAGTATTTCGAGTTGTCGAGCCTGGAGCCGAGTCGCGGCGGCGTATTCAGCGAATCGGACAACCGCGCCTTCGCGCAGGTTGCCGTGCTGGGTAACACGGCCGCCCAGGAGCTGTTCCCTAACGGCGACGCCGTCGGCAAGTTCGTCAAGGTAAATCACCTCTGGCTCGAGGTCGTTGGCGTACTGCGCGACCGCCAGTTGCCGAACAGCGAGTTCGAGGGCCGCCAGGTTGGCGGCGAAGGCAGTCGCGTCTATCTCCCGCTGCAGTCGGGGCTCACGCGCCTGAAGCTCGAGGAACTGAGCGCGGAACTCGACACCATCAAGGTACGCATCGACGACTCGGTATCGCCGGCCGCCGCTGCCCAGGCGATCGACCATCTCGTCAACAGTCGACACAGTGAACAGAACGATTACCAGATGGTCGTTCCGGCGCGACTGCTGGCGCAACACCAGCAAACGCAACGCATCTTTACCATCGTGATGTCAGCCGTTGCCGGTATTTCCCTGCTGGTGGGCGGTATCGGCATCATGAACATCATGCTCGCCAGCGTCATGGAACGTAAGTCGGAAATCGGATTGCTGCGCGCCATTGGCGCCAGGGAGGTCGACATCATCCGTCAGTTCCTTGTTGAAGCGTCGGTGATTGCCCTGATCGGCGCGAGTATCGGTGTGTTGCTTGGCGTGGTGCTGGCCTACGTTATCGCCGCTTTCGCGGGCTGGGCCGTCGCCTGGTCCCTGCTGGTGATCTTGGTCGCCGTGGTTGTCTGCGTGGGCATTGCTGTGGGCTTCGGCGTATACCCGGCGATGTCCGCTGCCCGTCTCGATCCCGTAACGGCGCTGCAGTCCGACTAGCATATGCACCCGAGACCCAAAAAAAACGGCCCCGCCAATGGCGGGGCCGTACGCACCTGTTCGCGGGGGGAAGCCGTGAGGGGGCGCGGTTTTTTGGCTCTTCATCGTTTAGATGCGGCAAATCCGCGTTTGGTTGCCGGGACCGACCAAAATCGCCTAGATGTCGGGGCCCAGCTCCGTCGCCACCTCGCGAATTTTCTCCAGCAGCGCCTCGGCGGCCGGCGGGATGCTGCCCTGCGCTCGACGAATGATGCCGATGGGACGGCTGTCATTGAGAATCGGCAAATCTACCGTGGTCAACAGGTCGAGCTTCTGCTCATAGACAATCTGGTGTGACGATAAAACCGTGACCATGTCGGTCTCTTCAAGAATCCCCCGGGTAATCAGCAGGGACCCGGTCTGAACGGCATAGTGCGGCGGCTCATAACCGTTGGCTGCGAGCGCGTCCTCGAACATATGTCGGGTCGGAGACTCCTTGTGTTGCAGCACGAATTCGTACTTCGACAGGTCTTCCCAGGTCGGTGACTCAAGCCGGGTGATCGGATGGCCACTGCGCACGATGATGCAGGGGCGGTTATAGATCAGGGTTTCCCGGGTCAGGCTGCTGTCCGGCTCATCCCGGTCCAGCGCCGATACGAGAAAATCGATGTCGCCACAGCGCAACGCCGACGCAAGCTCTGCGTAGGGCGCCTCCTTGGTCACAACGTCGATGTCGGGATAGGCCTCTCGCAGGCGAATAATTGCCTTGGGCAGCAGGTAGGTCCGCGAGAACGGCAGGCTGCCGAACGTTACGCGCCCGGCCTGAATGCCCTGCATTGCGTTGATCTCATCGCAGGCGTGGCGAAGGTGCATCCGTGCGAGTTTCACCTCCTTGACCAGCGTCTTCGCAAACGACGTGGGCACGGTGGCGTTCGGCAATCGCTCGAACAGCGGCTGGCGCAGCATGTCTTCCAGCTTGCGAATATTGACGAGGATGGCGGCCACGGTGATACCGAGTTCGTCAGCAGCCGCTTGCGTGTCCTGATGCTCCGCGACAGCGAGGAAAGCGTCCAGCCAGCGATCGGAGACATCCATCTCAAAGAATCGGCTGATGCTGGGCGAGGCCTGCATGGTGTTGGGTGCCACAGAGCCGCGCGCACGTTGGAACGAGTCCGCCGCCAGCAACGCGCCTTTTTCGAGGGCCTTGCCGAAACCGGTCAGTGTGATGCCCTTGGCGGAGCGGTCAAACAACTCGACGCCGACGTCGCGCTCCAGATCATGCAGTGACTTGGTGACGGACGTCTGGGAGCGGTTAATAGCCGCGGCAGCGCCGGTGACGCTGGAGTGCTTGGCTGCGGCAAGCAGCAAGCGTGCATGTTTCAGTGAAATTCCGTGCATAAGCTTACGGGCGGTACTTTCCTGCATTCGTCAGGTAAACACCAGCGCCTGGCCCGGTGCATTACAAAAAGAAACAATGTTGAAACCCGGAGCCGCGAACCCGATCATAGTCACTACGCTAACAGAAAGAAGAGCCCCGCATGATCAAGCGTTTGCTAGACCAGGTCCGCGACACCCTCGCGACAGAAACCACGGAAACCGACCGCGAGCCCGCCATCCGGCTGGCTACAGCCGTCCTGCTGGCTGACGTGGCCCAGGCCGATGACGTGTTCGATGAAGCCGAATTCGATCGGGTTCTTCGCTTAATGGAATCGCACTTCCAGCTGCAACCGGAGGACGCCGCCGAACTGGTCAACCAGGCAACGGAGGAAGCGGAAGGCCTGGTTTCCCTCCACGCCTTCACCGACATCCTGCACGAGAACCTCAGCGAGGACGAAAAAGCCGGAGTCGTTCGCTTGCTGTGGAATGTCGCTTATGCCGACGGCAACCTGGACAAGTACGAAGACTCACTCGTGCTCAAGATCAGCGACCTGTTGCACGTCAGTCGCGGTCGCGTGATGCGGCTCAAGCACGACGCCAATCCGGCGACCTGACCGGCGCGAAAACGCTCAACCTTTACCGCGCGTCCGGGTCCGACCCTGGCGCGCATTCTTCTCGATAAACTGGATGATCATGCTGGCTACGTCCTTGCCGGTAGCGTTCTCGATGCCCTGCAGTCCCGGGCTTGAATTCACTTCCATGACAACCGGGCCGCGGTTAGATCGGAGCAGGTCGACGCCGGCGACGTTCAGCCCCATAACCTTGGCGGAGCGCACCGCCGTGCGGCGTTCCTCCGGCGAAATCTTGACCAGCGACGCGGTGCCGCCACGATGCAGGTTGGACCGGAATTCGCCTTCCTTACCCTGCCGCTTCATCGCGGCGACAACCTTATCACCGATCACGAAGCAGCGAATGTCTGCGCCATCCGCCTCCTTGATGAATTCCTGCACCATGAAGTTGGCTTTGAGTCCGCGGAAGGCTTCAATGACGCTGGACGCCGCCTTGCGCGTCTCAGCCAGCACGACGCCGACACCCTGAGTGCCCTCCAACAGTTTGATCACGACAGGCGCGCCGCCGACCAGGTTCAACAGGTCGTCGGTGTCATCAGGAGAATTGGCAAAGCCGGTCACCGGCAGTCCGAGACCTTTGCGCGACAGCAGCTGAGACGCGCGCAGCTTG
>JBCDJX010000038.1:0-29201 GCA_038747355.1 Pseudomonadota bacterium | reverse complement strand
TGGCAAAATCCTGCAGTCGCGTCTCGCTTTGTGCCAGGCGACGATTCGCGTCGCGCAGTCTACGAAACGAGCGTTCGACCGCCCTGGCCATGGGCCGGAAGATCAACATTAACTCGCCGAGCACCAGCAACAGGATCAATATCCAGTTAATCGACAACAGCGTCTCAAGTTGTTGCGTCGATGCCTGCTGGGCATCCAGCGTGTCGCGATCAAGCTGTGCGAGGAGTTCCGACAAGGGTGCTTCGAAACTGGACAGGAATTCGCGCTTCTCCGCCGCACTGGTCTCGCCCGTCGCCACCGACCAGGCGAAATGGGTGAAAGACGCGAGATCCGAGGACTCCGACAAGCCCACTCGCTCGGCGGGCAGCGGTATGTTTGCGCCGGGTTGAGGCACGAGACAGGGCTCGCCCGCGGCCAATACGGCCTGCATGGGGCCGAGCTCCCGGGCGACCAGCGCCAGGTGCGAGCGTTCCATGAGGTCGACGCACACCCCGATTAAGCCGCGCAGCCGGGCCGCATCCGCACTGCCATCCGGGCTTGCGACCAGTTGCGACATGGACCATGCGATGCGCTGCGACAGCATGCGCTGGCGCCCGGCCAGGTTGATTTGCAGGGACGAGACTTCCTGGCGATTAACCGCCACGTTAGCGCCGAAGAACTGCAAGGTGACGAGCAATGCGATCAGGGCAAGGCCCACCGTGTAGGCCTGACGAGGAGAGCTGAGATCAATTCGCCGTGTCATCCATTACCCCAAAACCCGGCGTTCGTGCTCGCCGGACCTCTACTGACCGATCAAGGTACTTGGCGTTGTTGCACGGGGCAAATCAATTACCGCGCGTCAAACTACCTGTTGCGCGAGGAAAACGCGCGTTAGAGCCCGTTGTGGGGCTTGGCGACCATAAAGCGCATTTGGCGCACGTGCGGCGGTAACGCGGCCGATTGCACAAGCACCGTTACCCGTCAAAACGAATGTCGTACTCGAAGACTTCAACCCACGCGTCCAGCTTTTTGAAGCCCCGTGGGTTAGTTCGACGGTAAGTGAGCCCGGCTCGTCGCAGGACGTGGCCACTGGCCGAGTTCCAGCTGGCATGGCTGGCCGTGATAAGCGACGCATGCAAAACAGAAAATCCGAATTTGACGATGGCGCGCGCGCACTCAACGGCGTAGCCGTTACCCTGCTGCGCCGGATGAATCCAGTAGCCAATGGACCATGTTCCTTCCGTGTCACCGCTGTGTATCGCAATCCAGCCGATGAACGCCTTTTCATCGCGTGACTCAATCACAAAATTATAGTCGATGCCGTTTTTCCACAGGGTCTGCGCACGCCGCAGCGGCTCGTGAATGTCCTCCAGGCGGATGGGCGGTTCCCAGCTCAGTCCGTCGTTGAAGCCCGGCGTTCTTGACGCTGTCCAGATGTGCGGGATATCGGCGACATCGGGAAACCGAAGTCGGCAGCGTTCGGTGAGAACGGACTTATCCGTACGGATTTCAGCTGTCTGCGTGCCGGTCATTACCACCCGAGTATAACGAGAACGTCGCACGGCCCGGTTTCAGGCCCTATAGGGGGCTCGTTATCGGCACCGTCTGTGTAGTAAGTTAAGCAGCGCAATAAGACATCACAACAGGCGGGGGCTATGAAACTACGAATTTACGGTGCGGCTGTTGCGCTGGCGGCCTTAATCACGGCATGCAGCTCGGACACACCGGAACCATCGGCAGACACCACGATGAATACCATGGCGGATGCCGCCGCGGAGGACAGCGGGTTTGTTAAACGCCCGTTCCAACCCATGCTCGACGGCGAATGGATCGGCAACGGCATTTCCTACGGTGCTTACCGGGACGGTGAGTCACCGGGCAGCGGCGTCACGTCGAAAGAGAACATCCTCGAAGACCTGACGATTCTGGCGCCGCGCTGGCGGCTGATTCGACTGTACGGCGCCGACGCGCAGGCGCTGCAGGTGCTCGAGGTGATCGAGGAAAACGATCTGCCGATCCGGGTCATGCAGGGTATCTGGCTGGATGGCAACAAGACGGCCGAGGAAAACGAAGAACAGGTCCGGCTGGCTATCGAATACGCCAATCGCTTCCCGGAAATCATCGTGGCCGTCAACGTGGGTAACGAGATCCTGGTCGACTGGTCGTATCACCGCATCGAGGATATCGACAGTGTCGTCGAAAAGATTCGCGAAGTTCGGGCTGCGGTCGAACAACCGGTGACTGTTGCGGATGACTACAATTTCTGGAACAAACCGCAGGCGAAACAGGTTGCCGATGAGCTCGACTTCCTTTGTCTGCACGCCTACGCGTTCTGGAACAACAAGACGCTCGATATCGCCATGGACTGGACCGTGGAAATTTACGACGACATCCAGGGCCGGCATCCGGAGCACACGATCGCCTACTGTGAAACCGGCTGGCCGACCAGTCGCGTGTACGATGACGGCAGCTACGAAGGCGGCCTGATCGGCAAGGCCGGTGAAGCGGAGCAGGAAGTCTTCTTCAACCAGTACGACCCCTGGGCTGACAGTAACAAGGTCATCTCGTTCTACTTCACGTCGTTCGACGAGCAGTGGAAAGGCGGCTTTGACGGTGACAATCCGATGGACAAGGCCGAGAAACACTGGGGCCTGTACTTCAGCGACCGTACGCCCAAGCAGGTTCTGCAGGAACCCGCGGAAGAGTAGATTCACGATCCGTGCGGCGCGGGGTTTACACCCTGCGCTGCCCTGATCGCAGCCGCCTTATTCTGACGGCATTTCCCAGATCACATTGATGATCATCCACTTGCCGCTGTAGCGCGTGAGATGGATGTAATCGACGCCCCAGGCCGCATCGAGCTTGACGTTGGCTATCAGGTCGGTGTGATTCAGGATACTCACATCACGCGGCGACGTTTCGGGATCGAACATCCCGTTCTTGTTGATGTTGGCGGCAAGGTCTCTGAGCTGGTCGAAATTCATCCAGCCCTCGCTTATTCCGGAACCGTCGTCGGCAGGCATGTAACCGAGCTTCTGCAGTTTCGGGCTGACGCTTTCGTCAATGAGCTCAGGTTTCACGTCGTAGATTGCATGGACGTAGTTCAGGACAGCCTGCTTGATGGCGGACTCCTGCGCATGATTATCGGCAGAAGCATTTGTGGCCAGTAACAGGTATACGGCAATGACGACGCTGGCGCGGATACAGCTCGGCATGGTCTTTCTCCTCGTAACGAGTTCGTGCGACTTACTCTGAAACCGTAGCACACGACCTGAACAGCGACCATCCGTGCAACGATGTTCCGACGACTCCGGTAGACTTCAGCCACATGATCAACGTACTCGCCTACTTTCTGCTTGGTGCCGGTGCCGCGCTGTTTGTCTATTGCTACTTCGACAAGTCGGGGAAAACGATGCCGCTGGTTTTCGCGGCAACGATGTTCTGTTTGGGCGGTCTTGTCATCCTGCAGTTTGTTGGCAGTCCGGCACCCGGGCTCGTGCCGTGAACCGGGAGATGCTATTGATCCTGCTGCTCGGCGCGCTGCCCGCGACCGTCTGGAGTGTGCTGTCACTGGACGTCGCCTGGCAGACACACTGGACGGTTTTTGCCTGGCTAGGCGCACTGGCATTGTGGTTGGCCGCCCTCGCGCCACGACTGATACGATCACACCCGCTTCTGCGCCTCGCTCTGGCGCTGTCACTGGCGCTGGGAATATTCGTCGCGGTATTTCCGATGGGCTTCAAGCTGCTGTTCCTGGTGGAATACGCGCTGTCGCTAAGCCTGCTTGAGACGCTCAGGGCGGCAGGCATAGTCGCCGCGCTGTTTGTGCCCATCGCCACGGCGTGCTACTGCCTCGTCGGGCTGTTCCGTACCAGACTGCAAACGGGCTAGATCAACGCAGCCTCCGCTGCGGTGGGCATTGCCTCGCTTAGAGAGCTCGCAACATGTAACTGTTGCAGCCACTGTGGCCGGTGTTGCCCATCGCGGCATCGATGGGCAAAAAGCCATGCTGCAAATAGAGCTTTCGAGCCTGCCCCATGCTTTCCAGCGTTTCGAGGTAGCAGTGTTGGTAGCCCGCGTTGCGTGCCGTCTCGAGTATCAGGCCGAGCAAGCGGGCACCCAACCCTTTGCCGCGAAGCTCAGGTCGAAAGTACATTTTGCGCAGTTCACACACGCCGGGCTCGCCGTCGGTCAATGCCGCCATACCGCCACAGCCTAAAACCACGCCGTCTTTCTCAATGACAAAAAACGCCGCCGCCGGTCCCGGATACGCGCGATACATATCATCCACTTCCGGATCGTTGATTGAGTAACCGCAGCCGACAGCGCCGTGCTCTGTCATCACGTCGCGTATTACCGACGCCACGGCAGGATTGTCGGTCTTACGAACCGGTCGAATACGGTAGTCGGCCGAAACGCGAGCGTAGCGCAGTGCTCGGGCATAGCGGCCAAGACCGGTCACCACCTGCTCACGCTCCGAATCCGACAGGAAGGCCAACGCCTCCTCAACCTGGGCGTTGGAGTGTCGGTGAATCGCATCAAGTGTCTTGCGGCCTTTCCCGCTGAGCCGCAACAACTTGCGACGCCCGTCGGCCGGGTCGGAAGACATCACCAGTTCGCCGCGCCTGACCAGGCCCTGTACCAGCCGACTCACCGTGGATTTTTCCAACACCAGTCGTTCACTCAACGCGGTTACCGTGGCCTGACCGAGACTCTCAACCTCGGTGAGTACGTGGCACTCTGAGAAACTGTGGCCGGCAAAACAATTGTCAGTATCCAGCACATTGAGCTCCCGGACCATGGCACGGGAAAAGGCTCGAATCGGAGCAACTTCGGGACGCATAAATGAAGATTACAACCTTTTTGTTGTATTATGCAACTAATTGAATGTGCACGTGAGCCTCATGACTGACTAACGAGATTCGGCGTTATCAAGAGCCGAGCGCACGGCCTTCGCCAGCGCACTCGCTTTCACGGGCTTCATCAGATTGATGTCATCAGGCTGCAGACCGTTGCCGTGAATCGAAGCCTCGCGCGGGTATCCCGACATGAAAATTACGGGCAAACCGGGCCGCAGTGCGCGCAGCCTCGTTGCCAATTCCGGACCCTGCACGTGCCCGGGCATCACGATATCCGTCACCAGCAGCTCAACATCGTCGTTGGACGACAGGAAGGCCAGCGCCTGGTCACCATCGCTTGCCTCGGTGACTCGGTAGCCGAGTCGGGAGAGCTGGCGACAGATGATGTCGCGGACGCCGTCATCGTCCTCGACGACCAGGATATGTTCATCACCCTGGCGGGCCACTTCGGGTCGCGACGTCGCCGTGTTCGCGGCTTCCGACGTTGCCGGAAAATACAACTTGAGCGTCGTTCCAACCCCAGGTTCAGAGTACAACTGGGCGGCCCCCTCGATTTGTCGCATCAGCCCCTGCACCATGGGCAGCCCCATACCGGTGCCCTCGCCCACCGCCTTGGTTGTGTAGAACGGATCGAAGGCAGACTCCAGGACCTCGCCCGTCATGCCGATCCCGGTGTCGGTGATAGCGAGTAAGACATAGCGACCCGGCGCCAGCGTCTCGCCGCGCTCCAAAACGTAGTCGTCGTCCAGCCGGGTATTGCTGGTCTCGATCGTGATGCGGCCACCGTCCGGCATCGCATCCCGGGCATTCAATGCGATATTCAGGATGGCACTCTCGACCTGGGTGCGATCGATGCGTGTGCTCCACAGCCCCACGCCGGAAACCGTCTCTATGGAAATAGTCTCGGGGAGTATGCGACGCAACATTCGATCAACGTCCCGGATAACGTCATTCAGATTCGTCAACTCGGTCGTCAGAACCGATTTGCGCGCGTAAGCGAGCAGCTGCTTCGTCAGACGCGCGCCGCGCACCACGCCTTTCGAAATCTGCGACAGGCAATTGTCAATTTCCAATTGGGTGTCGGCGGATTCGATCAAATCCAGGTTGCCCTGCAAGACCGCGAGCGTGTTGTTGAAATCGTGCGCAATTCCGCCGACCAGTTGGCCTAACGCGTCCATTTTCTGGTTTTGCGCCAGCGCGAGCTCGGCCTCGTGCTGGCGCGTGGTGTCGAGACCGAAACCGCCGATCAGCCTGTCGCCCGTCAGTGGGTCTTCGAGGGGAAACGAGGTGTCATAAACATAGTGCTTTTCACCGTTGCCGGTCTCGAACTCACCGTGACGAATGACAATCTCGTCGTTCTCGAGAATGCGCCGGTCCACCTCAACCAGGGCGCGGTCGGTTTCTTCATCGAACAGGTCGGCCGTGGTGCTGCCAATAAACTCATCGACCGAGCAACCGGCTATGCGCGCTGCAAACGCATTGCCGTATATATGCCGCCGCTGGCTGTCCTTCATGTAGACCGCGGCGGGCGCATGATCAAAAAACGCCTGGAACAAGCGCTCGATACGAGCAACCTGGTCGCGCAGATGTGCAACGTCAGAAATTTCGGTCAGGAAGCCGGTCAGGTAGCGGCGCGGGTTTTGCGGCCTGCGAAGCCAGAAACCCTGAACACGAAACGGCTGGAAAAGACCGGCTGCATTTCGAAGCCGTATATCCACGGTGTAACTTTCGCCGGAGTCGATGGCGTGCTGTAAGCGATCCTTGTGCGGGTCCTGATCATCTGGATGGATCAGCTCTTCAACCTGCAGAAGATTGGTGGCTTTTTGGTCCTGGTAGCCGAGCACCGATAGCAGCTTGGGGGACCACTGCACGGCGTCCGCTTCACGATCCCAGTAAAAGGTGCCGGCCGTTCGGTCTTCCAGCATCCACGAGTAGTCAGCGGCGTCCATCCACCGCGGACTCAGTCCGTCCAGGTCTGCTTCAGCCATTGTGCCCCTCGTTATAGCGGTGCTTTATACGGGCCCTTTCTAGTGCATGATCCTGCTGTCGTCATGATAGCGCGCAGAAACGACTACGCGGAATCGTCCTCGGACTGTGCGGCATAGACAGTGGCGCCCATCGCTATGCCGATCGCCGGGCCAATACCGCCCCACAGCGCGATCTGGTCCAGGAAAACGCCAAGAAGCATGCCAAAGGCAGCGCCCAGACCGACCCCTAAACCGAGGTACAGGCCCAGCTTGTCGTCCTTCTTGTCGTCGTTTTCGTCGTTTTCGTCGTTGCTCATTATTCCGTTTCCATTCGTTAGCGCCGGGCTCGCACGGCGCGTCATCCCTCAAATGCTGCAGGCACCAGCAGGACCAAAGCCACGACGACCAGCATAAAGATCACGATAGAAACGACCGAAATGCCGAGAACGCGCCAGTGAGAAAAGCGCTTTCCACCGTCGTCAATGAACTGCCTGACGTCATAGCCCTGCAGTTTACCCGCCAGTTGAAAGAAGACGACGGTATACACAAACGGGAAAACCAAGGCCGGAAAGTCATCCGGCAAGTACAGCGACAAGGCAATCACACAGGCGGTCAGAACGATACCGGCAATCACAGTCTTCGTCTTGGCGTCGCGTTTTCCCAGCGAAGCGAAATTCGAGGCCAGCAACCAGCTACCGGCTATCGGGCCGCCGATAAAGGCCGCCACTCCGATCTGTCCCGGTGAATACAAACCGTGGATGTCCAGCTCACTGTTCCCCAGCGTGGCATTCGGCGGCTTATAGAGTTCCTCGTCTTGCATGGTTTCCTGGCAATTATCTCCGCGACCACGGCCCACCGAGCGACCACCCCATCGTCGCGCCGAACACGATGGCAGCCAGTGGATGCACATCCAGGTAGCTTATCGTCAGGGCAGTCGCGACGGCAGCAACGACGGATGGCACGAGCAGGGAAGCCGGCCTGTTCGCTTGTCGATTCCGGGCGGCCAGTCGCTGCTTTCGCTGATCAAGGCGATCAGCCGATGGCTTCATCAGGTCGGCAGCAACCCGTCTCGCGGTTTCTCGTGTCATCATCGCCATTCGTACGTCTCTCCCCCTGGAGGTGCAGCGCGAATTCTGCGCCCGTCTCTCAGACCCAGCCTGCCTGTTCGAGCGCGACACCGTCGTTCCAGACCTTGGTCATGTGGCTGATCTGTTCACCGTCGAAAACCATGTGGTAAGCGTAGTCGGATGCCACCGACTTCCCGGTGGGCGGCACCGGGCCACCGTCAGCTGTGTGCGTGCCTTTAAAAATGGCGACCGCAGCAACGGAATCGCCAGACTCATCGGCACCAAAAAATTTTAGCTCGTAGCTGGCGTCAGGCATCGTCGTCGCGATCGCCTTCATCCAGTCGCAGTAAGCCTCGAGCGACGTGACCTCATCCAGCGCATGTGCCTGTGCGGAAAAGGTCGCTGACGCATGGCAATAGGATCGGCACGCGTCCCAGCCCTTGCCCGTCTCACAGGCGTCGAAGAATTCCTTTGCGGCTTGCAGCTTGCTCATCGTCATCCCCGGTTATTTATCGTTGTTGTTGAAGGAAGTCGCTTCACCTAACCATACAGGCAATTCTGCAAGCACGAAATCGAAAATCGCTCGACCGATCGACGAGCGGCGACATCGTCGGACGCCCCGGCTGACCGCTTCCGTCGATGTTTGCGGAACTTCAGCTCACTCACGGGGTCGTTCCCAATGCACGTCATCGGCGTGCGCGGGAGACAACAGAACAGGGGATTCCTACTATGCGTATCAAACTACTGGTTGTGCTGGCACTCGTTGGCCTGGCACCCGTCGCCGTCTCGGCGCACGATCATGGCGACGAACACAAAGCCGCAATTAAGGCTGCCGTGTTCGACTATTTTCACGGCCAGGGCGAAGCCAGTGCCGAACGCCTGAACCGTGCTTTCGCCGCGGAGTCGGCCACCATGGTCGGTGTTACACGAGATCGTGAGGGCAACGAGGCGATCCGCGCCTGGAAGGACATGACAGAAGTGCTGGCCAACTGGTCAGCGAACGACAATCCGCCGGGTACCGAACGCAAGGGTGAAATCCTGTCAATGGATATCGTCGACGACCGGATCGCTGTCGTCCTGTTCAAGTCCGCCGACCGTTTTTACGATGCCTTGACACTGGTCTACATCGACGACGAGTGGAAAATCATCCAGAAGGCGTTTGTGCTTCAGTAACAAGCGACAGGCACTCAGGAAACCGGCGGCTCCGTCAGCTTCAGCGTCAGGCATTTCGCGGAGCCGCCCGCTTTAAGAAACTCCGACAGCTCGACTTCGCGCACCTTGAAGCCGTAGGTCATCAGCCGTGCCTTTAGCGGCTCTGACGCCTGGTTAAGAATCACCGTGTCGCCGATGTTGACCGCATTGCACGCAAAGTTACCGGCGTCCATGGTGTCGACAATGATGCGCTTGTGCGGCGGAATACGGCTCTCGATCGCAATTCTTGAGTCGTAGTCGAACGCCGGCGGGTGATACATCAGGAAGCCACCATTCAGCGGACAGAAGGCCGTATCGATGTGGTAGAAGCGTGAGTCGGTGAGCTTGATCGACACGACTTCAACGTCGAAATAGGCCGCGATTTCCGCGTGCGCCTCGATTTCAGTGCGGAAACCGTGGCCGGTCCAAAGCCATTCACCGCCGCGGTCGAACAGACAGTCACCGGCGCCTTCGAAACCGATCTTCTCATCCAGGTCCAGCAGGTCGTAGCCGTTTTCGGCGAACCAGCGCTTGAAGTGCTGCTCTTCCGGCCGGCGTTCCATGGGCATGAAGTGGCTCGCAATGGCCTTGTTGCCGAGCACGACGCCGGCATTTGCGGTGAACACCATGTCGGGGAGTTCCGGCTGCGGATCCATGACGACAACATCCGCATATTCCGAAATGATGTTTTTCAGCTTGTCCCATTGTTCGTGGGCCTTGCTGCGGTCGAGCACGCCTTCCTGGCCGGCCATCCATGGATTAATCACGTAGTCGACCGTGAAATGATCCGGCGGGCACATCAGGATCTTGTCTTTGGCATTCGACATGATCGTATTCCTCTGCATTGTGGGCTTGTCAGTTGTGCGCGTCTTTCACGGGCAGATGAATCTCTGCCAACATGCACCGGACACTGCCACCGGCGGAATCTTCTATGCTGATAATGGGCGCGCTGACGAGATTCGCGTGCGCCTCGAGTCTTCGCCTCTGATCGTCGGTCAGCGACGCCCTCGCCTGCGACGACATGGCGAGTAAACGCTCGCCCGAGACCGACCGAAGTGCCAGCATGTTGCCGGCCATCGCGAGAAGCTGCGCCTGACTGATATCGATGATCTCATGCCCGGTATTTCGCAGCGAACTGACTACTGCCTCACGCTCGGCATCAGACCGAATGCTCTGCAGACAGATAACGGCGAAGCCCTCACCGATGCTCATCATCACATTGGTGTGATAAATCGCTCGTCCCTGGTTGTCGACAGCGGTGAAGGCGATGACCGAGTAACCGAGTTGCCCGGCAAAATCATCGAGCACGGCGTCGTGTGTTCGCGCCGACCGACAGGCGTAAGCGATGCGATGGCGTCGGTCCAGCACGAGGCTGCCAGTGCCCTCAAGGTATTGGCCGGACTGTTCATGCGCCGAAAGATCGATGAGTTGTGAGATCTCAAAGCCGCGGCTCCGAAGCCGATCCACAATATCCTGGCGTCGTTCTCCGCGGCGATTCGGCACTTCCATCGGGTACATGACGAACGTGCCGTCCGCATGGGTCGACATCCAGTTGTTTGGAAACACAGAGTCCGGTGTCGCCGGTGTCGGCGTATCGTCGACGACAATGACGTCGACGCTGGCCTTTTCAAGCGCATCGACGAGACCGTGAAATTCCTGCAAGGCCAGCGCCTGCTCCTCGTCCGGCGAGCGGTTAACCACCTGCATAAAAGCATTCGACGCCGCGGCAAGAGGATTACGGTGGAAATTTAACGGCCGCACCATCAAGACCGATGATGCCAGTTGTTCTTCGAGCGGGTCGGACATAGCGTGTCGTCAGGCGTCGCTGAAGATGGCCTCGCGTTTTTCAAACTTGGCCATCGCCGCCTCCCGCGTGTTCGCTGACGTCAGGATTCGACCCTGTATCTCGGCCTCAAGTTGCAATGCCTCGGCATCGGTCAATCGCCACGCTTCATTGATCAGCTTTTTGCCGCCGCGAATGGCGTCGGGGGACATGCGCGCGATCGCGCCCGCCAGTTCAGAAGCCGCGGCGTCCGGGTCCTCCGACACATCAGTGACCAGACCCAGCGGCAGAGACTCCGCGCCGGAGAGAATTCGGCCGGTAAAGACCAGCGCCTTGACCTTGTCGAGCGGCATGATGTCGCGCAGCGTGGTGGTGATGGCGAGGTCGGGGATCAGTCCCCAGTGGATCTCCATAATTGACAACTTTGCGTCGGGCGCGGCGATTCGCATATCGGCACCAAGGGCGATTTGCAGGCCGCCACCCAGCGTGTTGCCTTTGATCGCACAGATCACCGGAACATCCAGCTCACGCCAGACGTAAGCCGGTTTCTGGAAAAAGTTGGCGTTTGAGTCGGGCAACTTCCTGAGCAGCGCCGGGTCGATATCGCCGCCCTGGAAGACGCTGACATCCATGCCGGCGCAAAAATGATCGCCGTCGGCTCTCAGCACCACTGCGCGCACCGAGCGATCCTTCTTGATCGACTCGCCCGCGGCGGAGATTGCCTTGAACATGTCGAAGTCCAGCGCGTTTTGTTTTTCGGCGCGGCTCAACGTGACCGTGGCTACGTGGTTCTCAATGGTCGTTATAACGCGTTCACTCATCGGGCTTCTCCACTCACGCTCTCAGCACACATTTGCCATTCTTGATCACGACAGTGTCGCGCTCCTTGACGGCACACTGGAATGAAATCTCGTTGCCATCCTGCCACATCTCGGTCGTGATCGTGTCGCCGGGCAATACCGGCGACGAGAAGCGCGCGTTAAACTCGCTGATCAAGGTCGGATCGTAGTCGCAGATGGTTTTCAAGATCGCGTGGCAGGCGATACCGTAGGTGCATAAACCGTGCAGGATGGGCTTTTCGAAGCCGGCCGATTTTGCGACCGCCGGGTCGGCATGCAGTGGATTCCAGTCACCGTTAAGCCGGTACAGCAACGCCTGCTGTTCTGTTGTCGGAATGTCACAACTCAGATCGGGCTCACGACCGGGCGTCTTGTGCGGCAGCGGCCCTTTGCCTTTTGCGGCACCGCAACCGCCGTCACCCCTGGCCAGAATAGTGCTGCCCAGGCTGAAGATCACCGTGTCATCCTTGGCCAGTCGACCCTCGGCCTCGAACAACACCAGTGCGCCCCGCCCTGAGCCGCGATCATAGATTTCGCTGACTCGCTTGTTGATCAGCAGGGCAGCGCCAGCCGGCAATGGCCGAAACAACTGCAGCCGCTGGTCGAGGTGCAAAACCTGGCCATAGTCCCAGCCCAGGTCCGGTGGAAACATATCCGGCACGAGCACCGAAGCCATCGTCGGCACCGTGGCCACAGCACCGTGATTTTCATACAGAAACCGCAGGCTCTTCGCGTCGTCCAGACTCTCGCCGACGCTGACACCCAGTGCGTACAGAATGCTGTCCTTGTCGTTGTAGCTGAATGGGATATCGCGATGCTCCGTTTCCAGGAGCTCGTCTACGTTCAGGGTCATCGTTTTCCTTTATTGACGGCTGGCGAAGTGCCATCCCAGGTCGGCCAGCGGCTGCACGGCCTTGACCGCCTGGGCGGCATGCGCGCTTGCCGCAGTGCCGTCCCGGACACGTCCGGCAATTCCCTGCAGGATTGCCGCAAGACGGAACAGATTGAAGGCGAAGTAAAAATCGAGGTTATCGATGGCGTCGCGACCGGTGCGCTCGCAGTATTTCCGTGTGTAGGCGTCCGCATCTGGGATGCCGAGCTTCTCAAGGTCCTTGCCGGCGAGGCCGATCGAGCCGATGCCGATTTCAGGCATGTGCCAGATCATCAGGTGGTAGGTGAAGTCCGCCAGCGGATGACCAATGGTCGACAGCTCCCAATCGAGCACGCCGATGACTTCCGGCTTGTCGCGATGGACGATCATATTGTCGAGTCGATAGTCACCGTGCACGATACTCGCGGACTCGTCAGCGGGAATGTTGTCGGGCAGCCACTCGATAAGCGCGTCCATCGATCGAACGGGGTCGATCTCGGAGGCTCGATACTGCTTGGTCCAGCGGGAAATCTGTCGCTCAAAGTAGTTGCCCGGCTTGCCAAAATCCTCCAGCCCCATGGCCACGTAGTCGAAGCTGTGTAACTTGGCGAGCGTTGCATTGGCGTTGTCGTAAATCGCGGCGCGCTCGGCCGGTTCACTGTTGGGTAGGTCAAGATCCCAGAATATCCGGCCGTCGAGGAATTCCATGATGTAGAACTCCGTACCGATCACTTCCGCATCCTTGCAGTAGGCATAGGGTCGCGGCACCGGGAAATCAGCGCCGTAGAGTGCGCTGATAATACGAAACTCCCGGTCGACCGCGTGGGCTGACTTCAATAACTTGCCGGGCGGTTTGCGTCGCAGCACGTATTGGCCGGCGCTGCCGTCAATCAGGTAGGTTGGGTTGGATTGACCGCCCCTGAACTGGCGAACGTCAATGTCGCCCTGGAAGCCCTCCACGTGCGACGACATGTAGTCGTGCAGAGCGTGGCTGTCGAAGCGCAACGCCTCGCGAACATCGGTGGTGCCGGTGTTCTGTTCCTGTCGCGATGTCATCCGTCGATCATAACCTATCGCACTGAGCGAGCTTACATACGAAACACACCAAACGAAGACTCACCGTCGTCCGGATTGTCGCAAGCCGCCGCGAGTGCCTGCGACAACACCGAGCGCGTATTGATCGGGTCAATGACGCCGTCGTCCCACAGCCTCGCACTGGCGTAATACGGATGGCCCTGCTCCTCGTAGCGAGCACGGATGTCGTCTTCGAACGCAGCCTGGTCCTCGTCCGACCAGTTCCCACCCCGGGCTTCGAGGCCGTCACGCTTGACGGTCGACAGCACCATCGCCGCCTGATCGCCACCCATGACACTGATTCGAGCGTTCGGCCACATCCACAGGAAACGCGGGCTGTATGCCCGACCACACATCGCGTAATTGCCAGCGCCGAAAGAGCCACCGATGACCACGGTGAACTTCGGTACGGTAGCCGTCGCAACCGCGTTGACCATTTTTGCCCCGTCCTTGGCGATGCCGGCGTGCTCGACGCGTTTACCAACCATGAAACCGGTGATGTTCTGCAGGAACACAATCGGGATGCGTCGACGATCGCAAAGCTGGACGAAATGCGCGCCTTTTTGCGCCGATTCCATGAACAGGATGCCGTTGTTAGCGACGATGCCGACCGGGTAGCCGTTGATGTGTGAAAAACCGCAGACCAGCGTGTTGCCGTAGAGTTTTTTGAATTCGTGAAATTCAGAACCATCGACAAGTCGCGCAATGATTTCACGGACGTCGTACGGGAAGCGATACTCACGCGACACGATGCCGTACATGTCGCTTGCCTCGTAGTCCGGTTCCGTCGGCGGTTTCATCGCCAGCGGGGACTCACGGCGCACGTTGGTATTCGCGACAATCTCTCGCGCAATCGCCAGGGCGTGCTCGTCGTCATCAGCCAGGTGATCGGTCACCCCCGATACCCGGGAATGCACTGAACCGCCGCCGAGCGTCTCCGCATCGACAACCTCACCGGTTGCCGCTTTGACGAGCGGCGGACCGCCGAGAAAAATCGTACCCTGCTTGCGCACGATGACCGCTTCATCGCACATCGCCGGCACATAGGCGCCGCCGGCCGTGCACGAACCCATCACCACCGCGATCTGCGGGATGCCCTTGGCCGACAATCGAGCCTGGTTGAAAAAGATGCGACCGAAATGATCGCGGTCCGGAAACACCTCGTCCTGCCGCGGTAGAAATGCACCACCTGAGTCGACCAGGTAAATGCAGGGCAGACGGTTTTCTTCGGCGATTTCCTGGGCGCGCAGGTGCTTGCGAACCGTCAACGGGTAATAGGTACCGCCTTTCACCGTCGCGTCGTTGGCGACGATCATGCAGCGTACACCGCTGACCTGACCGACGCCTGCGATAACGCCGGCCGCTGGTACGTCATCCTCGTAGACGTCGAACGCGGCGAACTGGCCGATCTCGAGAAAGTCACTCCCGTCGTCAAGCAGGCCACGCACGCGATCCCGGGGTAACAATTTGCCACGGGCCAGGTGCTTGTCGCGGGCGCGCTCGGAGCCGCCCTTTTCAATGTGCCGAAGCTTGGCGCGCAGGTCGTCTGCCAGCGCCTTGTTGGTCGCAAAGTTCGCGGCCCAGTCCTCGCTCTTCTTGTCGATCTTGCTGTCGATTTTCGGCATTGCGCTTACGCCGTTGCGTTGAAAAGTTCACGGCCGATGAGCATACGACGAATCTCGCTGGTTCCGGCACCTATTTCGTACAACTTGGCGTCCCGCAGAAGGCGCCCGGTCGGATACTCGTTGATATAGCCATTGCCTCCGAGCACCTGGATCGCCTCCAGGGCCATTTGCGTGGCTCGCTCGGCCGACAGCAGGATGCAGCCTGCGGCGTCGAAGCGGGTGGTCTGGCCGCGGTCGCAGGCCGCAGCAACGGCATAGACGTAGGCGCGGGTGCTGTTCATGGTCGTGTACATGTCCGCAATCTTGCCCTGCATCAGCTGGAATTCTCCGATCGCTCTACCAAACTGCTTGCGGTCGTGGATGTACGGCATGACAACGTCCATGCAGGCTTGCATGATGCCCAGCGGACCGCCGGCGAGCACGACACGCTCGTAATCCAGCCCGCTCATCAGAATCGCGGCCCCCTGCCCCTCCAGACCAAGCCGATTGGCAACCGAGACGCGACAGTCTTCCAGCAGGACCTCGCTGGTGTCCGAGCCGCGCATGCCAAGCTTGTCGAGTTTCTGTGGTGTCGACAGACCTGGCGTACCGCGCTCGACGACGAATGCGCTGACGCCCTTGTTACCGGCCTCCGGATCGGTGACGGCATAGACGATCAATACATCAGCGCCGGGCGCATTGGTGATCCACATCTTGGATCCGTTCAGCAGGTAGTCATCGCCGTCGCGGCTCGCCCGAGTTTTCATACCCATGACGTCAGAGCCCGCGCCGGTCTCGCTCATGGCGAGCGAACCCAGATGCTCACCAGAGAGCAGTTTCGGCAGCCATTTGGCCTGCTGCGCGTCGCTGCCCCAGCGATGCAACTGGTTTATGCAGAGATTCGAGTGCGCACCGTAGGAGAGTCCGACCGATGCCGAGGCACGACTGACCTCCTCCATCGCCACCACGTGGGCGAGGTAGCCGAGACCGGTGCCACCCGCGGTGTCGCGGACGGTAATCCCGTGCAGCCCCAGCTCACCGAGTTCCGGCCACAGATCACGCGGGAATGCGTTATCGCGGTCGATAGCTTCGGCGCGGGGTGCAATGCGCTCGGCGGCGTACGACGCGACGGCGTCGCGCAGCATATCGATGTCTTCGCCAAGCCCGAAATCGAACGTCTTCATCCTCTAAGGTCTCCCGCCTTAAACGGCCATTGAAGCCAATGGTTTCTTATGAATCAATTGTCCGCCCGCGTTTCGCTGAGCGACATACCATGCCCGCGGTAGCGGAATTTCAGGGGGTTGAGAGGGTGTCGATAAAGCGCGAGAAAAGCTCGTACTGCGACGTAATGCCGAGCTTCGCAAACAGGTTGCGCTTGTGGACCATGACCGTGCCCGGCGCGATGTCGAGTTCACGCGCGATCGATTTAGTCGAGTGACCGCGAAGCAGCAACTGCGTAATTTCGCGTTCACGCTGGGTCAGCGTCGAGGCACCAAAATTGCGAAAACAGTTCGTCAGGTGCTCGTGCATGCTCAATGCGCTGGCGTCTCGACTGCCGTCGTCACTGCGCTCCCACAATTTGCGCATCGCCGCGTGAAAAATCGGTTCGGCGTCGACCAGTCGGGCGATATCGGCCTTACTGAAGCGTCCCGACAGTTTCGCGACGACAAGCACCAGCGTTGCGCCGTCGAGATCGAGAAAGAAATCCAGCTCGTCTTCAAGATGGGTCCGCTCGCAATACTGTCGGTAATACTCACTGGAGCGAAAGCGATCCGGCGTAGCCTCGCGAAACCGCACGTGGCTGGGTTTATCGAGTTTCAGCGCCAGCTGGTACAGCGGATCCAGCAGATACGGACCGGCGATGTAGCGTTGCAGGTAGTGTTTTTCCTCGGCAGGCGCCAGGTCGTGGGCCAGCACCACCGGCGGTGCATCGTGGCTGAACCCCAGCATGGCAACCCGGCTGTGATCGACCACCTGGTCGATGACCCGGATCAGTGCGTCGGACAGGCCATCCGGACCGTCTTCGGCGATCAGCCGAGCGACGGCGGCCTGCCATTCACGTGAACCGGTACTTGCTGGCATGGGATTACTGCTGGAAGAGCGCCGAGGGTGTGCCCGACGGGTCGCGAACCAGGCAGTAACGCCCGCCGCCGTATTCCCGGATATCGGTCAGTTTTTGCCCGCCCAAAGCCTCACAGCGTGCAAGGCTTTCGTCCAGGTCGTCGACCACGAAATACACCACCCAGCCTTGCGGCATATCGGCATTATCTCCGCGTGCGTGACAGATTCCGACCACGGCATCGCCGGTAGCGGGCATTTTCATCGTGAAATCTTCGTAGCCACCCATGTCGGTCGCATCAACATCAAAGCCGACCACATCCGCGTAAAAATCACGCATCTGCTCGGCGTTGACGACAGTCATGTCAATCCAGCCCGCTTTGCCAACGAGTTCAGTCATGCTTGTCTCCCCCGAGTGTCCATCCGTGACCTTGTACACTTACGGTGACGGTATTGCTAGCATAGCTAAACCTCGATTCTACAGGTTCGCCAATGAAACTCGTTACCGCGATCGTAAAGCCCTTCCGACTCGATGATGTTCGCAGCGCTCTCGGCGAAGCGGGGGTCAACGGCATGACCGTGACTGAAGTGAAGGGATTCGGCCGACAGCGCGGCCATACCGAACTCTATCGGGGTGCCGAGTACGTCGTCGACTTCCTGCCAAAGGCAAAGATCGAAGTCGCGGTCGCCGACGACCAGGTGGAACGTGTCGTTGAGGTCATTATCGACGCCGCGAAAACCGGAAAGGTCGGCGACGGCAAGATCTTCGTCTCACCGCTGGACAACGTCTGGCGAATTCGAACCGGTGAAACCGGCGAAGGCGCGCTATAAACGACGCCAGGTAAAGCCGTCGCCGCGGCGGTAATACACGGCGACCGCCTTGCCGTAAATTTCCCGCTCGGACACCAGGCCGAAGGCACGGCCGTCGAGGCTGTTGCCGCGGTGATCCCCGACCGCCAGCAACATCCCTGTCGGGATACGCCCGGCAATATCCGGGCCGCCACCGTTGTCGAGCTTCAATTCCGCCAGCCTCGAACCGAACCGTTCGAGGTCCACGCCAGCCGCCAGCGCGACGCCGTTGATGCTCAGCCGGCCATCCATCAGCAAGACCTCGTCGCCGCCAACGGCGACAACCCGCTTGATCAGTCGTTTACCGTTGACGGGAGAATCAAAAATGACGATTTCACCCCGCTCCACCGATTCACCGTGAATCACCCGGCTCAGGGTGAACGGCAGTCTCAGGCCGTAGGCGCGCTTGTCGACAACGACGCGGTCCCCCACCTGCAGTGTGTGTTCCATCGACCCGGTCGGGACGTAGTAATGGTCAGCGAGCGAAGAACGCGCCGCGAGAATCAACAAGACGAGGCCCGCCAAAGACAAGGCCTCTCGAAAAATGCGCCGTCGACGCGATACGGTTTGCTGGGTCATACAGATCTTCGACCTTGCTGTTGATAAAAAGTTACAACACGCTCGACAGGTACTGGTACACCGCCCTGCCGAGCATGGCCCACAGGACAAACGACGCCAGCATGTAAACGATAAAACGCACGTTTACGTTGTTGACCGTAGCGTGCACCAGGCTGTGCAGCGCCCTGCCGGCCACGAAGGCCCAGGCGAGGATGACGTACAGCTGGTCGACATCGCCGGCGACGTACAGATAAAGACACAGCGCGTAAAACAGCACCGGTAACTCGAACAGATTCGACAGGTTAAGACCGGGGTAGACCACATCCTCCGGGAACACCTTCGCGCCCTGCATGGGCGTTTTCAGGTCACGCGTCCTGACCTTGTTGCGGAGGATAAAGCTCAGCCGCTTATGGTACATCCAGGTCCACACCAGGACCGTCAACACCATCAGGGCCAGCATCGGCCCAAAGATCGCGGTGGTCATTACTGCATCGCAAACGCGTTGATCTTGTTGCCATCGAGATCGCGAAAGTAACCGCAATAAAACTGTTCACCGCGTGGGCCCGCCGCACCTTCGTCAGCGGCGCCCAGTTCCAGCGCCTTCGCGTGCAAGCGGTCAACCGCAGCGGTGTCCGGCATGGCCAGTGAAATCATCACGCCGTTGCCAACCGTCGCGGCGTTACCGTCACGTGGCTTGGTCACGGCAAAGGTCGGGACCGTCATGTTTGGCCCCCAGCCGACCGCGCTTTCGCTGGTCCACACGCGGCCGACACCGATCGTGTCGAACAACGCGTCGTAGAACGCCGCGGCAGCATCGAGATTGTTGGTTCCGACCATAGTGTAGGCAATCATGGCTTACTCCTTGTTGAGAATGGGCGCGAGAACGTCGCGCCACCGTTCGAGTTTCTTCGGAATACTCAGCGCAGCATACGCCGGGCTCTTGGAAGGCAATGTCGCGCTGCGGACATGTGCGGGCGGACGCGCGAAACGCCGGAACATATCGGCCGCCTTCCTGCCATTCAGCGCGACCAGCTCGATATCCGGCTGGCGCTGAAACACGGCGGCAAAATCGTTGGCGACAGCGGTGTCCATGCGTATCGACGCATCGAGGCTTCCCGGTCGCACCGATTGTGCCAGCACGTCCCAGACCATAATGCCACGACGCATCAGGGCGCCGCAGCGTGCCTCGTAGTCACCGCGCGCATCAGCCAGTTCCGCCATGATGGTCCAAAACGCATTGCGGGGATGCGCGTAGTACTGCTTTGCTTCGATCGAAGCTGTTCCCGGCAGGCTGCCCAGCACGAGCACCCTTGCACCCGGTGCCTCGATCGGCGGGAAACCGGAAGCAGCGACCTCAGGCACGGCCTTCCAGATACGCCTTGCGTGTCGCCTGCGGCAGCTTTTCGATGGCGTATCGCAACATCGTGCGGGGCATCTGCTGGTAATGGTCCTGCAAGAACCTCGTCTCGACAGCGACATCACGCTTTCCGATCTCGCGCAGCATCCAGCCGACCACCTTGTGGATCAGGTCGTGCTCGTCGTTGCGCAGGATGCGGGCCAGCGCAAGGGCATCGTCGAAGTCGTCCCTGCGAATAAAATAATACGTCGTCATCATTGCGATACGCCGATCCCACAAGGACGCCGACCTGGCGAGTTCAAAAAGCCGATCGCGTTGCCGGTGGAATAACCACGGCCCGAGGATTTTGTGGCACGAGGAATCCACCAGATCCCAGTTGTTGACGAACTCGCGATGGTCGAGATAAAGCGTCGCAATTCTCTCCTGCTGCTCAGCATCCGCTCGCTTGAATTGCTCGACGAGCACCAGCACGGCGACCATGCGCTCTTCGTGCACGGACGCTCGCAACAGGGATAGGACTGCCCGTTCCGGGAGCTCGCGATACTGTTTGACCAACTCACGAATTTTCGGGACGCGAACACCGATGAAGATGTCACCTTCGCCGTACTCATCGGGAGCTGACTTGAAAAAGCCCGCGGAGTGCGCTGCGATTTCCGGATCAGCCAGCGCCTGCAGCGCCTTGCGGACGTCGCTCGCGCTCGGCACGGTTGCCTACACCACGCCCATTTTAATCAGGCGCTTCGCCAGCAGTTCCATGTCACCGGCGTGGCGCTCGGACTTCATCGGGTCCATCGAGGTGATGTTGACCGCGCGCAGGGTCTTGCGCAGCAGCGTGCCATCACGCACATCGAAGTCGATGACGTTGAGACAACAGGTTTGCTGGTCGAACAGACCGAAGGCGCTGACGCCCAGCCCCGTCACCCAGCCAAGCACAGCCGCGTTGGTGCCGCCGTGGGCGAATGCGGCCAGGTTGTGCCAGCTGTCGTCGGCCACTATGCGCTCGATCTCGGCGGTCACACGCGCATAGAAATCGCTGTAGCGTTCGCCGCCAAGAAAGGTGGACGCGGGGTCTTCGGCACGCCAGTGAGAGAAGGCAACATCGGAAACCGGATCGTAGCCGCCGGATTGTTCACCTTTGGCCGGACGAATCTCTTCCAGCTCCGGGTGTATACCGATGTCGAGCTTACGAGCGGCGAGCACCGTGGTCGCGGTTTCCCGGGTTCTCGGCAGGCCTGAGCAGATTGCCTTGTCGATCGCGACGCCCGAAAACGCGTCCGCGAGGTGAGCCGCCTGCTCACGACCGCGCGCATTCAAAGGCACTGCATCCGGATCCTCGACCCAGCTGCCGTCGGGGTGAACGTAGTCGACGGCGCCGTGACGAAACAGGTACAGACGGCGCCTCTCGGCGCCATCCAGTGCCGCACGCTTCATTCAGTAGCCTCGCGCCGGGTCAACAACGTTGAGGAGTCGCTCGCCGGCGATGTAGCGACGAACATTCTCGATGGCCAGCAACGCGGTGCGCTGCCGATCAGCGCCGGCCCAGGCGATATGCGGCGTGATCAGCACATTGTCCATCTGCCAGAGCGGGTGGTCGGCCGGCAGCGGCTCGGGATCCGTTACATCCAGGCCGGCGGCCGCCACTCGACCGTCGTTGAGTGCTGCAATCAGGTCATCCTGAACAACGCTTCCGCCGCGCGCGACGTTAACGAAAATGACGCCCGGCTTCACGGCGTCGAAAAAGTCCGCGTTGAACAAGCCGCGGGTCTTGTCGGTCAGCGGCAGCGCGTTAACGACAACGTCCGCCTGGCCCGCAAGCTCGAGGAGCTCGTCCGACAATCCGACATAGTCGACGTAGTCCGGGCCTTCGCGTGAGCTGTTGCGTGTGCCGATGACCCGCATTCCCAGCGCATTCGCGCGTTTCGCGGTTTCACGACCGATGCCGCCCAGGCCGGCAACCAGCATCGTTTTGCCGTCGACGGTTTCGATGGTGTTCGCACGCTCCCAGGGTGCGTCCGGCATGGACTTGGCGTACTGCACGAGGCTGCGCGACAGGCTCAGCGTCATCGCGATGGCGTGCTCACCGATGGCCGGTGAGGTCATCTTTTGTGCGTTGGTCAACAGAACACTGCCGTCAAGAATTTTGTCGGTCGACAAGCAGCGTTCAGCACCGGCGCTAAAAATCTGCACCCAGCGAAGACGCTCGGAGGACGACACGATGTCGTTCGAGCACCAACTCAGCAGCACATCAGCTCCCGCCACTTTTGACGCCGCGTCCGATCGACTCGCCGAGACGATCTCGATGTTCGGGTACGCGGCGCGAAGCAGGTCAGCGATGGACGCCGGTGCCACGATCTTCTCCGGCTTGCGCCACCCGGGGTGCTCGCGCACCGGCTCGCCGCCTTCGCGCAGCCCGGCTTCGGAAATCAGTTGGTCAATGGTGAGCTGCGCACCGACAGGTGTGGATACGACCAGCAAAGCCGCGATCAGGAAGTGTTTCATCGAGGTGCCCCGTGAGTCCGGTGAGCCGCAGGATACGGCAGTCGCCTCCGGAGGAGCAATGCCCGCCGGCGAGAACCGGCGGGCATCCGTTTTTGTCGTAGCGCTTAGGCCGGGAAGAAGTCGATCGGCTTCTCGGTCGTGATCGGCTCCACATCGCGTGCTTCAAACTTGAAGCGCTTGATGCGCATGACCAGCTTACGCTCGAGTTCCGGGTCGCCGAGCTCGCTCGAAACCACCTCGCAGAACGTGACCGAGCCGTCCGGCGCAATCGTCAGACGCAGAACCAGCTTGCCTTCCAGCGTCGGATCGACGCGCAGCGCACGGTTATACAGTGCGAAAATTGCGCCCTTGTTCTGGTCGAACACGAGTTCGATTTCCTCGCGCGAGCGAGACGCTTTCCCACTGGTGCCGGTTCGGCTTGCGGTACCGCCCGCCGGTGCAAGACCTGCGACCGGGCTTTCGACACGCGTCGCGACGCGTTCGGCCAGTCCGGCACCGCCGGTGTTGCGGCTCATGTTGGCCGTGTTGATACCACCCGAGGCGGTACCCGCCGAGGACGTGATCATCGAACGCTCGTTGCGTTCAGCCTCACCCACCGTCTGTGAAAGCTCGCGATTATCGGCGACGGTCTCAATCAGAGACTGGTCGACGAGGCTCGCCAGGTCTTCCTGGAACGGCATCAGTGCGGCCTGGGCCTGTTGTTTGGCTTCCTCGCGAAGATCCGGTTCGGGCTCCGGTTCCGGTTCAGGCTCAACCTCGACAACCTGTTCAGGCTCGGGCTCGGTGACCGGGTCCGGCTCGGGATCAGCGATCTCCTCTTCCGGTTCCGGCTCGGGCTCCGGCTCTGGTGGCGGCGGAGGCGGCGGCTTCTTCTCTAGAAGAATCTGCGCAATCCGCGGCGGAATCTCTTCCACTTCATAAGGGTCCGGCTCAGGTACCGGAATGAACGGCCATACCAGTCCGAGGGTCAGCGTCACCAGGAAGATCGTGCCCAGAAGCTTCTGGAACTTCTTGTCCTGGTTCGCCTCCGACGTCCACGGCAGGTCGAACTCTCTGTAGAACGGTAAATTCACTACCTTCTCCTGCGTTTCCGTCGGCTACCTTGCGGCCTGCAGCTCATCGAGCTGATCAGAGCTCTTCTGCAGTACAGCCAGTGAAATTTTTCCGTAGTCCGCCTGGGTCGCTGTCGCCATGACCTTCTTCAGCAGACGGTACGGGATCTCGCGGTCGCCCATGATCGTGACTTCGCGCTGCGATATATCGTCGTTCGCTTCACGACGCAGTACGCGATCGTTCTGCGACTTCAGCGCTTCGCGGACGGCCGGTATGTCATTACCGGTAGCCGCCATAACGTCTGCGACGCTGGCAACGACGGCACCCTGCACGAGAATGTCTTTGTCGCCGATCATGATGACCACGGATTCGGATGCCTTTTGTTCCGCAATCGACTCCGGCAGCTGGATATCTTTCTGGTTCGGCAGTTCTTCCACGTCAGAGGAGTTAACGAGAAGGAAGAACACGAGAATCGTGAAGATATCCATCAATGACACGAGGTTGAGACCACCCGTCGCTTTATTGCGCTTGTGGTGTTTCTCCATGCGGATGGCGCGTTTCGAAATAGCCATTATCCAGCACCTCCGTCGAGCACCGGCGCGTCACCGATCGACTGGTTCGGGAACAGCTCCTTGCGAACAATGGCGCCGTCCTCGATGTCCTGCTTGACGCGGACCAGGTCCATCACCAGGACAATTGTCTCGTAGTCGATGTCCTGCTCCATCAAGATAGAGGCATCCGTTTTCTCCGGATACTGCTCCTTGATTTCGGCAAGCTTGTCGCTGACGGCATCAAAGTTATAGCCGTCCTCGGTGTTGTCATAGATACCGAGAGCGCCCTGGTTGCGATCGCCAACCTCAATCCGGTCCTGGCGGACCGTGATTTCCAGCTGGAAGACCTGCTCTTCCTGTGGCGTCGCCGGCTCGGACGATTCACCCGGCAGATACAACTCAAGCACTGCCAGACGCGAGAACACCGCGGTAATCAGCAGGAACGGAACCAGGATCACCATCAGATTCATGAACGCCGTGATGTTGAGTTCGGCCGCGTCGATGTCTCTACGACGGCCGCCTCTGCGGCTGCGAATCATGGTTACGCTCCGTTCGGGTTCAGCTGACGCTCAGTAACGGCATTCAGGAACTTCACGCTCGCCATCTCAAGACTGTCGACCAACTGGTTGGTCTTGGTCTGCAGCAGTGCGTGAATCAGCAGCAGCGGAATGGCCGCCATCAGGCCGAATGCCGTGGTGTTCATCGCCGTCGAAATTGATGCGGACAGCAGGTCAGCCTTGTCGGCCGGGTTTGCGGTCGCAACGGCGGTGAACGCGCGGATCAGGCCGATAATCGTACCGAGCAGGCCGAGCAGCGTTGCAATGTTCGCCAGCGTGGCCAGGTAGTGCGTGCGTTTTTCGAGACGCGGCAGCACTTCCATCAGGCTTTCTTCCATCGCCTTCTCGATGTCGTCACGACGACGAGCAGATTTAACGCGGTACAGGCCGTACGTCAGAATCGAGCCGATAGCGGCTTTGGATTTGGCGGTTTGTGCAGCCGCTTCCTGGAAGTTACCGGCCTTCAGGAACGGTACGATTTTCTTCCACAGTGCGCGGTTGCTGGCACCGGCCAGGGTCAGGTAGGTCCAGCGTTCGACCGCAATCGCGATACCGAACGCGAACACAAACAGGATCGGGTACATGAATGCACCGCCCTGCTGGAAAAAGGTCACAATCGTGCTCATGGTTTTGCTCCTCTTAGCCCGCTAGACGGGCGATTTACTCTTCATCAGTTCCATACAGTTCGCCGTAGTAGTCCACCTGGCGAACGAATTCTTCCCTGTCGATCGGTGCGAGCACTTCGTCGAGCAGGGTATTGACCGGCCGACCCATCAGGTCACCCGGGTCGGATTTTTGCCAGGGCACGATGTACATGACCGTCGGCAGTTCCTGGTTACCGGTAATTTCGGTTCGGCTCAGCGTGATACTGTCCATCACGGGGCCGTTATCCTGCCGGCCGACCGACACGCGACCGTCCGAGCTCAGGCTGACCGCGGGCTCGAGGTCCTCAACGCCGGGTTCGATCTCGTCAATCGTCGACGAGGTATCTACCGCGGGTTGCAGATCATCCGCCTGCACGGGCGCCGAGGTGTCGACGCCGGGCTCAAACGCGTCGGCATTAAAGGCATCAGACTGGGCAGAGGTGTCGACAGCCGGGCCGATATCATCGGCCTCCTGCGCAAGGACGAGCGACGACATCGCGAAGCACGCGACGATCAGGCAGGCTTTTGCAATCCTTGCAGTCATATTCACTCCGTGACGTTGGCTGTCCGTTGATTCGCAGCCACGCGACGTTGCAGATCGGTAATCCAGCGCCCGACCTGCTTGTCTTCGCCAACGAGCTCCTGGTAACGCTCAAAATGCTGCAGGGCCATGTCGAGACGCTGCAGGTAGAGCTCGTTGAGTACACCCAGGTTGTAGTGTGCCAACGGGTAATCAGGCTGGACTGTGACCGCTTTCAAATAAGCGGCCTCAGATTCTGTGAAATTGCCGTTTTTGCGATGCAGTACCCCTAATTGGTTCAGCGCGGGCACGTGCTCGGCATCGATCGCCAGAGCGGCGTTGACCGCAGCCATGGCGGCCTCGTCGTTTCCGTTGGCGCCGTGAATAATGGCGAGATTGACGTGCGCACCGGGAAAATCGGGGTAGGTCAGCAGGAATTCCTTGAATCGCAGCTCGGCGTCGATGAGGTCGCCCGCAGCCATCGAGGCGGCCGCCTGCTCGTACATCGTCTGTGCGCGCGCGGGAACGTCTCGCGCCGGAGCGGCATCCGCGTCGTCATTCCTGACCGTGCCAGAGGGCACCGTGGCGCAGCCCGCGACCAGCAGGACAGCCAACGCGGTCGAAATCCGTTTAATAAAGCGAGGTGACAACATCTTCGATGCGCTCCGATTTCGCGTAGCGGGCTGGCATCAGCCCGGCGAGACGATCAAAACTCTTCTGAACCCACTCGTCGTAGACGCCATCCGGCGCGCGATTGGCGTTGACCCGATACAGGTCGATTGCCTTTTCCTCAAACGGGTAGGCCTGCTCTTCGAGCAGTAATTCGTATTCCTCGAGCGCCAGTTCGTCGAGGTTGTCCGGGCGCTCGGAATTCATCAGGTCGCTGCTAAATACCTCGTAGACCTGGCCTAACTGGAAGGTCGCGGCCGTGGTGACTTCCGCAACGCCGTAGTCTGCCGCGTCCGTGTAAACCTCGATGACCTCTTCCATCAACGCGCGTTTGAGCTTGAGGCTCTCAGCAAGCGGCTGGGTAAATTTCACGACTTCGAAGCGCTTTCGCACCGGCTCGGCCAACTCGATCGAGGCGGTCGCCGCGAGATAGCGGGTGCGATCGGAACGCTGACTGCCCGCGCGCTTGTCGACGTCGACAAGATCCCGCAGTCGTGCCATACGCAGCTGCTCGTCGCCACTCGCCTCAGCGAGCTGTAGCAGTCGGTAACGCGCTTCGATGGATTCGGACAAGGGATTCGGGAAGCGATCGATAATCGTCTCAAGCAAACGACGTTCGTCGTTCACCGCCTGCGCCGTTTCATAAAGCTCTGCGGCTTTCCACAGGGCCTCGCGCTGAATGTCTTCGTTGCTGCTTTCCGCAACCGCGATGCGTTCAAACTCTTTCGCGGCCTCGACACCGCGCCCGGACGACATGTACGTCACGGCCAGCTTCTGCGTGACGTCTTCCGCCAGCTCGCTTTCCGGATAATCGCGGCGATAGTCCTCGAGCACCGCAGACGCACGATCCCAGGCTTCCAGATTGATCAATGCCGCGGCCGCATCGTACTCCGCGGTTGCACGAATGTCGGAGTCCGGTACGACTTTGCCGAGTCGCAGGAAGTTGGCCACCGCGGTTTCGAGGTCTCCGCCGTTGCGCGCCATCTCACCCTGCTTGTAAATCGCCGATGCAATGCGATCCTTGATGTCCTGCTGGGCGTCTTCGTCGTCAACCGGCGTGAAATTACGCAGGCTGTAGTAGGACTGCTCCGCCTCGGCGAACATCAGCGTGTCGAACTGTGAATGCGCGATCACGGTCCACGCCGTACGTGCCAGTTCAGGCTTGACCGGCGGCTGCTTTGCAACCACCAGTTCACCAACTTTCATCGCGAGATCGAACTGCTCCTGCCTGAACAGGTCGTCGGCAACGTTGGTCAGCACAGCACCGGATTCAGGGTGTTCCGGATAGGTGTCGGCAAAGCGCAGGCCGCTGTCCAGCGATTGCTGGTGCCACGCCACTTTGGCCTCGCCGTCCAACGTGGACTCATGTTCCTTGTAGGACAAAATTGCCGCGTAGGCGGCTTCGGCGGACTTTTCATGTTTGGGGTAGGCGTACGCCGTACGCTCGTACTCTTCGGTCGCCGCCGCAAAGTCCTGGCTCTCGAACAGGATTTCGGCGAGCAGGAAGTTGGTGTTGGCCGTGTCCGGCTCGCCCGGGAAATACGCGAGGTATTTGCGGTACCAGCGCGCAGCTTCCTGGTAATCGCTGATCGCGCCCTTCTCCTGCGCTTCCGCGTGGTAGTACTGGGCAAGATCGTTCAGGTTGTCTTTCAGATGGCCGGCGACCGCGGTGTTTTCCTCGCGCGGGTTGCGCACCCAGAATTCGCCGTCCATGCCGTAGCGATCGACGAAGTCCTTTTTGCCATCCAGCACCAGTGACGGAAATCCACCGAGCTTGTAGGACTCGATGACGTCAACCTGCATCAGCGGCGCTTTCGGGTGGTACGGATCTAGCGCCACGAAGGCCTCGTAACTCTTTGCCGCGTCGACGAAGCGCTGCTGGTCGAGATACAGGTCGCCGAGATTGCGGTAGATCACGTGGCTGTAGGTCGGTCGGCCGCGGTTCTCCAGAAATTCGGTAATGCTGTCAGCACCGGCCATGTAGGAAAAGCTGATGCTGAGTACGCGGAATGTATCCTCGACGAGCTCCTGCTCGCCGCGCGAGAGATCGGTCAGCATCGATTCGCCGTCTTTCAGCTCCAGCTCACCGATCTTGCGATCCAGCAACGTGAAAAACGGCTGCAGGCTGTCCTCGTGCCAGGCCAGTTTAAACTGCGACCAGCCGAGCTTGTACAACGACTGCTCGTAAAATCTCGATGAATCGCCGTAGTCGATCACGCTCGAGTAGGCCATTTCAGAGTCGTTGTATTTTTTGCGCAGGAACAGCATCTCACCGCGACGGAACTGCACCTCGTCGATCAGCGGCGTGTCCGCGTAGTACTGCACCAGCTCGTTCAGCGTCGCGAGCGCCTCGTCAGTTCGACCACCCACTTCGTAGGCGCGCGCCAGCTGGTACAAAACGGTGTCGTTACGCCGGTAATCCGGGTAGGCCTCCAGCAACTTCTGGTACAGACCGACGGCGTTGTCGTAGGCCTCTTCCTCCAGCGCGTCGACATTTTCCTGCAGTTGCGCCGCTTCGGTCGCTTCCAGTTCAAGGTCTCCCAGGCGACGCATCGCCTCGGCACGCAGCACCGGATCATCGGAAACGAGATCCAGGAACACGCGATAGCTTTCGCGCGCCAGGTCCGAGCTCTCCAGGATCACGCGGCTCTT
>JBCDJX010000037.1:0-29766 GCA_038747355.1 Pseudomonadota bacterium | reverse complement strand
GGGTCGTGCCCGATCCAGCCGTGCCAGTCGCTGCGACACAGACCGGTCGCCTGCACCGCAATTACGACACTGTCGTCGTTGGGTTGCGGGTCGGCAACGGTTTCGATGGTCAGCGCCTCACCAAAGGCGTGGAAGAGGGCAGCTTTCATGGGCGTGTCCTGGACGACAGATCGAGCCGAGATCATAGCAAAGGCCGGCCGTCGTCCCGCGCCGGTAAATGGCTCAGCTAAACTTGGCCTGTGTTGACGAAACTAAAGTGGCCGCGTCGACTCCAAGGCTTCGCTGACTCTCGAGATGGATGACTTAGCATGACGACTCGCTGGACCCTGACGGCTTTGTTCGCTTTTTTGCTGGGCACTCCGTGCAGCCTGGCGTCGCCACCCGGCGCGGAGGCGGCCAAAACCTTGCTGATCTATGGTGCCAGCGGTCGCATCGGGCAGCCGATTGTGTCCGAGGCGGTTGATCGTGGCTATCGGGTAACCGGCGTGAGCCGCAACGCGGACAGACTGGCTCAATTTGCCGACCACATCCGCATCGTGGAGAGCGATATCCTGGATCCGGCAGCGTCCTGGCTGCTGTTGTCACAGCATGACGCGGTGATCGTCTCTGTCGGCGGCGCGCCTGTGGACAAAGTGCCGGAAAATTACATTGCGCCGGTCGCCGCCGCGCAGCTGATCGACGTGCTGCAGACGCTCGGCGACCAGGCGCCGCGCCTGATCTTTGTTGGCAATCTGTTCACGCTGGAATACGCCGACGGCAAAACCCTGCTGGAGATGGGGCGCGTCGATGTGTCCAACGCAAACTACGCCATGTTCTACGGTCATCAGCTCGCACTCGACGCATTTCGCGCCAGCGACGTGAACTGGACAGTGGCGACACCGCCGAACGGTCTGCGCCTCGAGGGGCGTACTGGCGATCTCGTCTGGGGCGGTGATGTGTTGTTGCGTGACGCCGACGGGCGACCCGCCGAGATCTCGCCCGAGGACTTTGCGTTTGCGGTGCTCGAGGAACTGGAAGCCGAAAACTACGTTCGGCAGCGATTCAACGTCGCGCGGAGACGATAGCCGCGAGCGCCTGCTTGCCAATCGCCACACGCGCCTGCGCAGACTTGCGGAAGTCTTGTGGCGGCAGGGCGTCGATCGCACGAATACACGGCATGAGGCCCTCACCGTTGGCGATCTGGATAGCGAGTCCGGGGCGCGCATTGAGTTCAAGCAGCATCGGTCCCTTGTTGATATCCAGGACCAGATCGACACCCAGATAGCCGAGTCCGGAGGCTTCAGCGCAGCGTGCCGACAGCGTCAGCAGCTCTTCCCAGTCGGGGATCTGGATTTGGTGCAGATCGGCACCGGTGTCGGGATGGATCGTCACCTGCTTATCGAACTGGACGGCGTTGATGGTTTTTCCACTCAGGACGCAGACACCCACACCGACCGCGCCCTGGTGCAGGTTCGCCTTCCCGTCTGACGCGCGCGTCGACAAGCGAAGCATGGCCATGATCGGAAAGCCCCGGTAAACGATAACCCGGAGATCCGGCACGCCCTCGACCGACAGGTCCTCGTACAACGGGTCCGGCCGGATCAGCTCCTCGATGATCACAATGTCGGGACTGCCGCCAAGACTGAACAGTCCCGAGAGAATATTCGACGCGTGTCGCTTGAGGTGCAGCAGATCCACCAGTGCACCGCTGCCTTTGACGAATGCCTCTTCCTGTCGATCGACTATTACCAGGATGCCCTTGCCGCCACTGCCTGTCGCCGGCTTGATAGCGAAGCCCGGCTGGTCATGAACAATCGCTTCGATCTCCTGTACCTCATGTTGCAGGCTCAGCGAACCGATCAATCCCGGCGTCGGTAAGCCGTGCTCTCGTGCCAGCAGCTTGGTCTTGAGCTTGTTATCGACCAGCGGGAACAGGCGCCGCGGGTTATGACGCGCAATCAGGTTGATGTTGCGATCGTTCATGCCGACCACGCCCAGCGCCTTCAGTGACGACCTGGATGCGAACATCAGTTCGAGCGCCGGACCAGCGGGAAGAAACGACGCAGTTCGAGCAGGCGGTAGCCGTTGTAGTTACCGATCAGCATGATCAGCGCCAACATGACGAATTGCAGGCCGATGAAATTAAACGTCAGGTGCTGTGCCCAGGCGTTGGTCATGGCGAGGTAAGCGAGAATCGCCGTGACCAGACTGCCGCCGCCCTGAATCGCGACCGACCGCGGTCCCTCTTCCTCCCACAGGATCGACATGCGTTCGATGGTCCACGACAGGATGATCAGCGGGAAGAACGTGATTTTCAGTCCCTCGATCAGTCCCACCTGATGACTGAAGACGCTGACCACCGAAATCAGGGTGATGACGGTGATAATGACCGCCGAGATGCGTGCGACCAGCAGCAGGTTCAGGTGCGACAGATAACTTCGGATCAACAGGCCAATTGACACGATCAGCAGGAAGCCGACGAGCCCGGTGACCAGTGTCGTCTCGATGAACGCGAGCGCGATCAGCACGGGCATGAAGGTGCCGGAGGTCTGCAGACCGACGATGATGCGCAGGAAACAAACGACCAGCGCGCCGATCGGCAGCAGCAGAATCGTCTTGAACATCGCCTGTTCTTCAATCGGCAGCGAATGGATCGAGAACGCAAACCAGTCCATCGATTCGCCGAGCGCACCCGCAACAGCGCCGTAGTTGGTGGCGTCCGATCGAATCATGGAGAACGTCAGATCAGACCGACTGCCGCCGGTCACTTCCAGTACGAATCCGCGGGTCGGCTGCCAGATCATCAGCGGCAGACGCTGCTCTGCGGCCGTCAGCCCAAGCGGGAAGGTCTCCGAGCGATCGTCAGACCAGACTCGCAGGATGGGCTGCAGTCGCTGCCGCCGTCGGCCGTCCTCGAGCAGCAGGCCGTACACGGTCGCCGAGGGTATGCCGCCTGTTTGCAGGATGTCGGCGAGGAGTTCGGGCAATCCGTCTTCACCGAATTCGTTCACCAGCAACTGTTCGTTCTGCTCACGGTTGTTGGTCTCGAACTGGGAGATCAGCTGGCGTGTCAGGCTGAACGGATCGGACGACAGGGCGTAGGCGCGCTCTAAGACGGCGGCAACCGCGGTGTCGTAGGGTTCTTCGAAATTCGGCGCTCGAATCGGCGGTGATGGCGGCGTGATCTCGGCCGGCCCGGTCAGCCGTTCCAGCACGTCGACCCGGTAGTAGAGGACCTGTGGGCCGTCCGCTGCGCGCACAGACCATTGCGCCAGCGGGCCCGAAGGATCATCAATCAGGTTCAGCCCGTAGCCGGAGGACGCGCCGCTTTCGTCGAGCAGAGAAAAACCGCCCTGTTCCCGGGGCGGACGTCGCAGTACGGTCGATACCGGTCCCCCATTTGCGCGAAACTCGATACGCGCCTCGATCGACCAGACTTTCTGCGCGGTGCCCGGTACCCACGGTATGTCATAGGCGATATGCCGCTGGATGGACAGGCCAATACCCACCACCAGCAGTACGCCAACAACGGCGTACAAAGAGAAGCTGCGGCTGGCGTCGGGGGTTGCGCTCATGAGTTATTTCGGTTCGTACCGCGGATGCGTATACGACTCGGCGACGTCGATGACGTACAGGTCCATCAGGAAGGCGCGCCCCAGCAGAACCGGATAGGTCATGCGGCTGCGGTCGGTCAGCGTAAATTCGGTGGTCTGCAGACGGTCGCCGAGGCGAATATCCATTTCCACCACGACACGGCGCTCGGCTTCATCGGAAGCAACCTGTCGGATCAACGCGCGGCGCACGATAGGCAGCTCGATACTGACTGCGTCGTCCCGGCGGTCGTGATCGAAGGTAAATCGCACCCAGTCTTCGCCGTCACGTTCGAATTCAATGACTTCCTTGGCGCTCAGGGACGATGTCTCAGCGCCGCTGTCGACCCGCGCTCGATAGTGTCGACCCGGCGGATCCATGTAAATCCATTCAATGGCACCGATGGTCTCCTTGCCATTGGCGCCGGTCCCGCGGATTTCCGGGCATTCGGCAGGGCGCGGCGGCGGACGGCGCAGCGCGTCGGTCGCGGCCTCGATGCGATCGGTGTATTCGGCCAGGCGCTCTTCGACAGACGCCATTTGCGGTGTTGCTGTTTCGAGGGCGTCCAGCAGCAACTCGCACTCGGTGGGCGGCGCTGGTTCCGGCTCCGGCTCGACCGGCAGCGGTTCGGGCGCCACGGGCTCGACCTGCACAACGGGGGGAGGCGGTTCCTCTACCGGGAGCGTCTGGCAGCCCGCGAGAGTGGCCGCTGCAATCAGCAAGAGTCGTCCGCGCATACACTGGATTCCGATATTTCCGTAGGAAATTCACGGGCCCTGGCGGACCACAGCAATGAATCTACCATTCGAACGGCGCTGGCCGCTACAAGCTCCGTTGCCGGGTAGTCGCGGTTCATCGGCTGATAACCCGGATAGCTGCGATGTTTTCGAGAGAACGCAGGTCGGCTTATAGTGAGGCCATGACTCGTTTGCCGCTTTGCTTTCTCGTGTTGCCGATTCTGCTCGCTTGCACGGCTGACGATGAAACCGGCGACCTTGTTCTCGGCGCCGTATCCACGCCGGCATTTATCGGCAGTGAATCCTGCGCTGACTGCCACGCCAGGCAATTCCGGGATTGGCAGGGATCGCATCACCAACGGGCGATGCAGTTAGCGACCGCAGACACGGTGCTTGGTGATTTCGACAATGCCAGCATTGACTACTTCGGCCGCACATCCGCGATGCTGCGCGACGCCGGTGCTTTCGTCATGCGAACGGAAAACGAACACGGCAAACCCGAGCGATTCATAGTGAGTCACACCTTCGGTGTTTACCCACTGCAGCAATACCTCACCGAGTTTGCAGACGGTCGTAAACAGGTGTTGCCGTTCGCCTGGGATACGCGTCCGCCGGGGCAGGGTGGCCAGCGCTGGTATCACCTGTACCCGGACGCGGACATTCGACATGACGATCCGCTGCACTGGACAGGTCGGCTCGCTAACTGGAATTACATGTGCGCCGAGTGTCATTCGACCAACGTGACGGTGGGCTACGATCTCGACCGCGATGCCTTCGACACCACTTTTTCGGAAGTCTCGGTCGGTTGCGAAGCCTGTCACGGGCCCGGTGCCGAGCACCGTCGGCAGGCGGCCAGTGGCTTTGACGGCAGCTACGGACTGCAAGTTGATCTCGATGATCGCGGCGTCGCCGCGTGGGTCATGGATCCGCAAACCGGTATCGCCCGGCGCAGCCGCGAGGCCCGGCGCCAGCAGCAGCCGGAGAGTTGCGGCCAATGCCATTCGCGTCGGGCCCCGCTGGCCGAGAACTACGACTACGGTAAGCCACTGCTGGATACGCACCGAGTCGCGCTGCTGGAAGACGGGCTCTACCACGCGGACGGTCGCATACAGGACGAGGTGTTTGTGTACGGGTCCTTTGTACAAAGCAAAATGTACGCCGCCGGCGTGACCTGCACCGACTGCCACAACGCACACAGCGGTGAGTTGCTAACCGGCCCAGCGCCCAACGATGTGTGTGCGCAGTGTCACCTGCCGGCGCGATTTGCCAGCAAAGAACACGCCGCACACAACGACTGCGTGTCCTGCCATATGCAGGACGAGGTCTACATGGGCGTTGATCGTCGCCGTGATCACAGCTTCCGCTTGCCGACGACGGCGTCAGACGTGAATCACTACGGCGCCGCTGTCGCGTACGCGCGCTCCGGTGGCGGTGCGGTTGCCGCACACATCGACAAGGCGTACTCACCGATCGTCCGGGCAACCCTGATCAGCTTGTTGCGCGCTCCCTTCGACAAGGACGAACTGGTCCTGCTCGAGTCTGCGACGAGCGATGCGGACCCGCTCGTGCGTCTTGCCGCCCTGCAAGCCATCCACACGGCGCCGCCTCGAGAGCGTCCGATGGTCGGTTCGGATTTATTGTCTGACCCGGTTCGCGCTGTGCGCGCTCAGGCGGCCTTGACCTTCGTCAGTCTGCGCGACCGATTACCGGCAGACGCTGCCCGTGTGTTCCCGAGTGCCGCCGATGATTATCGACAGTCCGTCCTGACGGCAGCCAGCCAACCCGAATCGCTGGCCGTGCTGGCAGATTTTGAGTTTCGCGCCGGGGATAACGCCTCATCGCTGCGTTACCTCGAGCTGTCGATTAAACGAGCGCCGGAACTTGCGGTCGCCCGGCATGCCTATGGCCTTGCGTTGATTCGTGACAAGCGTTACGAGGCTGCGATCGAACAGCTCGAACTTGCGCACAGACTCGCTCCGGACAACGCGCGCTTCGTGTACGTCTACGCGGTCGCGCTGAATCAACTCGGTCGTGTCGAGGAGGTGAAATCACTGATTGCCCGAGCGCGCAACGCGTTTCCTTATGACACGGACATCCAGGCATTCTGGCGATTGCTTGATCGATAGACACCGACCGGCGGAGTCAGGCGGCACTGAGCTCTTCGATGACCTCGTTCGACAGCGTCAGGAAAATTCGGAAGGACTCGTCGGCCGCAAGTCTCTCATCCACCAGCAGCTCGAACGCCTTATTCTGCAGCGAGCGGATGTTCTCAATCGCGGTGTCGCGCTCGGCGTCGCTGTCTGCCACTGAGCGACGGATACGAATGACTTCGGTGTAGAACTTGTCGATACGGTTCTTGCGTCGCATCCGGTAGATACGGACGCCGGCCAGGGTAGCGCTGCCGAGTGCGACCATCACCGTCACAGCCACCTCGGCAATTCCCGAGTAGCGTTCGTACACGGATGGCGCCTCGCGCTGCAGGTAGGCCTGGGTGCCTTCGTGGAGGACGAAGGTGGAACGACCGGCATCGAAGTCGCCGTTCAGTTCCGTGAACAGTCCCGGTTGTTCCGCGGCGAGCGCCGGCCGCAGACGCACAAGGTCATTGATCAGGTCGTAGACCAGCGACTTGTCGATGTCCTGGCGAGCCAGCAGGACCTTGTCGACGGCCAGCGTCAGTACCGGTTCCGGTGTCAGTTCGCCGTAAATGCCCGCCGGAATGACAAACGGCCGGAAGTAGGGGTTCACCAGGGTGGCCGCGTCGATGTTCGAGCCGGTTCCGACGCTGTCGACCGGGCCGATACCCGACAAGGTGAACGGCGGCGCTTCCCGCACTTGCTGCCGGATGATTGCCGGCGATACGGGCGCAAAGACGACGAATACGTCGGGGATGTTGCTGATCCCCGGCTCTTCGATGAACTCGTGCCCGAGGTCGTTCAGTTCGGTCTGCGCGAGAATACGGCGGAGCATGACGCGGGCGGCCGACCCGTCCGGGCCGGCGGAGACTTTGGCGTCCTGCAGCAGTTCGGCGAGCGACGGATACACCTCGTCGCTGGTTTTGCCCACATGCAGTACGGTGGGGTACAGCGGAATGACGGTCGCCACGCCCTCCTGGTAGGGCATGCTGTTGGAAATCAGTGCGAGATCCGCGTCGCCGGCCATCAAGGCATCGATGGCGAGTTCGTCGGTCAGCGAGGTCTCGGTCAGTGCGAGCCTAAGGTGGGATTCGCGGTTGATTGCGGACGTGATGCTGCTCGCGACCGCCTGGTCGATGGGGGATTCCGGTAGCACCAGTCGCAGCGATGCCTGGCGAGGCTCGCAGGCAACCAGGCACAGCAGTGCCAGCAGCGTTGCGATGCGTTTTTTGCGCGTCACCGGTGTCAGTTGTTAAGCAGCTTGTCTCGCCGCATCTGCCGAACAATTTTTTCCGAGGCCTCGTTGATCAGCAGGTCCATGTAGTCCTTCGGTGCGATGTTTGTCTCGAGCGCCCAAACTTCTTTGTCCTGCGCGGTCGAGAAAAGCTCGGTGTACAAGGTGACGCCGACGCGGAAATCGACGTCACTCGGCTCGTTCAATTCCTCGTAATCGTAGCGGAACAGGTCCAGCGGTCGACCTTCACGACGTACCGACTTGGTCGCGGCGGAGCCTTCCTTGATGGCGGTCGAGGCGTCACTGGCCAGCACCCGCGCAATCAGTACCGCGTCGTAGGCATTCGCATCAATCAGCGAGACGACCTGCTCGCGGGAGATCGGTACGTTGCCGCCGGCAGCGACGTACATCGGTGTTGCCGTGACGCCTTCGTCTTTCAGGTCGTTGGACAGACGGCGTTCAAAGCGCGTCCGTCCCTCGTAGTCCTCACCGATACCGATAATCAGCAAATTACGGTACCCGGCGGCGTCTGCAGCGACCTCGGTCTCAGTCGTCGATGGACTGGTGGCGCAGCCGCTTGCGACTAGCAACGCCAGCAGTGCGCCGGATGAGGCGAGCATTTTGCCAATGGAATTCATGGTTGTCTCCGCGCTCTATACCTGAACGCATTGAATTGACTGAAATTTTTGCCGTAAAGACGACAGCGTCGGGCTGTCGGTCAACGGTCGAGGCCTGTGATGGTAGTCGAATTGCGCAGACGGGCAAACCGGGCTGGCGCGGAATTAGATTCAACTGGAACCTTGATTGACATCGCTGTCATAAACGCCTTATAAAGGTCCTGACAGCGTTGTCATCGGGGTGACAGTGCTGCGGATGGGGTGAGTTTCACACGCGCAACGCGGTGAAACAGATAAAAAAACCGAATAGGTTCGGGGGGACCAACCAGATGCGAAATCCTTCGTTTAAACGAACGCCGCTTGCTGCGGGTATTGCACTTGCGCTGGGCGCAGCCGTTCCTGCGTATTCGCAGGACGCGATGGGCGATAGCGACGAACAGGTGATCGAAGAGATCGTCACCACGGGAATCCGAAGCTCATTGTCGTCCGCACAGTCCATGAAGGAGAACGCGGACACCTTCGTCGACGGTGTGACGGCGTCGGATATCGGCGCGTTGCCGGACAGATCCGTTGCAGAAGCGCTGCAGCGTGTACCCGGCGTCAATATCGGTCGATTCAAGAAATCCACAGACCCAGATCGCTTCTCGGTTGAAGGCGCTGACGTCATAATTCGCGGACTGCCCTTCGTACGATCAGAGCTGAACGGTCGAGACGTGTTCTCGGCAACCGGCGGTACGGTGTTGAGTTTTAATGACGTATCACCCGAGCTGCTCGGCGGTGTACTCGTCTACAAGAACGCGACTGCGTCCATGATCGACGGTGGAATCGCGGGTACGGTCGACCTGCAGACGCGCAAGCCGCTGGACACCAACGGTATGCGCTTCGCCGCATCGACCGAGTACAACTACGGCGACATCGCCGAGGAAGGGTCTCCGACCGCGTCGTTTCTAGGCTCGAACAGTTGGGAAACCGACGGCGGCCGATTTGGCATCCAGCTAGGTTATGCCCAATCGGAACTGAATACGCGCTCGAACGCGTCGCAGGTGACTGATCCCTGCTACCGAGACCCGACCACGCTGGACTCCACGGGTTGTATTCGCGTTGCCAACGTAGACTCCGGCGGCGTCAGCGGTGACAGTAACTTTGATTCCAGTAATTTCCCGGCGCCCGGCAGCGTCGTTGTACCGAAGGGCGCCGGCGTCAGGACGACAGGTTACGAGCGTGATCGCCAGGCGTTATCACTGATAGGTCAGTGGGAGAGCCCCAGTGGCGAGCTGCTGGTCACCGCTGAGTACCTGCGCGCCGAGGCTGACTTGCTGGTCGATGAAAACGCGATGCTTGCCTTGGTCAACAATGACGGCGAATTCCCGACACAGAACCCCGGATCACCGTGGGAGTTCGACAGCAACGGGATGTTCCAGCGAGGTGTACTGTCGTATGTAAACGGACGAGGTCCTGCAGACTGCCCGGCCGGATCTCTGGTTTCCACCAGCGGCGGTCCGTGTCATTCGACAACGGGCATCCCGACGGAAATGTTGCGCTTCCAGCGCGAGGACAACTCGTCAACCGAAGATGTGTCGCTTGACATCTCGTGGCAGCCCAATGATCAACTATCCGTCAACTTTGAGGTACAGCGCGTCGACTCCGAGCGTTCTGAGGATGGCGTTATCAGCACGATGCAGACGTTCTCAGACATCTACCTCGACACCACGGGCGATACACCCGACGTTCAGTTCCGCACACCGGCAACCACGGATGGCTCGACGGATCCCGGCTACTTTACTAACCGCGATCGTTCGATCTACTGGTTCTTGATCGATAGCCAGATCGAGAACGACGGCGAGATGACGACGGCAAGAGCGGATCTCGATTACTACCTGGGCGAAGATCTCTTCATCAAAGAGATCAAGTTTGGCGCGCGCTGGTCGGATCGCAATCGCGTCACTCGTGACAATCGTTTCGGTAACTGGGGCTTGTTGTCAGCGCCCTGGGCCGGTGGCGGTGTGTTTGCGAGTGCGGCTGGCGTCAGCACGACTGCAGAGGTGCGCGATCCGTTCGCGGATTTCCAGCGCGGCGAAGTTTCGACGCCGACGCCCGGCGGCGCGGCACTGTACTTCGGCGGCGACAACATGCTGGGTGAGTACTTCAATGGAACCACCGAACAGCAAAACGACGGAATCCAAGCACTAAGCCCGGTCGCGGCCTGGGGCGATCCCAACCCTTGGGGCCCCGTATACAATCGCACAGGACTTGAAGAAGGACCGTTCCTGCCCGGTGAAATTTCCGATGTCACTGAGATTACAGAAGCGGTTTACTTGCAGGCAGACTTCGAATTCGACACCACGTGGCCGATCTCAGGCAACATCGGCGTTCGCTACGTCGAGACAACCATCGAATCGGACGGTGAACTGCAGTTCCCGCTGGGCCCGCCGCCCGACGGTACGCTTTGCAGCGGCGTGACAGGTTCGATTCCAGGCTATTGCCTGTTATCTCCGGCGCGTGAGGCGGAATTCCAGGCTGCGTTCACTGGCGAAATACTGGCAGACGATGCCGACATTACTTACGACCACGTTCTGCCAAGCTTCAATATGAAGGTGCAGGTCACGGACACGTTCCTGATCAGGGCGGCAGCGTCAAAGGGTATCTCGCGGCCCGATCTCGCGGCTTACGCGACCGGCGGTCTTATCGGCGACAACACCAACTCGCTCAGGGATTCCGGCGAACTGGAAACCGGCCCGCTGTTTGCGATTCAAACGGGTAACCGACTGGTTCGCCCCGTCGAAGCGTGGAGCTACGACCTGTCAGCAGAGTGGTACTTTAGTGACGTCGGCTCCTTGACCTTCTCGATGTTCTGGAAGGAATTCGACAAGCTAATCACGCAGGGTGTCACGGTAAGGGATCTGGTATCGCCCGGTGGCACAACCGCGGAAACTCGAATCACTGGGCCGTCAAACGTCGACGACGGTTCGCTGGAAGGGTTCGAGCTGGGGTATCAGCAGACCTTTGACTTCCTGCCGGCGCCGTTCAACGCTCTCGGTGCCCAGGCCACCTACACATACATCGACGGTGGTGATCTAACGGGGCCAGTCGATCAGACGCAACGCAGCCCATTTGCAGACGGGCTCGGGTTCCCGGGTATTTCGGAAGATACCGTGAACATGGTTGTCTTCTATGAAGACGATATCTGGTCCGCACGTCTTGCGTACAACTGGCGTTCAGAGTTCCTGATCACGCCAAGAGATGACATTTTCCCATTCTCGCCGATTGTGGGTAACGACACCGGGCAGCTCGACGGCTCTGTGTTTTATAACTTTAATAACTTCGGCAGTTTCGAGAACGTGAAGATCGGTCTCCAAGGGGTCAACTTGCTCGATGAGGTAACGCAGACCTCGCAGATCATTGACTTTGACGGCACACAGGTACGACGATCGTCGTTCAGAAATGATCGACGTTACACCTTGGCTGTACGCTTCACTTTCTAGCAACCGGCCAAGTGTCCAGAACTGGAGCCGGGCTTTCTCGTTGAGAGAGCCCGGCTTTCTTTTTGCGGGCTGCAGGGCAGGACAGCTTGACCTATGCTGCAGTAACACTTGCTAATGGAAGGGTGATTCAGCCTTGAGTATCAAAAACATCGTAATTGTCGGCGGTGGAACCGCCGGATGGATGACTGCGGCCGCGTTTAGCAAGATTGCGAACAATGGTTTGGCCAAGGTAACGTTGATCGAATCCGAGGATATCGGCATCGTCGGTGTCGGCGAAGCCACGATTCCACCGTTCCTGGGATTCAACAAGTTGGTCGGAATCAAGGATTCGGACATGCTGTCCGCCGTCGGTGGCACCTTCAAGCTCGGAATCCAGTTCGTCAACTGGGGGCAGCAGGGCGAGAGCTATTTTCACCCTTTCGGAAATTACGGCTACGAGATCGAAGGTATCGCCTTCCATCAAATCTGGCACAAAATGCGGCAGCAGAAGGACCCTCGCCCACTGTTTGCGTTCAACATCGAAACCCTCGCCGCGCAGTATGGCAAGTTCGCGATTACAAACCCCGAAGCGCGTCAGGATCTTCCCCCTGTGAATTACGCGTATCACATCGACGCAGTCAAGTACGGTCAGTTCCTGAGGTCTTTCTCCATGCAAAAAGGTGTTAAGAGGATAGAAGGACTGATTGAAGAAACCACGCTGAACCCGGAATCCGGTTTCGTCGCATCGGTAACGCTCAAGGACGGAACTACAGTAGAAGGTGATTTCTTCGTCGATTGCTCTGGATTTCGTGGCTTGCTGATCGAGCAGGCGCTGAAGACGGGTTACACCGATTGGACCCATTGGTTGCCCTGCGATCGTGCGTGGGCAGTGCAGTCTGAGCAGCCAGGTGAGCCGTTGCCGTACACGCGTGCGACCGCGCATTCAGCAGGCTGGCAGTGGCGGGTGCCGTTGCAGCACCGACTGGGTAACGGGCATGTTTTCTCGTCAAACTATGTATCCGACGATGCCGCACTAGATACGCTGATGAACAATCTCGATGGCGAGCCTACCGTGGAGCCACGCATGTTGCGTTTTGTTACCGGGCACAGGAAGAAGTTCTGGAACAAGAACGTGGTTGCGATCGGATTGTCGTCAGGCTTCATGGAGCCTTTGGAGTCGACGTCCATTCACCTGATTCATTCGGCCATCAATAAGCTGATGCTGCTTTTCTCGCTGGATGGCGTACAGGTTGAGCAGGAGGAAGTCTTCAATCGACTGTCGTTGAAGGAGTTCGAGAAGATCCGCGATTTCCTGATTCTGCACTACAATGCCACTTTGCGCGATGACAGCGATTTCTGGAACTACTGTCGTACGATGAGTGTTCCCGACTCTCTAACGGAAAAAGTTGAGTTGTTTCGCATGAACGGACAGTTCTTCCGGGAAGATGACGAGTTGTTTACTGTAACCAGCTGGGCGGCCGTGATGTTGGGTCAGGGTATCAAGCCGAAAACCTACAGTCCGCTTGTGGACGCGCTGGAACCGGGGGCGCTGGCAAGAGAAGTCAGCGAGATGGAGAATTCGATCAAGTTTGTCGTTCAGCACATGCCGACGCACAAACAGTTCCTGGACCGTTACTGTCCGTCGGCGTCTTCCGTATGAAGTCGGCTACTTTAATCGTACCTTCGAAAAGAAATTCAGTGTCAGACGCCCCTTGCTGAGATCGTCGTCGAGCAGTTGCGGATTGATGATGTGGCCGCTGTGCGGCGCAACTCCGTCGTAGAAAATTAATCGATTGAATTTCGCTGGCACGACCGACAGCAATTCGGCGATATCGTTCGATTCCGTCATGTAGGCTGGCGGTTGTTTAAAGATGTCTGTGGCGGATTCGAAAAACCGAATTGCGGCTTCCGGGTCGGTCTCGAAAATTCTGTCGCGTTGTTCGATGATCTCCGGCCTTTTCCATCGATAAAATGCCGTGCCTCCCAATTCAGGGTTATCGAACAGGTAAACCACACCCGCAAAAGTATGCCGAGTCAGACCAGGTTTACTGTCGGTATGGCACATACGTTGTAAGGGAGACAGCTTGTCGGGAGCTAGTGTGACGTTGGACAGACACCCGTATACCTCTATCCCGGAACGAAAGAATGGGAAGTGCCGACTTAGCTTCGAGCGGACAAAGGTTTGCAGTTCCAGCAGCGTCTCATCACGAAAGTACAGTCGAGGCCCTGGCGCCATTGGTGGAGACGAGAAATCACTGGCGTGTTGTACCGCAAAGTCGACAAGGGCCTTCGGGTGTTCCAACGCGTCATCAACCACTGCGGCAAATCGTCCGTCACTGATAGTATGAATGTGAATGTCGGCCTGTGAATTGATTCTGAAGAGTGTCGGACTAGCCACGTCTAACCTGTTTGCAACGGACTTTGACCATCATGCCGGACAGAGCGTCCAGTCCGCAATCACAGTTCACCCATAGAACACAGGTCTGTAGACTGGCGTTCGGCAACAAAAAACTGAGGTCGGGGAAACGGCGTTGCAGACAATCCGTGAATGGCATTCCGTAGACGAGGGCGTTTTCGTCAACGATATTCTGCCCAAGAATCAGCCCGCGGTGCTAAGGGGACTATTGTCCGACTGGCCGTCTGTGCGGGCCGGAGAGGCATCTCCGACGCGCGTGGTTGACTACCTGAAGCAACTCGATAACGGTGGTAGTGTCAGCGCATATGTCGGGCCGCCAGACATCGAAGGCCGTTTCTTCTATCGCGACGACTTCAGAGGCTTAAACTTCGACGCGAAGGACGTTTCCATTAGCGTTGCGCTCGAGACCTTGTTGTCACTCCTCAATGAGAATGATCCACCCGCGATCGCTTTGCAGGCAATCGATGTTCCTCAGGTCATGCCGTCATTTGCCTATGAAAATCCTATGCGACTGTTTGACGTGCCGGTTGCTCCCAAAATCTGGATCAACAACAAGACGATGATTGCCACCCATTTCGATGTCGATCACAACATCGCTTGTGTGGTCAGTGGTCGACGCCGGTTCACGGTCTTCCCGCCTGAACAGGTTGCTAACCTCTACATCGGCCCGCTGCTGAATACGCCCGGCGGGCCACCGATCAGCACCGTTAATCTGCGTGATCCGGACCTCGAGGTGTTCCCCCGATTTGCGGACGCATTGGCGGTTGCTCAGGAGGCGACGCTGGAACCCGGAGATGCGATCTTCATCCCGATTCTCTGGTGGCACGGCGTGGACTCGTTGGGGACGCTTAATATTCTGGTTAACTATTGGTGGAACGACACACCGACGGCGAAACACGATCCGATGTTGAGCCTGATTCACAGCATGGCGATCATGTCCGGACTGCCCGACGCGCAGCGAGAGGCATGGCGAACGATGTATGACTGTTTCGTTTTCCACAGCCACGGGGAACCCGGCGCGCACCTGCCGGCCGACTTGCGTGACGTTATCGGGCACTTGTCGCCGGCGGACCGGGATAGGCTGATTGCCAACCTGGCGAAGCGACTGGCAGGGTAGCCCGACGCCAAACATCACGATCATCGGCGCCTGAACAGACACACAGGAGCACCAACACAATGAGCAATCTGCCACCGCTCGACTACGCGGACTGGTCCGACACCAAGGACGCGCTGCATCTGTTTTTGCAGATCATCGGCAAAGTGCGCATGAAGACGCACCCCAAACTGAACCATTGGTGGCACGTTACGCTCTACCCGCATGTCCGAGGGCTGACCACCGGCCGAATTCCTTATGAAGACGGCGGATTCGAGGTCCTTTTCGACATGTTGGACCATACCGTGTTTGTGAGCACCAATGACGGTCAGCAGAAATCGTTCAAGGCGTCCGGTCTCAGCGTGGCCGAATTTTATCACGCGCTGTTCGAGCGGCTCGAAACTCTGGGTATCTCGGTGAACATTCACGCCGTCCCGTATGACAATAAATCGACCATCCCGTTTGCCGAGGACACGGCGTCACGCGCCTACGATGAGGCGGCCGTGACCGCGTTCTGGAAGGCGCTGTGCAGCATATCCAGTGTCTTTGAGCGCTACCGGACTCGATTTGTCGGCAAGCAAACGCCGGTGCAGCTCTACTGGCACTCTTTCGATCTCGTCGTCACGCGTTTCTCAGGCCGGGAGCATCCTTTGACGGAAGGTCGACAATCGGATATCGAGGCCTACTCACATGAGGTTATTTCGGTCGGTTTCTGGCCCGGTGACGACAGTTTTCCCGAAGCCGCCTTTTACGGCTACGCCTATCCGGAGCCTGCCGGTCTGAATGAAACCGGTCTGCAGCCCGCCAGTGCCTTTTGGGCGGAGAAAAATGGCGGTGCGCTCGCCATCCTGAAATACGAAGACGCGCGCACTGCGGATGACCCTGCCAAGGCAATGCTGTCGTTTCTCGAGAGTGTCTATGCGGCCGGAATCACCAAGGCCGGATGGCCGCCGGAGGATTTCATCCACCGGCACGCCTGACTCGTTAGTGACGCAGTAACGCGCTTAGCGGTAAAAGATGTGATTGCCGATCCGCGCGGTTCGCGTTCGCGGACGAACCCACGGTACGGCAATCGAGGTGCTGTGGAAAAATAGCGCCCCCCGTGTCGGGTCCGGTGGCGGATTGGTGAGCAGGCGAGCAGCGAGGACCTGCGAACGGATCCAGCTGTCCCGGTCGCGTGGGCGGTCGCTCTTGCCATCGCACCACCAGGAGAACTGGCAGGGCGGCGTCTCGCCACCTTCGAAGACAACGTCGCAAACGGTTGAGGGGAACTCGGCGCTGCGTTCACGGTTGAGAATCGTCCAGCCGACGGCAAGTTTGCCGCGTTCCGGTTCTCCACGGGCTTCCCAGTAAATTGCCAGCGCGAGGCAATGGTGTTGCTGTTCGAGTTTTCGGTCATGGGCGGCTGCGTTGACCGGCGGGGCCAGCCAGAGCGCAACCCCGAGCAAAACGATGAGTCTTTTCATGTGACTGACCTCCCTGTCAGTTGTCGAGACGTGTTGCGTCATCGTCAGGTAATCACAGGCAGACTGAACCGAGCCTTAACGGTGTACGGACGCGGTTGCCGCTTCTCCGCTTTAGCGCTTGCCGACAATCGATACGACTAAGGTCGGATTGCCAGGGCGCCGGTCGGGGTCTACGTTAGTCAGGTCCTCATTTATTTGGCACCGCTGGCCGCGCACACACCGTTTTGTGCTGTGTTCCAGCCGTTCCATGTTTGTTTTCGATCGCATCAAGAGCAGCCATGACAGGAAAGCACGAGCAACGCTGGCAGGCGTCAAACGCGGATCCGGAGTCGTTCTGGGCCGAGGCCGCGGACGCCATTCACTGGGATTCACGGTGGGAATCGGTGGTCGATGGCAACGACGAAGACGGCTATCGCTGGTTTCGCGGCGCAACGCTGAATACCTGTTTTAACGCGGTCGATCGACACGTTGCCAATGGGCGCGCCAATCAGCGCGCGCTGGTGTACGACAGTCCGGTAACCCGGCAGCAGCGGACATGGACGTACGCCGAACTCAAAGATGCGGTCGCGCAAACCGCCGGTATGTTGCGAGGTCTTGGGGTGGCGGCGGGTGACCGCGTCATCATCTATATGCCAATGGTGCCGGAAGCCGTCTTTGCGATGCTCGCCTGCGCGCGCCTGGGCGCCGTGCATTCGGTGGTGTTCGGCGGATTCGCCGCCAAAGAGCTTGCGACGCGTATCGATGATGCCCGGCCGAAGATCGTCCTGACCGCCTCATGCGGCATCGAGCCGGGGCGCATTGTTGAGTACAAACCGCTGCTCAACGCAGCGGCGGAACTGGCGTCGTTCCAGTACGAGTGTTGCGTGGTTTTGCAACGCGACCAGCATCCTTGTGTCCTCGACGATGAAAGAGACCAGGACTGGATGACACTGTTGCAGGATGCCGAAGCCGCGGATTGTGTCAGCGTTGCTGCGACGGATCCGCTCTACGTTCTGTACACCTCCGGCACCACCGGCGTTCCCAAAGGTGTCGTTCGCGACAATGGCGGCCACGCGGTAGCGATGCACTGGAGTCTCGCCAACGTCTACGGTATGAAGCCGGGTGAAACGTTCTGGGCTGCGTCCGACATCGGCTGGGTCGTCGGCCATTCCTATATTGTCTACGCGCCGTTGATCAGCGGCTGTACCACCGTGCTCTATGAAGGCAAGCCGATCGGCACGCCCGACCCGGGCGCATTCTGGCGTGTCGTCGACGAACATGGCGTGGACGCGCTGTTTACTGCGCCGACAGCGCTGCGAGCTATTAAACGCGAGGATCCCGCCGGCGATTGCGTGGCTCAACACGATGTCTCGCGTCTGCGAACCCTGTTCCTCGCGGGCGAGCGTGCGGACCCACCGAGTATCGAGTGGGCCGAGCAACAACTCGGCGTGCCGGTTATTGATCACTGGTGGCAGACCGAGACCGGCTGGGCGATCGCCGCCAACTGCCTGGGCATAGAACCGCTGCCGGTCAAGCGAGGTTCGCCGGCACGAGCCGTGCCCGGCTTCAACGTGCAGTGCCTGGACGATAACAGTAGGCCGGTCGACACCGGCCAGATTGGCGAGCTGTGCGTGAAACTGCCGATGCCGCCCGGTTGCCTGGCCACGTTGTGGAACAACGATGCCGGGTACCGCGAGGCCTACCTCGACAAGTTTCCCGGTTACTACGCAACATCCGACGCGGGCTTCATCGATGACGACGGTTACGTCTGGGTGATGAGCCGGACCGATGACATTATCAATACGGCCGGGCATCGCCTGTCGACGGGTGCCATGGAAGAGGTGCTGGCGTCACACCCCGACGTGGCTGAATGTGCCGTTATCGGTGTCGCCGATGCCACCAAGGGTCAGATACCGATCGGTTTTGCGGTGTTGTCGGCCGGTGTGGACCGGGACCACCAGGACATCTGTGCCGATCTGGTCCGCATGGTTCGTGAGTCAATCGGTCCCGTGGCTGCGTATAAGAAAACCGCCATTGTCGGCCGTTTGCCGAAAACCCGGTCCGGCAAAATCCTTCGCAAGACGATGCGGGCGATCGCCGATGGTGAGGCGTACACCGTGCCGGCAACCGTTGAGGACCCGGTCGTACTGGATGAAATCCAAACAGCACTGAGCGCGATCGGCCTGGGCCGCACGGGCGAGAAAAGAGCCGGCTGAACTCAAGAACCGGTCCGTCCCATCAACGTTTCTACCTGTGTCACGTGGTAACAAGATTATTCGGACCCTATGACCAACCGACAGCATCCTTATACTCGCGCTTAAGTTACGTTAGGGAGTTGTCATGGCTGAGCGCACGAGTACTCAGATTTACGTCGGGCTGGCGATCACGGTCGTCATTGGCGCCCTCATTTCCTGGGCCGGCGGCATCGGCGGCGACCAGCTCGGTGCCTTTTCAATCTTCGCGATCTGCGGGGCGCTGGCGTTCCTCGTGAACTGGCTCGCGTACATCCCTGCGGTCATCAAGAAGACCGAACACTTTTACGATTTAACCGGCGGGATTACCTACATCACGGTGATTATTGTTGCCGTGTTGCTGTCGAGCCCGCTGGATCTGCGTGCGTCGATTGTGGCGGCGATGGTGCTGTTCTGGTCGATACGACTGGCATCCTTCCTGTTCATGCGCATCTCGCGGGCCGGCAAAGACAGTCGGTTTGACGAGATGAAACACAAGCCGTGGAATTTTCTGTTGGCGTGGACGCTGCAGGGACTGTGGGTACTGCTGACCGCAGCCTGTGCGCTGGCGATTATCAGCAATGGCAATCGCGTTCCGCTGGGTGTGATCGGCTACGTCGGCATCGCAGTGTGGGCAATCGGCATCACCATCGAGATCATTGCTGACCGCCAGAAGTCGGCGTTTCGTGCTGACGAGGCCAACAAAGGTCGCTTCATCACGACCGGACTCTGGGCATGGTCACGCCACCCGAACTACTTTGGCGAGATCGTGCTCTGGATCGGTATGGCTATCATCGCGGTACCGGTACTTCAGGGATGGCAGTGGGCGACGCTGATTTCCCCGGTGTTCGTCGCCTTCCTGCTCACCAAGGTCAGCGGTGTACCGCTGCTTGAGAAAGCGGCCGATGAGCGTTGGGGTGGTGAGGAAGAATACGAGGCGTACAAGCAAGCCACGCCGGTGCTGGTCATGAAGCCGCCGGCAAAGTCGGCTGCTGCGGAATCCGCCCTGCGGGGCTGATTTCGCGGGCGACTCGTTGGCAGGGATGACCGACGCAACGCATACGGTGGCCGAACGCAGCGGCTTGTCCCGGTTTACCTCCATTGCGCGGCCCATCGACCCGTCGTACGTCACCAATAAGGCACTGCTGTACCTGTTGCCCTTGCTGGGCGTGCTCAGCGCCGTCATCGCATGGGCTTCCGGCAATACCGAGAACGCGGCGGGCGTCGCGTTCAGCGGCGTGCTTGTCGCCTTCATCGCCTGGGCACTCACCCGGGACCTGGCGCCGGACTTCGTCGAAGCGTCTTTTATCGCGTTGGCCTGCGCCTGGCTGGGCAGCCTGACCGTCGGCACCGGCCAGGTGTTGACGGCGTTTGCTGTTCTCCTGCTGATCCGTGTGGTCAATCGATGCACCGGTTTGCCCCTCACCTGGTTCGACACGTTCAGTGTGCTGGGCTTTATCACCTACACCGCCCTGCAGACCGACCAGCCGCTGCTGGTGCTGGTCATGGCCGTTGCCTTCGCGGGTGATGCTTTCCTCAATGAGCCGCTACGGCGGCACGCTGTGGCCGCGCTGCTGTGCATGCCGCTGTTTGTCTGGGTATTGGCAACGTCGCCGGGATTCGCCGTGGACAGCCTTGCAGCGATCGACTGGATTATTTTGAGCGTGTCGCTGCTTGGTGGTGTGTTGCTGGTCACCTTGAGTCCGGAGCCGATTTCTTACTACGACAATGCCTATGACCGACTCGACCGGTATCGCGTCAGTGCGGGCTTCATCGTCGGGCTGTTAGCGGGCTTACAGACCGTGGTCACGCTCGGCCCGACCGCGTGGTTTGAAACACCGATCTGGGCGTGTCTGTCTGTCGTTCTGGTTTCGTTTGCAGTCAGGCGCCTGCGTGAATGGCGTGCTGCAACGACCTAGTTTTTGTCGCCCCGGATGTCGTCAAGGCGCTCTGTGAGCCACTGCGCCGTCGGCCTGGCATCTGCGTCTTCGCAGCGAATCATGTAAAGCCTGCCGCTCATCGAACTCTTGGTCGCAATGCGCTCGATGAATGTCTCAACCGTCTTGGCGTGGCGTTTGCCGCGTCGGTACTTCATGCGCAAATGCGCTTCCGCGTCTTCAGCTGTGTGTTCCTTGCCGTTGCGAATAAACGTGCATTCACTGTCGCCGACCGTCGAAAGCAGCGCCTCAATCAATGATGCGTCATCCGCGGCCGTGGCGGGCACGACGATCAAAGTGAGCAGGGCGGCCAGTGCGAGCTGGATTCTCACAGCTGCAGCTCAATGGTCATCGGGTTGTGATCCGACGATCGAACGGATGACGTGGCGCCACTCGCCGTCTCGAATCCGCGCACGAACACATGATCCAGCGGATAGCCATTGAAGGTCTTTCTGTCGTCGGTGTGCATCGGCACAGGCGAGAACCCGAAATCGCTGACAAGTTCGTTGACAAGATCGAGACGCTTGCGGTTCCAGGTGTTGAAGTCGCCGCTGAGGATCGCAGGCCCGTCGTGCGCGTCAATCACGGCACGGACCTGGCCAATCTGTTCACCATAGCGGGCAACGCCCAGCGTGAAATTCACCGCGTGCAGGTTGACGACCAGCAGGTTCTCACTTTTCTCGGCCAGCGGATAGGCGGTGATGCTGGTGGCCTTCGGAGTCCGCAACAGTGGCTCGACGACCTGGAATCGGCACTCGCTGACCGGCGCAGCGCTGCTGAAGGTGGCAACACCGGTCGTTTTACTGGCACTGACAAAACCGCGCGCGAAAGAGCTGTGCTGCAGATGCGGGACTTCTGTTTCGATACCGATTTCCACCGCGGCTTCCTGCAGGACCACCAGGTCAGCGCCGACTGCCATGCTGCGAAGATCATCTTGCCAAACCGATCTCGAGCCTTTCTTGATATTCCAGTTGAGCAGCTCGATCTCTGAGCCGAGGCCGATATGACTGTGCACCGCCGGCTGCTGCAGTGATTCGCGACAGGCCTCCACCGTGGTTGCGACGTGGAGGTCGCTGGCGAATACTCCGTCGTTCGTCATCGGGCCGATGGCGCAGGAGGTCGTAACCAGACCCAGCGCGACAGCGGAAATCAGTTGTGTGCGTCCGTGCTTCAAGAATCAGTGGGCGGTTTTTAAGAGAAAACGATCATACGGGTGTAGAGTACGCCGCAGCGTAAACGTTTGTATCTTGTTCGGCAAAATCCGTGTGAATTTGAACAGGAATACCGACAATCGGGCACTCCAGTCTGTGAATACGACCCCGTTATGACCCAGTGGCCGTCCATTCTTCGCCGTCAGTCCGACCCGCGTGACGCGACCGTGCTTTGGGACTCCGGCGTGTATTTCTTTTGCTTCGGGCTCCCGGTGCTGCTGGTGTTTGCGTTCCTGGACCAGACCGAGATTAATGGCGAGCCCCGCTGGATCAAACCGATCAAGTTCTTTTTGAGTCTTGCTGTCTATAACCTGAACCTCGAGTGGCTGTACCGGGTGTTCCGCACGGATGACAATGTCGCGCGATTGAATCGGGTTCGCTGGATCATTGCCGTCGGTCTGCTGCTCGAGGCGCTATTGATTGTCGTGCAGGCGGCGCGAGGCGTGCAGAGCCATTTCAATGTCGCGACGCCGCTCGACAGCGCCATATTCAGCATTATGGGCGTCACAATTACGATCGTCGTGCTCGCCGCGCTGTACAGCGGCTTTATCATCTGGCGGGCTCGACATCAGGCGCCGGCAATCATCGCCGAAGCGACGGTGCTGGCCATCCTTGTCATGACGGTCGGTTCATTTCAGGGTTTTTCAATGACCAGCCCGACACCGGAACAGCTTGCGGCGCTGCAACAGGGTGGCGACTTTCTGCGCTCGGGTACGCACCATGTTGGCCAGCCGTCCGACGATCAGCATGACACCGTTCCGCTGGTCGGCTGGAGTCTCGACGTCGGCGACCTGCGAATTCCCCATTTCATCGGGCTGCACGCACTGCAGTTCTTTCTCGTGCTGGCGTTTTTGCTGTATCGCTTCAAGCTTCCTGCGCAGTTCGCCATCGTGCGGCTGTTCGCCGTGTCCTACGGCGGACTGTTCGTGTACGCCTTTCTTCGAGCGCTGGGCGGCGCGCCACTCATTTAGGAGATTGCTTTGCAGAATTTTCCGAATTTTGTCTTCGAGGCGGCGGGCGCACCGCTGCTGCTGTTCTGGATTCTCATCGTGTTGCTGCCGAAATGGACCTGGACTGAACGCATCTATCGCACGAAGCTGCCGATGATCTACCTGGCGGTGATGTACAGCGCCATCATCGTGTACGGCCTGGCGACGGATCCCGCGTCGTTCGCCACGTTGCTCAATCCGGACCTCGCCGGAGTCCAGACTTTGCTCGGCACCGCCGTGGGCGCGACCGCCGGCTGGATTCACTTTTTGTGTTTCGATTTGCTGGTCGGGACGATTATCTGGCGGCGAGCGCTGGACAAAGGCCACTCGTTTTTCTGGGTCTCGCCGGTCATGCTGCTGACGCTGATGCTGGCACCCATGGGTTGGCTGTTGTTCGAAATCTCGAGCTTTTTTCTGTCCAGGGAGCCCGCGGAAGCCGTCACTTAACGTTCGGCCATGAAACCCATCACGAAATTAATCGCCTTGTCGGCCGGCATCTCGCAGGGTTTGAGTCGCGGCCGGTCACTACCGACCAGGTAGAGATTGAAGCTGACGATTTCGGTCCCGCCCAGCTCTTCTGCAAATAGCTTGAAACGACTGCCGTTGCCGGCTTCACTCAGGGTTGTGCCCCAGCGACGTCCGGCGTAATGCCCGAAGCTGTGTCCGCGCGGTAAGGACTGCAAAACCCGGAGAAACTTGTCGAGCGACTCCGGGTTCGCGTTGACCGGATCCTGCATCGTGTTTTCCTGACTCTGCGGCGTGCTGGATACATCTGATGCCGCCTGCCGGATGAGTTTAGAAGCGCCGGGTCAGCGCCGTAAAGAATAAAACCTGGTTCGGTTCCGGCGTGAGTGACGTGTCTGCGGCGTCGCCCAGTAGCCTGGATACCTGCAGCACGGATGTCAGGCGCCAGTCACCCGCAACCGGGACGCCAAGCACAGCCTGGATACCGGCACTGTCGAGGCCGCTGCCGGCCTCAAACTCAGACAAGTCGGTGTTGACCGATTCGGTCGGCGTCACGCCGTAAAGGTTCTCCATGTAAGTGCTGTTGCCCCATCGAATGGTCGGCCCGACCGACAGGAACGAGCGTTCGCTGAGACGCGTCCGCGAATCGGCCGACAAGTCCACAGTCAGTCCTTCGTGGCCGGCGCCCAGTTCCTGACCGACGACAGCGGACACGGCGAACGGACCGCGCTCCAATTCCCAGCCAAGACGAGCTTGTACGCCAATTCCGAACGTATCCAGGCCGTCGAAATCGTCCGGATCCCGGTCGACGAACGCCGGTGCGATGGACACGAACACGCGGCTCTGCCTCCCGTTGTCCTGCTGCTCTCTGAAGAGGTAGGCGCCGAAACCCTGCGGCACATTCGCAAAGTACTTTTCGCCTTTTTCGTCGAAGTAGCGGAAGTCGAAGTACGGGAAGGCCATGACGTCGTAACTGCTGGCGCCCTGGTATTCGGTGTTGGCAAGCAAGGCGGCACCGAATTCGCTGGACCAGCCGGTTGTCGGTTCGGTGTCTGCCGATTCGCTGTTCGCTGGTGCGGACATGAGCAGGAGCGTGAAGGTGCCGACCATGAACGCGATGTTGCTGGTATTTCGTTTAGCGGCAGCCGTGGCTGTTCGAGTTGTGTTGTTCATTTGAATGTCCTTTTCAATAGGCAATAGGGGATCGATAACGGGCGTTTCGCCGCCCGCCGGGTGTTTCGTTTTTCAGGTTTTGACCGCGCTGGCGTGAGCCCGAAATCGGCTCGTCTAGATAGCTCCCAGCGACTTGTAAACCGAAACCAGGTTCAGGCTCTCGCGGGTTCGCTGGACAACCAGCGTGTCCTCCGCTTCGAGTTTCCTTCGCTCAGCATCGAGTACCGACAGAAAGTCACGAAGACCGGATGCGTAAAGCCGAGCGGCGATATCAGCCGCTTCGGCGGAGGCCTCCGAGGCGATCTCCGAATGCGAAGCGCTCTCGATGCTTCGTCGGTACCGGTTCAGCGAACCTTCGGAGTCCTCGATGGCACGCAGAACCGCTGCACGGTAGTTCTGTTCCGCAGCGAGCAAGCGAGCCCTGGCAGCGTCGCTCTGGCCGCGGAGCCTGCCGCCGGTGAACAGCGGCTGTGTCAGCAGGCTCGATACCGACCAGGTGTCAGTCGCTGCATTACCCAACGCGCTGCCGGTTAGTGCCTGCCAGCCGTAGCTGGCACTGAGAACGACGCGCGGAAAGAAGTTGCTCGTCGCAACACGAACGTCCGCGGTTGCGGCGATGACCAATTGTTCGGCGGACCGGACATCCGGGCGACGGCGAAGCACATCGCCGCGAAGGCCGGGTGCTACAGGGAGTGAGGATCTAGGAATAGTGCGCACTGTGGCAAAGTCAGTGTCGACGGCCGCCGGATCCGCATTGCTCAGCGTTGCGAGACGCAGGGTGGCCGCGCGAACGTCAGCCTCAAGGGCCGGGATGCGAGAACGCGTGGACTCCAGTTGTGCGAGGGCATTCAACGTGTCGAGCTCCGGCGACAGGCCGCTGCGCTGTCGCGAGGTGACCAGGTCCAGCGTCTGCGACTGGAGCTCCTCGTTGGCTCTCGTGATCTGCAGGCGACGCTGGGAGCCGCGCAGTTCGACAATCGTGCGGACAACCTCCGCAGCGACCATGAGCCGAACATCCTGCAGTCGCAGTTCGCCACCCAGCGTCGATGCATCCGCAGAAGCAACTTGGCTGCGGTTTACCCCAAAAAGGTCCAGTTCCCAGCTGGCGTCAAAGCCCGCTTCATACAACTCGTCCTCGATGGGCGCGAGGCCGCCGGACGCGGCGACGTTCGGAGACTCTTCCGAGAGGCGGGAGCCCAACACGCCCGCGCGCGCGCCGAGCTGCGGCAGCAAGAGGGCGCCGGACTGGCGACGAAGCGCACGGGCTTCCGCAAGATTCGCCTCGGCAAGACCGATGTCCGTATTGCTGTCAAGCGCCTGGGCGACGTACGACGCAATCAGCGGGTCGTCGAAATAGGTCCACCAGTCAGACGGTATATCTGCCTGCGATTCCTCTACCGTTTCCAGCCAGGCGCTATCTATTGCTTGCGTGTCGGCGATGTATTGCGGGCCAACGGCGCAACCGCCCAGGAAGATCACAAGGCTTGCCGGGACCGCGGCGCGCCAGGGCAGAGATCGTTGACGGCGCGCTGTCATCAGTTTGAAGGCCGCCGGCGTGAAGACGAGAGACAGCGTGATGGAGAATCCGACGCCGCCCGCGATGACGACTGCGAGTGGCGGCCAGAACTCGCCACTGGAGAAGACCAGCAGTGGCAGGAAGCCACCGATCGTTGTCGCTGTCGTCGCGATGACATGGCGCGCTTCGCGCATGGTCACTGCGACGATCGCGTCCGTGTCGCCACGGCTTGCATCGTCGTCCGCACGCAGTGCGGCAAGCACAACGATGGCACCGTTGATCGCGACGCCGATCAACCCGGCGGTGCCGATCAGCGGGTTGAAGCCCAGGTTGTAGCCGGATAGCCACAGCGACAGCATGCCGAGTCCGGCAGACAGGGCCGCAACCGAACCGATCAGAACGGCCGCCCGGGCGCTGCGGAACGACAGGACCAGCGTTGTGACCATCAGCATCAGCAACACCGGCAGAAACGTCCCCAGGAGCCCAACCGCATCCTGTTGTGCATCGCTGTCACCTTCAAGCTGCAGGGAATACCCCGGAGGCAACACGAAACCGGACTCGTCCAGTTTTTCCATGACACGGTTTGCCGCCTCGATTGGCAGGACGCCCGGCCTGACCCATGCGTCGATCACATTCACTCGCACACCGTTACGTCGGGTGATGCTGGCGTTCTCCGGTTCGAGTCGCAGCTCGCCGAGTGCGCTCGCCGGAATCCAGTCACCCGATCCGTTGAGGGTGAGCGGCATCGAGGCAATATTGGCAACGGAACCGCGGACATCACCGTCGTAGCGTATCCGAACCGGCAGGCTCTCCAGGTCTTCGCGCAGGGTGCCGCCGGCAAATCCTTCAAGGTCGCCCTGCAATTGCGCCGCGATGGCATCCAGCGTCAGGCCGACACGATGGGCCTCGGCCTGGTCGGTATCGAAGGTCAGCTTGGCGCGAGAACTCACTGAGGCTCGCGAGTAACTGATGCCCGGCACCTGGGACATGATGCGGCGAATCTCGATGCCCAGTTCATTCAGCGTCTCGACGCTCGGTCCGGCCACACGAAAGCCAACCGGGGCATCCACGGGCGGGCCCTGCGCGAACGGGGCGGCGATGATCTGTGCGCCCGGGAAACGCCGTTCAAGTTCCGGCTGAAGATACTCGACCAGCCGGTTGGCCCTGTCCGCGGAGTCAGCCTGGACCATTGCGTGTGCATAGGCCGCGTTGCTGTCCTGCTTCATGATCCGGTTGTAGTAGATCTGCGGGTGGCTGCCACCGATGAGCCAGCTAAGCTGTTTCACACCCTCCTGTTCACGAATGACGCGTTCGATACCGAGAGCCACGCTACGTGTGTTGGCAAGCGATGACTGGTCCGACATCCACACCTGGACTTCGAACTGGTCGCGGTCGGCCGGCGGGAAGAACTGCAGGCTGAGTGTGCCCGACAGGATGAAACCGGCAACGGGCAATAGCAGCGTCGCGGCGATGGCTGCGAGCGGTCGGTCGAATGCCTTTCGCAGCAGGCGTTCGCCAAGCTGATTCAGGCGCTCGATGCGAATGCCGTCCTGCCACCAGGTCGACGTTGACGCGGTTGTGCGCACCGGCAGGAGACGTCCGGCCAAAGCCGCGATAATGGTCAACGAAATGACAAACGATGCCGCAAGTGCGAGCACCACGGCGACCGCGATCGGGCCGACGAAGTCGCCGGTGTTGCCAGGCAGCAGGAAGATTGGCATGAAACCGAGAATCGTTGTCAGAGTCGAGGCGAACAGCGGTGCGAATAAGTGACTGACGGTGTTGGCGACCGCGTGTCGACGGTCTTCGCCGTCCAGCAGTCGCTTCTTGATCTCGTCGGTGACGACGATGGCGTTGTCGATCAACAGGCCGATCGCGATGATCATGCCAAAAATCGTCATCTGGTGAATCTGCTGGCCAACGAAGGTGAAGCCGAACAGCGTTGCCGATGCACTGAGGGGCAGGGCGAGGCCAACGATCATTGCTGCGCGCCAGCCGAGCCCGAGCAGCACAACAAGCATGACAACCGCTGCACCGAGCAGCAAATTGGTGGACAAAGACGACAGTCGCTCCTGCGTGTATTCACTCTGGCGGAACACTTCGTCAATGCGAATTCCGTCGTCCAGCGTCGATGCAAACGCTGTGAGGATCTCATCGGCGGCAAGCTGCCAGCGATCGATGCGAACGGATTCCGCCGCCGCGACCGCAACGAACACGGTGCGTCGTCCATCGACATAGCCGAAACTGTCGGGCGGCTCACGATACTGGCGTTCGACAGAGGCGATGTCGCCCAGCCGGAGCTGGCGCCCGGCGTCGCCCTGTCGCAGCACGAGGTTGCTAATTCGGTTGATGGAATCCAGTTCGCCGCCGACCTCGATGAAGACGTCCCGGTCGCCAGAACGCAGCGCGCCGGCCGAGCTCTTCGGGTCGGCCGCTGAGATGAGGCTGGCCAGCTGTGCCGAGGACAGGCCCTGCGCCGCCAATTCGCCACGTGACAGCGTAACTGCGATCTCCTCCTGGGTGGCGCCGTAGACGCTGACACGCTCCGCGCCAGCAAGGTTACGCAATCGATCCGCCAGTTCCTCGGCGAGACGACTCAACATGCCCACGTCGGCGGTGTTGGCCGAATCGGCGGACAGTCCGATCAGCATCGCGAAGGCGGATGCCCCGCGTTCGTCGTCGAAGTCCGGTTTGCCGGCACCCGGTGGCAACAGGATTTCGGCCTCGGACAACTTGTCGCGAATGCGGGAAAACGCCTGCTGATTGGTCGTTTTATCGACCTGGTCGATCAGTTCGACGGACAGAACGGAAATGTTTGCTCGCGATGTCGAGGTAATGTCCTTGATGGCCTCGACCTCGCGCAATTTATCCTCGAGCGGCTTGGTCACCAGCGCCTCGACACGTTCGGCGGAGGCTCCTGGAAACTCGGTAATGATAAGCGCGTTGCGCGTGGTGATGCGGGGATCCTCAATGCGCGGCAGATTGCCGAGAGCCGATGCGCCGGCCAGCACCACAACGAGGATCGAGAGGACCAGCAGGTGCGTGTTTCTGAACAGCAGGTCCTTCAGGCCAGCGGATTCAGTCGGCATCGATATCTCCAGCGATGGCGACACGCTCCGGTTCAGTTACCGTGCCGATGCGGACCGCCTGGCCGGCAACGACACGTTGGCTGCCGGTGCTGACGAGCAGGTCGCCCGTGCGCAGCGTGCCGCGAGCGAAGGCTCTTTCGGAGTCGCTGTGGAGCACCTCAAGTACGTGGCCCTCGAGAATATAGCCGTCGTTGCCGTCACTATCGGCAACCAGCACCTGCCAGAGACCTCTGGAGCCTTCCACAAGCGAGGTCAGCGGCAGCCAGAATCCCGGCGTGTCATTCCACGTCTGCGTTTCGAGAATTGCCGTATCACCCGGTCTCACCGTATCGCCGGGATCGACAACCGCGAACAGCGCGTCGACGGTGCGGGTCATTTCGTCGCGCATATCGACAACGGCGCGCAGTTGGGCCGACACGGCGGATCCGTCAACCATCAGCGTGTAGCTTT
>JBCDJX010000036.1:0-29995 GCA_038747355.1 Pseudomonadota bacterium | reverse complement strand
TCTCACCCTGGCGTTCGCCGACCGGTTGTCCAGCTGGTGCTCAAGTTTCGCGACACACTGTGCGAGTCGATCGTCGTTGAAGGGTTTCAGCAGGTAGTCGACGGCGTACAACTCAAACGCCTCCACGGCGTATTGCGAATGCGCCGTCACGAAGACAATCAGTGGAGCTTGTTGAAGTCGCAGCAGTCGGCGGGCGACATCCATGCCGTCTTCTCCGGGCATCTGGATGTCGAGGAAAACCACGTCCGGCTCATGCTTGATGACCTCAGCGATCAGGCGTTCACCGCTCGGCAGGGCTTGCTGCACCTGCCAACCCCGATGTTGCTGCAGTGCGTCAATGAGATTGCCGCGTGCCATGGGCTCGTCGTCGACCACGAATGCGTTACGCACTGGATGGGACCGCGGTCGGGAAACTCAGGCGAACGCAGTAGAGTTCGTCGGTCACCTGCGTCGACATGTCATAGCGCTCACCGTAGGTGTGCTGAAGTCGTGTCTCGAGATTGCGCAGACCCGTCCCGTGACTGGGAGGCGTGGCGGAAACGTCGTTGCGCGGCGCTCGCGAGTTACACACTCGCAGTTGCACGCGACTGTCCTCCAGCCTGACATCGACGTGGATATCGACACCTTGCGCAGCGTCTGATTCATTGTCCTGTGGCAGCTGCTCCACCACGTGGCGAAACACGTTCTCAACCAGCGGCTGTAATGTAAACGGAAGACAGATGGCGTTTTCCAGGCCCGTTGACGTATCGAAACGGCAATTGAATCGGTCGCCAAACCTCAGTGACTGAAGATCGAGATAATCCTGGACAAAACGCAGCTCATCACCGAGAGACACCTGCCTCTGCGAGGCATTCTCCACGGTGTAACGCAGCAGGTTGCCCAGGGTCGCGATTGCGTCGACCAGCGTCGACTTCTGCGCGCGCCGCGCAAGAAAGCTCATCGAACCGAGGCAATTGAACAGAAAGTGCGGACTGAGCTGGGACTGCATGAGTTGCATCTGTTGTTCGGCCATTTCGAGCGCAGTCTGCGTGCGTTGTCGTTCGAGTTCGAGATTGGTCTGATGCGCATCTCGTGCCCGATCTGCCAGCACGATACCACCGCACAGCGCAAACGTGAGTGCGTACACGACGGTGTAGAAATAGATCACTGAACCGCTGGTGGCGACCAGGCGTTCGAGCCAGTTCGCCCAGTTTCCGCCGGCAAGCAGTGTCGAGATGCCGTAATCGTAAGACAGGTACAGCGGTAACCACAGCAGCAGTCCGATGAAGAAGACGCCGGCCATCGGCGGGACGGCAAACGCGAATCGCGGATGCCGCATCAGGTGTAGCAAGACCAGCGTGATCACGCTCCAGGATACATACGACATCAGGTAGTAGCTGACGTCCGACAGCGTAAATGCCACCGCCAGCTGGTAGCGGACGATGTCGGAGTATCGCGAGAGGGCGTGAACACCGCCGACCACCATCCACAGGACGGCGACCAGCGCGATGGTTTTTGCTTTCAAACAGAGCGTCCTCGGTCCACAAGTCGTCCGCAGTGTATCGGCCCAGGAGTCGATGGTAAGCGGTTCTCGCCGTCGACGTCAGGTCCTTCGTCACTACGAAACGGGGGCTTCGTCACATAGCGCTTGTTGTCGCATACGGATGCGACAGATTCGGCCCTGCAAGACTTCTCAGCAACCTGAAAGAAAGGATACGCGATGAACAAAAAACGATGGATAGCGGCAATACTGAGCAGCGCGCTGGTGTTGATGTCGGGTGGTGTGCACGCCGGCAAATCCCTTCCCCTGAAGGTCATCAATGTTGACGGCATCCACGCGGCCGACGACGGCTTGATCTACGCCGCGGAAGGACTTGGTGGTGACCGAGTTTATGTGATTACGGCGGATGGCCAGGTGTTTGTGCAGGCATCCGGGCTGGCCGGACCGATCGATGTCGCCAATGACAGTGCCGGAAACCTGTACGTCAGCAATTTCAATGACGCGACGGTAAGTCGGATTACACCTGCCGGCGAGGTCAGCAAGTTCGCCGATGTGCTGCCGGGACCGGCCGGCATTGTCGTCGACTCACAGGACAACGTTATCGTTTCACACTACGGTGAAGGTGATGGCGACGGCATGACGGTCAGCCGGATTTCGCCCGATGGCGAAGTCTCGGCATTGTCGAGCGGCGGATTCTTGCTGGCGCCCGTGGCAACCGCGATCGATGCACACGACAATGTTTACGTTGCCAATTTCAACGAAGGCAGCGTCATCAAGATCACGCCCGAGGGTCACCAGGAGTTCATCGCTCAAGTGGATGCGCCGGCCGGTTTCGCCATCGGTCACATGGCGTTTGTCGATAACCGCTTGTTTGCTACAGCGCTGGCGGGGCAGAAGATTATCGTCATCCGGATGAACGGCACGATTCGCGAACGCGGCAAAAAGATCGACGAAGGCAGATTCCCGAATGGCCTGACGTTTGATCCGGTGTCCCGGACCGTGCTGTTTACTTACGGATTCACCCCGATCGCCGACATCGAGCGGATCACTCTGAAGCCGGCCAAGTAGCCGGACCGACGCTCCCCCTTTGTTCCCCCGTTATGGTCGGGGGAGCGTCACCTTCCACCGCCTCCCCGGACGATCCGCGGAGGCATTTTGGCGTCAATCACCGCGAAGCCCGTCGTACTGATGTGACGCGCGCGTCCGATCGCCGCGCCGCCCTGTTACAAATTGTCGCTAAAAAATTAGCGTTTCGCATTGACTCTCCATCCCAAAACGCTAAAAATTTAGCGCATAGGAGGGCATCATGCCGAAACAACCCCACCAGGACCTGAGCCGACGCGAACGACAGATCATGGACTTGATCTATCAGCTCGAAGAAGCGTCCGTCGCAGACGTCGCAGCCGGTTTGCCCGATGCGCCGACGGACACGGCGATTCGTACGCATCTGCGCATCCTTGAGGACAAGGGGCATGTCAGCCGCAAGCGGTCCGGGCGACGCAACGTGTATCGACCGGTCGTCTCGCGCAAGCGTGCGGCGAAAGCCGCCTTTACCGGGGTGCTCACGACCTTTTTCGACGGTTCGCTGGGTGACGCCGTGGCGGCGCACCTGTCCGATCCGAAAGCCGGTCTTAACGACGACGACATCCAGCGATTGCGCGACATCATCGATGCTGCCGAGGAGTCCAAGAAATGACACTGTTGATCATGTTCAAGGTCGCCCTCCTGCTGAGCCTGACGCTGTTGCTCGTACCGGTACTGCGTTCGGCGTCGGCCACGATGCGCTACGTCGTACTGCTGGCAGGGCTGACGGCTGCGCTGCTGCTGCCGGTGATCGATACGATGATTCCCGAATGGCAACTGCTACCGGCGGAGGCCAGGACGTTTGTGGCCGAGCCGGTTGAAGCACCGGCGGCGCCGTCGATGGTGCTGAACACTCGCGACACTCCCGCCGCAGCGAACCCTGTGCCTGCAACCGCGGCTGCCGCCCCTACCGCGTCAATGAATCTCCCGAGCGCGGCGCGCCTGGTCTGGCTGGGCGTGTCAACGACGCTGTTGGCGATGCTTTTCTATCGTGTCGCCGGACTCACCGTGGCGGTGCGTCGAACGCGCGAACTGCGCGACGACGACTGGCAGCGAGATATCGAACGATGCTGCGAAGCGATCGGTGTGCGTCGGCGCGTTGCTTTGAGGACGCGGTCGGCCGACAGTATGCCGGCTGTCTGGGGTGTGCTCCGGCCGTGTGTCCTGTTGCCGGAAAACTGCACCGACTGGCCCGCCGAGCGACGCCGCGCCGTGTTGTTGCACGAATTGGCACACGTGGCACGCCACGACGTCGTGATTTCTCTGCTCGTCAATGCAGCCTGCGCGTTGCACTGGTTTAACCCGCTGGTCTGGGTGCTCAAGCGCAAGCTCGAGGCTGAGCGTGAAAAGGCCTGCGACGACATGGCGCTGCAAAGCGGTATGTCACGAAAACTCTATGCCAGGCAGTTGCTCGACACCGCGACCCACTGCCGTCCCACACACTCTGTCGCTCCCGCTATGGCGGGACGCTCCCAACTGGAGGGAAGAATCATGTCAATACTCGACAACTCGCGGGCACGATCGGTTGCCCGGCCGTACACCCAGCTGTTTGCCAGCGTTTTGATGATCAGCGCGCTGTTGACCCTGTCGAGCATCACGTTCGCGGACTCCACACGACTCTGGGACGGGATTACCGCCAACGGTGATACCAACCCGATCTTTACTGAGTTCGCCGAGGAGCTCGGCGAGCGTGGCATCAGTATCGATGACACACAGGCTCTGGTCGACGCGCTGGCCAACGGCGAGTCGTTCACACGCGCGGCGGCGGCCTGGGCGCTCGGCGAGCGGCCTGAGCCCGAAGCCCTTGATGCGCTGCTGGCTGCCGGTTACGACACGGATTCGCTGGTTCGGCAGTGGGTGGTCCGCTCGTTGGCCTACAACGATGACCCCAGGGTCCTTGAGTTGTTGAAGAACCGTCTGCAGCAGGATTCCGATGCCGAGACACGCCAGTGGTCTGCCCGTGGCCTCAAGGTCTTCCGCTCCAGCGAATTTACGCCGCCGCTGCTGGACGCTCTGCGCGACAGCGATCCCGAAGTTCGCGAGTGGGCCGTTCGAGTGTTGGTCAGCTCAAGCGATTCGGCGGCTACCGACGCCATCGCGGCACTGCTGCAAATCGAAACGCACCCGGACGTTGCTGAGTGGGCGGTCCGTAGCCTTGCCGGCAGCCGTGATTCTGTGTCGCGCTCCGCCTTGATCGGTGCACTGCAGTCGCCGACTGCGGATGCGCGCGAATGGGCGGTTCGCAGTCTGACGATCGGCAATGATCCGGCCGCCAGCAACGCGGTGTCCGCGTTACTGCAGGTTGAAACGAATCCGGACGTTACGGAGTGGGCGATTCGCAGTCTGAGTGGGCGCAGCGATCCGCAGTCGCGATCTGCGATGATCACCGCACTGCAATCGCCGACGACGGATGTCCGCGAATGGGCGGCGCGAGGACTGGCGGGTTCAACCGACCCGGATGCCGTGAGCGCACTGATTTCCGCGCTCGGTGATTCGGCGGACGATGTTCGTGAATGGAGCATTCGTTCGCTGGGTGTCTGCGGCAATACCGTGGCGCTCGCGCCGCTGGAAGCGATGCGCAACGACCCCAGCGATGAAATCAGCGAGTGGGCGGGTCGATCGATTCGCCAGATCCGCTGCGAGTCCTGAGCCTGCGCACCCGCCTCGATACACCAGGCCGTGCTGCGGTGTTCACGCAACGCTGACGATCCTTGTCGACAAGGAAAAGCGTGAACACCGAGGCGCCGTTGAGGCGGCGCCAATCAGCGAAAACTACCGCTGCGACTGGAGCCAAGCCAGAATCGTCTCGAAGTAGCCATCGACCATCTGCGGCCTGTTCGACAGCTCCAGCATCTCTTTAAAACTGCCGGTCTCACTCTTGTGCAGGTTGTGATTGCCGTTCGGGAAGGTCTTAACGGTCAGTGACGCGGACGGGTTGGCGCCGATCGTTGTCTCGTAGAGACGCCGGGTCGATCGCCAGTCCACGCTCGAGTCTTTTTCGCCGAACAGCGCCAGGACGGGGACGTCAAGCGACGATAGCAGGCTATCGAAGTTCTCAACGTAGATCATCAGGCCCGTTTCCGGATCCAGCCCCGACGATGCGGCTTGCCAGCTGGACTGGTAGGCGTCGTAGGACACGTTGCTAAAACTGTCGTCGCCGCCGACCAGTTCCAGTACAAATGGGTCGGCGCGGTAATCCGGCGTCGCGGCCAGGAAATCTTTGTATCCCCCGCCATCGGCAACGATGGCATTGCCCGCTTTCCACTGCGACAGCAGCAAGGAAATTCGGGTTTCAGCGTAGCCGTCGAGTCGCCAGTTGGTTTCGAGCAGATAGCCGAACGTCTCCTTGTCGTCGACGCCGCTGGCGGAAATCCAGAATGCCAGTGCCGGGTCCTTCGACATTGCTATCGGCGCGATCCAGCCGCCGCGGCTGGAACTGTACAGTCCGATCGACCCCGAGCCCGGCAGGTCGTTGTGTTGGAGAAAAGCCCGTGCCGCAAGCACTTCCTCGGCGCTGCTTGCGACTGGCTGATCGATATCAAACTCGCCTTCGCTTTGCCCGCTGCCGGGCTTGTCCCAGACAAAGCTTGAGAAACCGGCACTCGCCAGGCGGTAACGCAAATCGTAGTACCAGTTGTGCTCAATGACGTTGGTTGGGCCGTAACCGTGAACGATAATGACGGTCGCCGTGGCCGCGCGGTCCGTCGGCGTGCTGTACAAGCCGACGAGCCGATTGCCGTCAACGTTGAAATGACGGACCTCGCTCGTCATCGGCGGGTTTGCGAGGGCGTTGCCTGCCGCCGCACACAGCATCAGCGTCAACAGGATGGAGTGAGTTCTGCTCGGCATACGTCTTCTCCCGAAAGCTGTATGACGCCGTCACACGCTGACGGGTTTAACCGGGCCTTCTGATACGATGCATCGCGTAGCCTTGGGAAACGATAATGGTTACTGCAACTCTGATTTTGAATGCTCTGTGGTTCGCTGGCGGATTTCATCTGTTCTGGCTGCGCGGCAGAGTCTTCGCGAAGGTCGTCGTGCCTCGTGAGCATCGAGACACGCCGGTTTTCGAGACACTGGTTCGGTCCGGCACCTTTCTTGGCGGATTCAACCTCGCATTCTGTGTGCTGAATGTTCTGCTGCTGGCGAATCTGCAGGCATTCGACAGTGACCGACAGTGGGCGATCCTGCTGTTGGTTAATGCCTTGGCACATGGCAGTCAGTTCGCCGGTAACGTACCGATTGCGCTTGAGAACCGGCGCGGCCACGGTGCCTGGACGGTGTTCAGTGGACTCATGTTGCTGATCTTTGTCGTGGATTTCACGCTGATGGCACTGAATGCAGGACTCGCGCTCGGTTTCCTGACCTGATCCGACGGGATCCGGCAGCTGCCGGCACAGCAACACATCGGGAGAACACAGACAGTGTATACGCCAAAGCACTTTGCGGAATCGGAGACCGACAGCCTGCTGCAGCTGATGTCCGCCGCGCCGCTGGGTACGCTGATCGTCAACGGTGAGTCCGGTTTTGAAGCCAATCATATTCCGTTTATTCACGATCTCGGCGACGACGGCGCCTGCGTCCTCCGTGCGCACATTCCGCGCGCGAATCTGCTCAGTGAGCTGCTGCGCAGCCCGACACCCTGCCTCGTCATTTTCAACGGGCCTGACGGCTACATCTCACCGTCGTGGTATGCGACCAAGCAAGAACACGGGCGTGTCGTACCGACCTGGAACTACTCGGTTGCGCATGTACACGGTTCTGTCGTGGTCATCGACGATCCGGACTGGGTTCTGGCACAGATTCACGATTTGACGGAGCGCAACGAAAAGTCACGTCCGGAACCCTGGGCGGTGTCGGACGCGCCTGACAACTACACAAGGGCGCTGCTGGCCAGCCTGGTCGGATTGGAAGTGAGCGTGTCGCGGATTGAGGGCAAAACCAAAGCCAGCCAGAACCAGCCGGAGAGGAATAAGGTGTCTATACTGGGCGCAATGTCGGAGGAGCAGCCGGATACGGCCCTGTCGGGACTGATGCGTCGGGTGCTGGACGATTCAGATTCGGCGCAGGCATCGGGCGAAGACGCGGAGGAATCATGACAACAGAAACCTGGTTACTGTATGTCGGAACGGTCCTGGTGTTGATGAGTACACCCGGGCCGAGTCACCTCTTGATGCTGTCGACGAGTATGTCCAGCGGCTTTCATCGTTCACTGGCAACCGCGGCCGGCGACCTGACGGCCAACGCCATCCAGATACTCCTCGCCGGGTTCGGTCTTGCCGCGGTTATTACCAGTTCGCAGTACGGTCTCGCGGTCGTCAAGTGGGCGGGTGTTGCTTACCTGGTCTGGTTGGGCGGCCGACAAATACTGGATTCGTTCCGCGGCAATTCCTCCATCGAAAAACGGTCGCCCGTCTCGATAAGACGCCTTTGGCTTCGCGGCTTCATCACGTCTGCGGCGAACCCGAAAGCCGTGGTTTTCTTTGCCGCCTTGTTCCCGCAGTTTCTCAACGCCGACGAACCGCTGGCGCCGCAGATTGCTATCCTCGGTGCCAGCTACCTGTTTATCGACGGCTGCTTTCTGTCGGTCTACGGTAAAGGTGCAGGCTGGCTTGCACGCAAGGTCGAGGGACACCGTCGGGTTTGGCTGGATCGCATCGCCGGGACGAGCATTATCGGTGCTGCAGTGCTGCTCGGCCTCAGGTCGAGCGAAACGACGTAGATCTCGTTAGCGCAGACCGCCTTTGCGGTCTTTGGCAGCACGGCGTTGCATACGCAGGTGCAACTGCTGCCGCCGTCTGTCGAGTCGGTCGCGGCGCACGGCGGAATCCGATTTCGTGTGTTCAGCGTCGTACTCTTCGCGGTAGGCACAGAAGTCCTCGTAAGCTTCACGAGCGTGCTGCAGTTCACGAGCAACGAGCTCTACGATAATGACGTCGTCGAGATAGCCGATGACAGGGATGTCGTCAGGTAGAATATCTTCCGGGTCGCCAAAGTAGACGAACGCAGACAGCAGGTGCTCGCGATCCGTGGCCGGCAGTTGCCACTCATCGTCCATCAGCATCTGGATCATGGCATCGAGTTCGGGCAGTCGATTGGCGACAAAATCGGGTAGCGGTTCGTTGCTGCGAATCTCGTCGATCACACCGCGGATGGCTTCGACAATTTCGAGCTCTTCTGCGTTGCGCACGACCTCGCGACACTGCTTCAGTGACTGCCTGAAAAAATCGAGATCCCTGTCGGTCAGCTCGAAGCTGAGCTTCATTCCCATGCGTACACACCCGTCCCTTGAGCACGCAAGGCTACGCTCGGCAATGCTGTCGGTCAACGCATTGAATGGTTTACCATTAACGCTGAGATGGAGGCGTTGTGAAACCCAAACTCGTTATCGGAAACAAAAACTACTCGTCCTGGTCGTTACGGTCATGGCTGCTGATGCGTGAATTCGGCATCGACTTCGACGAGCATCGAATTCCGCTGGATTTGCCGGACACCAAGGCGGCGATCGCGGAATTCAGCGATGCCGGCATGGTGCCGATCCTGGTGCACGGCGAGGAACGCATCTGGGACACGCTGGCGATCGCCGAGACGCTGAACGAGCGCCACCCCGACAAACAGATGTGGCCGGCGGATGAGGCGGCGAGGGCGCATGCGCGCAGCGTTGCGGCCGAAATGCACTCCGGGTTTACGACGCTTCGCAACGACATGCCGATGAACTGCCGCGCCATGGGGCGCCGCGTGCATCTGCCGGATGCGTTGACGCGCGATATCGACCGTATTTTTGCGATCTGGTCAGACTGCCAGCGGCGCTACGAAGGCCAATGGCTGTTTGGCGATTTCAGTATTGCGGACGCAATGTATGCACCGGTCGTGCTGCGTTTTCGGACCTACGGCATAAACATTCCGGACTCGGCCGGGTATTATCCAAAGCGCTTGCTGGAAAGTGAGGCCATGCAGGAATGGCTGCTCGACAGCGAATCGGAAACCGAAGTCATTATTTACGACGAGGCTGGTCAATGAGAAAGCTGATTTGCCTGCTGCTGTTTGTTCAGCCGGCACTTGCTGATACCTACGTACTGCCACCGGACGGCATCGATGTCGTGGGCAGCCTGTCGACGGTGATCGCCACGCAGGATGACACATTGGTCGACCTCGCTCGCGAGCACGGCCTCGGTTACTACGACATCGTTCGCGCTAACCCGGACGTCAATCCGTGGGTACCGGGCGAGGGCACCGAGATCGTCCTGCCGCGCCGCTTTATCCTGCCGTCGGCGCCGCGTGAAGGCGTTGTTCTGAACCTGGCCGAATACCGCATGTACTACTACCCGGCGCCGACCGCAGGTGAAGAACCGGTCGTCATGACATTCCCGATCAGTATCGGCCGTATGGACTGGGAAACGCCGTTGGGTATAACGCAGGTCATTCAGAAAGCCGAGCGGCCGGCCTGGTACCCGCCGAAATCCATTCGTGAAGAACACGCCGCGGAAGGCCGTCCGTTACCGGCGGTCGTACCGCCGGGGCCGGACAATCCGCTCGGCGACTTTGCGATGCGCCTCGGCCTGCCGGGTTACCTGATTCACGGCACCAACCGTCCGGCCGGTGTCGGCATGCGCGTAACGCACGGCTGCATTCGCATGTTCCCGGAGGACATCGAGTTCGTGTTCCCGAAGATTTCGCTGAAGACCAAAGTTCGCATCGTCAACGAACCGATCAAGATCGGCTGGGATGGCGATGCGCTGGTTATGGAAGCACATCCTGTACTCGAGTCCACTCCGGACCCGGAGGCCGAGGAGCCGGTCGAGGAGATTATCCCGAAAGACCCGCTGACCTACGTGACCGAGCAGTTCATCGTCGCGACCGAAGAGCGTGCCGGTCGGCTCGATTGGGACGAGGTTGAACTGCAGCTCGCCTCGCTGCACGGGATTCCGGTCAATGTCGGTGAAATGCTGGAGGTGCCGGTCGAAGAGAGTCCGGCCGCCGAAGGGCTTGCAGAGGAAGAGATCGTTTCTGCACCGGTTGCCGCTAACTGATCACGCTTTTTTCTGAGCCAAAAAAAACGCCGCGTAAACGCGGCGTTTTTCGTTTGCAGCTAAGAGCGTGCTTACTTCGACATCGACTTCTCGAACATACGCTCCATGCTTTCGCGGTTTGCTTCGCAGCAAGCCTGCGCTTCCGTAGCAGCTGAGAGAGCCTGGTCAGCCGTGCTCTGTGCAGCGGCAGCAGCCTGGGCGGCACGGTCAGCAGCAGCACGGGCGGCTTCAGCAGCGGAAGCTGCAGCAGCAGCGTCAGCGGCAGCACGATCGGCGGTTGCCTGGATAGCTGAGGTGTCAGCGCAACCAGCAGCGAGTGCAGCTGACAGCACCAGAGCGCTTACTTTGAGTGCGTTCATTTTCATTGTCGAAAGGTCCTATAGTTGGAAAAACGGCAGGCGCATTATTTCCCAATTAACCCGGCGCTGCAACGGAGATGCCTGTTTTTATTATCTTTTGTCGGCAGTCGCCGACACCCCCCGTCGGCAGCATCAGCCGGGCCGCTGCCGGGCTGCCGGCGGGCGTGCTGAAGCATGGCCGCAGTGGCCCTGACGGGAAGCCATCCACCGCTTCGATCGTCCCTCAACGAGGCCTGAAAACGGGGTGCTTGTACTGGATGGATTACTGTATATAATCCCAGATACTGTGAATCCATACAGGAATGTTCAAATGCGCGAACTGACCCCCAGGCAAAACCAGATTCTTGAAATGATTCAAGACTTTATCGATGAAACCGGTATGCCGCCAACGCGTGCGGAGATTGCCCGGGAGCTCGGATTCAAGTCAGCTAACGCGGCCGAAGAGCATCTTCGCGCGCTGCAGAAAAAGGGCGTGATTGAACTGGTGCCCGGCGCCTCCCGGGGCATCCAGCTGAAAGACTCGCTGCGTGAGCAAATTGGCCTGCCACTGATCGGTCGCGTGGCCGCCGGCCAGCCGATCCTCGCCGAGCAGAATATCGAGGCGCGTTACCGGCTGGATCCGTCGCTGTTTCATCCAAAGCCGCATTACCTGTTGCGGGTACACGGCATGAGCATGAAGGACGCCGGCATTCTTGACGGCGACCTGGTGGCGGTGCACCGCACGCCGGAAGTGCGCAGCCGGCAAATTATCGTGGCCCGTCTGGATGACGAGGTGACGGTCAAGCGTTACCGCCAGAAGGGCAATGTGGTCTACCTGCTGCCGGAGAACGAAGAGTTCGAGCCGATCGAGGTCGATCTTGCCAACGAGCCACTCGTCATTGAGGGCGTTGTTGTCGGCGTCATTCGCGACGGCCTGCCGCTGCATTGAGACCATGGCCGAGGAGTCCCCGTCACTGGAGCGTTTACTCGAAAACCCGCGTGTGTGGCGCGGGCGTCTCGGGGCGGCCAGGCAACAGGGACTAGAAAGTGGCTACGAAGTACTCGATCGGCACCTGCCGGATGGCGGCTGGCCACGCCAGTCGCTGACCGAGATCCTGGTCGAAAACTACGGCATTGGTGAGTTGCAGCTGCTGATGCCCGCCTTGTCGCGTTTGAGTGTCGAGTCACAGCCGGGCGACGTGGCTGAACCGGGCTGGATTGCCTGGGTAGCGCCGCCGTTCCAGCCCTACGGGCCGGCGCTGAGCCAGTGGGGCATGGACCTGTCGCGCATGCTGATCGTGCGTCCGCGCGACAACACCGAGGTGCTCTGGGCGGCCGAGCAGGCGCTGTCGTCCGGCACCTGTGCGGCGGTGTTGCTGTGGCCAAAACAGCTCGACGACCAGGCCAGTCGCCGCCTGCAACTGGCGGCGGAGAAAGGGCGCAGCTGGGCGATCGCCTTTCGCCCGTTGTCAGCACGACGGCAGCCGAGTGCGGCGGCCTTGCGTATCGAGCTGACACCCGGTTACCAGGCCACGCGCCTGCATATTCTCAAAAGTCGTGGTGGCCGACCGGCCGTCATTCATAACCTCTTTACGGCCTGACCGTGAGCAGGGTCCGGCAGCTCCCCGTATGGCCACGGGACGAACGCACGACTCCCGCTGAAAGCCGGCCGATCGTCAAACGCCAGTCGGCCGACGGCCAGTATGGCTTGCCGCTGTCGGAGGCCAACGAACCGCTGGAGCCACCGGCACCGTCCCCGGCCGAGCGCCTGTTCTTCGCGGTTTACCTGCCGTTGCTGCCACTGCAGGCCGTGGCGCCGCGTGACGGTATCAGCGTGGTGGTTGAGGAACAGCAGGGTGTTCATCGCGTCGTGCACGCGGACCCTCGTGCGATTGAGGCCGGCGTGATGCCGGGCCAGACGAGTCAGGCGGCGCTCGCGTTGCTGCCGGACCTGAATCTCGAGGTGCGCAGCCTGCTCAAGGAGCAGCAGGAGCTGGAGCAGCTGGCCGGCTGGCTGGAGCGGTTCTCGTCGTTTGTCTCGATGGCTGATCGTGACCTGCTGCTGCTGGAGATCGCCGGTAGCCTGAAACTGTTTGGTGGCCTCAAAGCCCTCCGACAGCAGATCGTTGACGGATTGAAGCAGTTGGGTTTCACCGTGTGTCTCGCCATTGCGCCGACACCGCTGGCAGCCACCTGGCTGGCGCGGGCCGGCCGGCGTTCCTGTATTCGCGACAATCATCATCTTGTGCCAACGCTGCGTGACTTGTCGCTTGACTGCCTGCACTGGCCGGTGACGGTCACCGACGCATTGCGCGGTATCGGTGTGACAACGGTCGGCGAATGCCTGCGTTTGCCGCGTGACGGTTTCGCCAAGCGTTTCGGCGTGGCGCAGCTGCTGCAGCTGGATCGGGCTGTCGGGCATCTGCCGGACCCGCGCGATGCCTGGCGTTCGCCGGAGCGTTTCGTCGCCGACTTCGAGATGACCGAGGAGCAGAGCGACCGAGACCTGCTGCTCGCGATCTGCGACGAGTTGCTGCAGTCGCACGAGCGTTTTCTGCTGAAGCGCCAGCTCGGTACCCAGTCCATCGGCTTTGCGTTCTATCATCTGAAGTCGCCGGCGACCGAGCTGCAGGTCGGTGCTGTTGAGCTCAGCCGCTCTGCCGGTCACTGGTCCGGCCTGTTGCGGCTGCAGTTCGAGCAACTCAGCCTGCCGGAGCCGGTGATCGCGGTACGCCTGCGCGGCGGCGATGCACGTGCGCTGGCCACGGAGAGTGCGGCCCTGTCGTTCGGCACGCAAAAGGCGAGTGCGGCCACCTATTCGATGAAGCAGCTTGCCGAGCGCCTCGTTGCTCGTATTGGTCGCGAGTCTGTATCACGCGTCGCCGTCCGCCAGGATCACCGCCCGCAGCGCGCGAGCAGCGAAGACGATGTGTTTGCCGGCACCCCCATCGAGAAGATCGATACCTCCTGGGTCGAGGGGCTGCGCCGTCCGCTGTGGCTGTTGTCCAGGCCGGAGCGCCTGCCAGTGCAGCAGGGCTGTCCAGTGCACCAGGGTGGGCTGGAATTCCTCAGTGGCCCGGAGCGCTTTGAAACCGGCTGGTGGGATGCCGACTCGATCGCCCGGGACTACTTCGTTGTGCGCACAACGGCGGGTTTGCGTCTGTGGGTCTTTCGCGATCGTCGGGAGCCGGGGGCGTGGTACCTGCACGGCCTTTTCGGGTAAGCCCGCATGGCACGATACGCTGAGCTGCACGCGCTCAGTAACTTCACCTTCTTACGCGGCGCATCGCACCCCGAGGAGATGGTCGAGGCCGCGGTGGCGCTCGGCTACGAAGCGCTGGCGATCACCGATGAATGTTCGCTGTCGGGCATCGTGCGGGCACACATGGCGGCCAAGGAATGCGGTCTCAGCAAGCTGGTCGTCGGTTCCGAGTTTCGCCTGCCCAGCGGTCGGCGGCTTGTCGTACTGGTGCGTAACCGCGAAGGTTATGCCGCCCTGTGCCGCTTGATCACGGCGGCACGGCGCGCTGCTGACAAGGGTAATTACCAGTTACGCCAGTCGATGTTTGACGACGGTTTACCCGGCTGCTTCGTACTCTGGGTGCCCGACGAGCGCCTGGCGCTCGACACGGACGATCACTGGATACGTGAGGCGTTTCGTGACCGCCTGTGGGTAGCCGTGGAGTTGCTGGCTGACGGTCGCCAGCAGGAGAAGCTCGCAACGCTGAAGGCGCTCGGTCGCCGCCTGCGCCTGCCGCTGGTGGCGAGCGGCGATGTACACATGCACCGCCGTTCGCGTCGCGTTGTGCAGGACACGCTGACGGCGATCCGGGAGGGCCGCACCCTCGAAGGGGCCGGGCGCCTGCTGTATCCAAACGGCGAGCGCCATCTGCGCCAGATTGACGTGCTCGAACGCATGTACCCCGCTGCGCTGCTTGAGGAGTCCGTGTGCATTGCCGGTATGACCAGTTTCTCGATGGACGAGATCTGTTACGAGTATCCGGACGAGATCGTGCCGGACGGCCTGACGGCGGCCGAGCATCTGCGCCGGCTGACCGAGGCGGGTATGCGCAGACGCTGGCCGGACGGCGTGCCCGAGCGCGTGGTCGAGCTGGTCGAACACGAGCTGCGCCTGATTGCAGACCTGCGTTACGAGCCGTACTTCCTGACCGTGCATGACATCGTGCACTACGCGCGCTCGCGCGACATCCTTTGCCAGGGCCGTGGCTCGGCGGCCAACTCGGCGGTGTGTTTTTGCCTGGGCATCACCGAGGTCGACCCCGATCGCATGCAGATGCTGGTTGAGCGGTTCATCTCCAAGGAGCGCAACGAGCCACCGGATATCGATGTCGACTTCGAGCATCAGCGACGCGAGGAGGTCATTCAGTACATCTACGACAAGTACGGCCGTGAGCGCGCGGCACTGGCCGCCACGGTCATCACCTACCGGCCGAAAAGTGCACTGCGCGATGTTGGCAAGGCGCTCGGCCTCAATGACCTGCAGGTCAGCCGCATGGCGCGTTCGATGAAATGGTGGGACGGTGAACTGATCGACGAGACGCGGATTCGCGAGGCGGGCCTCAACCCGGACAGCCCGGTCATCAAACGCCTGTTGTACCTGGTCAGCGAAATCCTGGGTTTTCCGCGTCACCTGTCGCAGCACGTTGGCGGTTTCGTGATTTCCAACGGCCCGATGTCGGAGCTCGTGCCGATCGAGAATGCGGCGATGGCCGATCGCACCGTAATTCAATGGGAAAAGAATGATCTTGAGGACCTTGGGTTATTGAAGGTCGATGTGCTCGGCCTCGGCATGTTGAGTGCCATCCGCCGCAGCTTCGACCTCGTGCGTGAGTTCGACGGTGAGGACTACACGCTGGCCAGCGTCCCGGCGGAAGACCCGCTGGTCTACGACATGATCTGCGACGGCGACACAATGGGTGTCTTCCAGATCGAATCACGTGCGCAGATGCAAATGTTGCCGCGCCTGAAACCGCGATGTTTTTACGACCTCGTTATCGAGGTCGCCATCATCCGGCCGGGCCCGATCCAGGGCGACATGGTGCATCCCTACCTGCGTCGTCGAAACGGCGAGGAGGCAGTCGACTACCCCAGTGAGGAAGTGCGCCATGTCTTGCAGCGCACCCTGGGCGTACCGATTTTCCAGGAGCAGGTCATGGCACTGGCCATTGTGGCGGCGGGTTTTACACCGGGCGAGGCGGACCAGTTGCGCCGTGCGATGGCCGCGTGGAAGCGCCGCGGCGGACTCGGACCGTTCGAAGACAAGCTCATCGACGGTATGCGGCGGCGAGGTTACTCCGGGGACTTCGCGCAACAGATTTTCCGGCAGATCCAGGGTTTCGGTGAGTACGGCTTTCCGGAGTCGCACTCGGCCAGCTTTGCCCTGCTGGTATACGTGTCCTGCTGGTTGAAGCGACACAAGCCTGCCGCCTTCACTTGTGCGCTGTTGAACAGCCAGCCGATGGGTTTCTACGCACCGTCACAACTCATCCAGGACTTGAAGCGGCACGGCGTTGAGGTGCGTGCGGTGGACATCAATGCCAGCCTCGAGCAGAGCAGCCTTGAATCCACGGAGGACGGGTCCGCCGCGCTTCGACTCGGGTTCTCATTGGTCAAAGGCCTTGCGACGGAGGCGGCCGAAGCGATCTGCGAGGCAAGGGCGGCGGGCGCATTTTCCAGCCTGCAGCAGGTCGTCGAGCGCTCCGGCCTGAATCGGCGCGACCTGTCGGCACTGGCATCGGCGGGCGCGTTTGACTCGCTGTCCGGACACCGGCACCGGGCGCGCTGGGACGTGGCTGGCGCCGAGACACCGACGCCGCTGTTCCAGTCCATGGAAACCTATGAACCACAGCCGATGCTGTCACGGCCGAGCGAGGCACAGGACATCATTGCGGATTACCAGAGTGTCGGCCTGACGCTGCGGCGCCATCCCTTGTGTCTGCTGCGCACCCGGCTGGATCGCTTCGACTATCGAACCGCGGAGTCGCTGTCCGGTCTGAAAACCGGTGTCGCACTGAATGTGGCCGGCATTGTCACCACGCGGCAGCGGCCGGGTACCGCGAGCGGCGTCACTTTCGTAACCATGGAAGATGAGACCGGCTACGTGAACCTGATTGTCTGGAAGCGGATAGCGGATGAGTTTCGCAAGGAGCTGCTGAACTCGCGGCTGTTGGGCGTGCAGGGTGAATTACAGCGAGACGGCAAGGTCATCCACGTCATCGCTGAACGCCTGTTCGATCACTCGGATATGCTCGGGGACCTGCAGGCCAAGTCCCGCGATTTCCACTAGACAGTAAGCCTAGTAATCGTCATCAAGGCTGATGTTGTAGGTACTGTCGATGTCCTTGGACGCAAGCTTTTGCTCACTGAGCTCATCGAGTCGGCGCCGCACCGCGCGCTGACGATCAATATCAGTTTGCTTGTCGATCTTCGAGACAATCTCGTCAACGTTGATTTCCGATGTCGCTTCAACCACGTCATCGTCTTCGATCATCCGATCCTCGGAGTCCTCATTTTCTTCGAGGTCTTCAACGTCTTCCGAGACTTCACCAGTGTCACCGGTCATTGCTTTGCCCTCTTGCAATAAACAGCGTATCGAAAAAATGCCGAAAATCTTGAGTTACGACTTCACGATATACCGCGAAAAAAACGGCCGCGCAAGAATCCAATGCGCAGAAAACACGCTCCGTCTGACGGCAGATACCGGAACGCCATGCGGCCCCGGTGTTACTGGATGAGGTTATTGATCTCGAAGATCGGCAAGAGAATGGCGAGGACAATGGTCAGCACGATGCCACCCATCGCTACGATCAACATGGGTTGGAGAATGCCCAGCAGTGTCGCAATCAGGCCATCGACTTCGCGTTCCTGCCCGACGGCGGAACGTGTGAGCATCTCCTCGAGCTTGCCACCGGCTTCGCCGCTTGCAACCAGGTGAATCATCATCGGCGGGAACAGCCGGCTGGTCTCAAGCGACTTGGCGATGGAGCCGCCTTCGCGAACTCTCACGCTGGCCTCCACAACGGCTTCGCGCATTGGCAGGTTTTCGACAACTTCGGCGGAGATCTTCATGGCCTCGAGCACGGGCACGCCACTGCCGGCCAGGATGCTGAACGTTCGAGTGAAGCGCGCGGTATTGATACCGCGCGTCAGCTTGCTGGTCAGCGGCAGCCGCAACAGCATGCGGTGATACTGGCGCCTCGGCCCCTCCTTTTGCAGCAACCACCAGAGCCCGTAAATCGCTACGCCAATACCAATGAGCAGCAACAACCAGTCGTCGCGAAGAAAGTCACTCATCGCGATCATCGCCTTGGTCAGGCCGGGTAACTCCGCCGCTGAGTTTTCAAACACGGTGACGATGCGTGGCACGACCGACGCCAGCATAAAGCCGACGATCAGCGCCGACATCACCACCAGTGACATCGGATATATCATTGCGTTGGTGATGCGCTGCTTCAGTTCGTGGCGCGCCTCGGTGTAATCCGCCAGGCGCTCGAGAATCAGGTCCAGGTGCCCGGACTGTTCGCCCGCCGCAATGGTGGCCCGATACAAATCGGGAAAGGCCTGCGGAAATTCCGCCAGGCCTTCAGCCAGCGAGTGGCCTTCCATGACCTTGCCGCGTACGCCCAACAGGATGCTCTTGGCTTTCGGCTGTTCGTTCTGCTGGGCGACCGCCAGCAAGGCCTCTTCAAGCGGCATGCCGGACTGCGACAGGGAGGCGAGCTGACGCGTCACCAGCGCCAGTTCCGCCGCGCTCATACCGCGGCGCAGCGACAGGTTGCCGGTCTTGCGCGCTTCCTTTTCGACAACTTCGGTAACCTGCATCGGTACCAGGCTGCGCTCGCGCAGCAGCTGGCGCACGTGCTTCGGGGTGTCTCCTTCGATGACACCTTTTGATTGCTTGCCAATCTTGTCGAGTGCGACGTATTCGAATGCGGCCATGGGAGCCTGTTACCTGTGCCTAGTCTTCGCGGGTGACACGAAGCACTTCTTCAAGTGTCGTGACGCCGTCGAGAACCTTGCGACGTCCGTCCGCGCGGATACTGCCGCTGGATTTGCGGGCGTGGCGCTCCAGGTCCTGTTCACTGACGCCGTCATGGATCATCGTGCGCATGGCCTCGTCGACTGCGATCAGTTCGTAGATGCCGGTGCGACCGACAAAGCCCTTGTCGTCGGCGGCGCGATACAGGGTCGGTGGCTTGGCTGGATCAACCTGCAGCAGATTGCACTCGTACTCGGTCGCGGTGTACGGGATCTTCGTGTTGTCGTCGAGCACCCGCACGAGCCGCTGGGCGAGCACGCCAATCAGGCTGGACGACAGCAGAAACGGTTCGACGCCCATATCGCGAAGACGCGTGACGGCGCCGGCGGCCGTGTTGGTATGCAGCGTTGAGAGCACCAGGTGGCCGGTCAGACTGGCCTGCACCGCGATTTCGGCCGTTTCCAGGTCGCGGATCTCACCGACCATGACCACGTCCGGGTCTTGTCTCAGGATCGCCCTGAGACCGCGAGCGAAGGTCATGTCGACCTTGGTATTGACCTGTGTCTGGCCGATGCCGTCGATGTAATACTCGATGGGGTCCTCGACCGTCATGATGTTGCGCTTGTTGTCGTTGATTCGTTCCAGCGCCGCATACAAGGTCGTCGTCTTGCCGGAGCCGGTTGGGCCGGTGACGAGGATAATGCCGTGCGGTTTGTGAATCAGCGTGTCCATTGTCGCCTGGGAATCCGCCGGCATGCCGAGAGAGCCGAGATCGAGACGCCCGGCCTGCTTGTCGAGCAAGCGAAGAACCACGCGTTCGCCGTGGCCCGACGGCATCGTCGACACGCGGACGTCCACGGCGCGGCCGGCGATACGCAATGAGATACGCCCATCCTGCGGCAGGCGTTTCTCGGCGATATCGAGCTTCGACATCACCTTGATACGAGAGACGACGAGCGGTGTCAGCGCGCGGTTGGCCTGCAGAATCTCCTGCAGAACGCCGTCGATGCGGAAACGCACGCCCAAGCGGTTTTCGTAGGGTTCAATATGCACGTCCGAGGCGTTCTCCTTGATCGCTTCGGTAAGCACGGCATTGATGAATCGAATGATGGGTGCGTCGTCATCGCTGTCGAGCAGATCGGACGGTTCCTGCAGCTCCTGCGCCACACGGTGCAGGCTGAACTCGTCATCGAGCCCGTCCACCATCTCCATGGCGGCCTGGCTGCCTTGTTCGTACGACTGCTGCAACAGGTTTTCGAAGACTTCATCCGACACGCGAGACAGCGTTACCGGAACCCCGGCAAATCGACGAACTTCCACGAGACTCAGCGGCGATGTGCCGGCCTTGTACACGGCATCCGCCGCGTGTTCGTCGATCTCGCGAATCAGCACGCCGTGGCGACGCGCGAAGGAAAACGGCAGCTTGCGCACGCGGACGGGCGGCTCGTCGTTATCAGCGACCGGTGTCGTTTCAAGCACGATGTTGCTGTCGGCGTCCATTACGGCTGCGGCGTCTCTTCCAGCGGCGGCAAGACAGGGCGTTCTGCGCCCGGAATCAACGCTGGATCCGTGTTCTGCGTTCCCTGCTGGATCTGGCGGATGAGGTCGTATTTCTGGTTGGTTTCAATGGCGGTGGATACCGAATCCCGCAGAATTTTCGGCCGGATGAATATCATCAGGTTGGTCTTCACCGTTTCCGTCCTGCGGCTGCGGAACAGGTTACCGAGGAGCGGCACACGGCCGAGTACCGGTACCGCCTGGTGGCTTTCGATGAGCGTGTCTTCCAGCAGTCCGCCAAGCACGAGGATCTGCTCGTCATCGACGATCACCGTGGTTTCGACGATGCGCTCATTGGTGATCAGGTCGACTGCGCTGCTGGCCGACTGCGAGACGCTTGAGATTTCCTGGGAGATCTTCAACAGCATGGAGTCGCCTTCGTTGATCTGCGGCGTGATCGACAGCTTGACGCCGACCTGTTCTCGCTGAATCGTCTGGAAGGGATTCACGGCGCCGCCGGTGCCCGTGCCGGTATTCGTGAACGAACCGGTGACGAAGGGCACTTCCTGCCCGACATTGATGCTCGCCTCTTCATTGTCGGTGGTCACGATCGATGGCGTTGAGATGATATTGGTATCGCCGCTGCCTTCCAGTGCATTCAGCACGGCCGCAAAGCTCACGCCGGAGTCGCTGATGCGGCCCACGCCGAAGGTGGCACCGGCGCCGATCGCGCCCACCGCGGCAGCCGGGTTATCACCGCCGGCGGCGGTCGCGAGGTCGATGATGTTGGCACCGGAGCCGGGAAAGTTGGTGACGCCGATCGGTGTGTTTGAGCCCGAGCCTTCCACCGCCCAGGTGATACCCAGCTGCGCTTCCTGGTCTGCCCGTACCTCGACGATGATCGCCTCAACCAGCACCTGCGCACGGCGGATATCGAGCTTGTCGATGATCTGCATCATGGAGCGCATTGTCTTTGGCGGTGCATTCAGAACAAGTGCGTTGGTCTGCGTATCCGCCCAAACGCTGATCTGGCCGGAGGTCGCCGGTGCGGCACCCGGTGTACCCGGCGTACCGGTGGCCGCGGCCTGCGTAAACTGGGTCTGCAGCTGCGTAGCAAGGCCTTCAGCGTCGGCATAACGCAAGTAGCGAACCTGTGATTCACCGCCGTCTTCAAGCGGTGTATCGAGATGTGCAACCAGCGTACGCACGCGCAGGCGTTCCGCTTTGTCGCCGCCAATCAACACACTGTTGGTGCGCGCGTCGGCGACCAGTGTGATCGAAACCGGCGCCCCGTCGGCGCGCGGTGTCGCGGTCAGGCTGGTCAGTACGCGAACGATTTCGGCGGCCGAGGCGTGCTGTAGCGGGACGACCTCGATGTCACTCTCACTCGACATGTCGATACGCTTCACGATCGTCACGATCCGGTTCACGTTGGCGGCGCGGTCCGAGATGATCAGCATGTTGGAACCGGCGTGGGCGACCAGGTGACCGAACTGCGGCACCAGCGGGCGAAGTATCGGTACCAGCTGGGAGGCGCCGACATTATTGACCGGAATAATCTGTGTGATGATGTCGTCGCCGCCGCGTGCGTTGCTCGGTCCGATAGGCTGGACACCCTGTCGAGCGGTGGCGTTCGGGATGATCTTGATCACGTCTCCGGACGTGATGGCGGCGAGCTGGTGGACTTCGAGCACGGACAGGAACGCCTCGTAGAAGGCGTCGGGTCCCATCGACGTCGACGAGATAATCGTCACATTACTCGCATTGACACGCGGGTCGATGATGAAGCTCCGGCCGGTGACCGCCGCAACGGCTTCGACGATTTCCCGGATGTTCGCATCCTTGAAATTCGGCGTTGTCATCGACTGCTGCGCTGCCGCCTGGGTGAACACCAGTGCGGCGACCAGGAGTGCGCACAGGCTGCGTATAAATCGATTCATCAAGACTGGCGTCCTTGTGTTTGTCATTTGCCTTCTTCGTCAGCGACGTTTCCGACATCGAGTTGATCGGTTTTCAGCACGATGGTCTCGGGCGTTCCATTGCGCTCGACGGTCACCGTGACCTGTTGTGCATTACCCAGCGACTGGAAAATCTGCATCGCCTGTTGCGGATCCGACAGTGATTGTCCGTCGATGTCCTTAATGAGATCGCCAGCCTTGAGGCCCAGCGCGGCAAACTGCCGGCGGTCACGGCCGGGGTAGACCCGGTAACCCTGCTGCTGACCGTTGACGAAATACGGTGTGGGTCGAATCACGTCAGACAGTCTTGCGGCATTCTGTGACACCACAGACTGGATGTTGCGCTGCGGTGTCGTGCGCGTCGTCGCCGCACGCTGACGCGACGCCGGTGAGCGCCGAGCGGGCTGCGGTGTCGACTTGAAGTCTTCAGGCAGCTTTAACTCGGTGAGCTGGCCGTTCTCGTTGAGAATGACGCGGCGGTTTTCGATCGCCTGCAAGCGCGCACCGTTGGTCACGGTGTTGCCGATAACGAACACCTGGTCATCGCGCGGCCCCACCTGAATGATCGCCGCGGACTCCGCCTCAATGTTTGAGGCGATCGTACCTTTCAGTGTCAGATTGAGCTTGGTTTCGACGGTGGTATCGATCAGTACCGGTGCTTGCTCTGTGACTGCCTCGTCCGGGTCGGCCTTGCCGAACAGGCTTGCGTTGGCAATCGACTGCACGTCGGCGACGGCACCCGCGCTGCTGGTTGCGGCCATACCGGGCGGCACATTCACGGTGTCGCCGGTCGACGATCCCGGAACCAGCGACCACACCACGCCGGCCAGTTGCCAGCCGATCAGGACAACCAGCAGCAAGCTTACCCAGAATGGCAGCAGATGATTCGCGGCTGCGATGGTGCGCGCCGGATCTCCGCTGGCCAGGTCGGACCATGTTGGATCAGTAGTCATAGTTGGCTTGGATGGCCCGCTTTTCCGCTTCTTGTTCTTGTTTAACGCAACAGGCCGATGATAAGGGTTGAAACATTTACCGGACAACCGTCTTCAAAGGCGTTTTTTGCTTAAATTCCCGGCATCTACGGTATACCGGCTGACATGCCGCCTTGCATTTCGACAGTTCACTCCAAAAAAGATGCCCGGAACGGCTGAAAATGCCCGAGGTGGCCTTACTATAATAGCCTGCGGGCGCCAGGAATACGCCTGTATGGCACAAACGGAAAGGAAAACGTGAGTAACGATCAACCTGAATTCGAACACGGTGAGAGTTTTGACCTGGCGGTGGAGGAAGCCCGGCCAAAGCTGAAGGAACCACCGCTGTATCGCGTGGTACTAATCAACGATGACTACACGCCGATGGAGTTTGTTGTGCACGTGCTCGAATCGATCTTCAGCATGGAGCGCACGCGTGCCACACAGGTTATGCTCGAGGTCCACACCAAGGGCAAAGGTGTCTGCGGTGTGTACAACTACGAAATCGCCGAAACAAAAGTTGCCCAGGTGATGGGCGTCGCGCAGCAGCATCAGCATCCGCTGCTGTGCACCATGGAGGAGTCATAAGACCCATATGCTGAGTGCAGAACTCGAATTTTGCCTGAACGAGGCTTTCCAGAAGGCGCGCGACCAGCGCCACGAATTCATGACTGTCGAGCACCTGCTGCTCGCGTTACTGGATATCCCGAAAGTCATCGAAATCCTGAAGCAGTGTGACGCCAATATCCCGGAGCTTCGTCGCCAGCTCACCGAATACATCGACGAGCAGACCCCGACACTGGCCATGGACGAGGAGAACGACGTGCAGCCGACGCTGGGCTTCCAGCGCGTCCTGCAGCGCGCGGTATTCCACGTGCAGTCCAGCGGCAAGAAAGAGGTGACCGGCGCCAATGTGCTGGTCGCGATCTTCAGCGAGAAGCAGTCACAGGCCGTTTACCTGCTCGGTCTGCAGGATGTTTCCCGCCTGGATGTCGTGAACATCATCTCCCACGGCATGCCGCAGTTGCAGAGCGATGCCGAACAGGAGGAGAGCGAGTCCGCGCCGGAGTCGGAAGAAGAATCCGAGTCTTCGCCGCTGGACCGATTCGCCACCAACCTGAACCAGCAGGCGGTCGAGGGCAAGATCGATCCGCTGATTGGCCGTGAAATCGAAATCGAGCGCACGATCCAGATTCTGTGCCGTCGTCGCAAGAACAACCCGCTGTACGTCGGCGATGCCGGCGTCGGCAAGACCGCACTGGCGGAGGGCCTCGCGCGGATGATCGTCGAGGAACGCGTTCCCGAGGTCCTGCGAGAGTCGACCATCTACGCACTCGACATGGGCACGCTGGTCGCCGGTACGAAATACCGCGGCGACTTCGAGAAACGCCTCAAGGGTGTGATTGCCGAGGTCAAGAAAGATCCGGGTGCCGTTCTGTTTATCGATGAAATTCATACCGTGATCGGTGCTGGTGCAGCATCCGGCGGCGTTATGGACGCGAGTAACCTGATCAAGCCGGTCCTGGCGAGCGGCGAAATGCGCTGCATTGGCTCGACGACCTACGAGGAATACCGCGGTATTTTCGAGAAGGACCACGCACTCGCGCGGCGCTTCCAGAAGATCGACGTGCCCGAGCCGACGCTCGAGGAGACAGTGGAAATTCTCAAGGGCCTGAAGAGCCGCTTTGAGGAACATCACGGTATTACCTACGACAACGACGCCATCGAGGCGGCCGCCGATCTTGCCTCCAAGCACATTAACGACCGCAAGCTGCCGGACAAGGCGATCGACGTGATCGACGAGGCCGGCGCGAACTTGCGCCTGCAGCCGGAGGAGGGTCGCTCCAACCGCGTGACCGTGGAAATGGTCGAGACGATTGTCGCCAAGATGGCGCGCATTCCGGCGAAGAGTGTTTCTGCGTCGGATCGCGATTCCCTGCGTACACTCGAACGCGACCTGAAGCTGGTGATTTTCGGCCAGGACCCGGCCATCGAAGCTCTGTCGTCCGCCATCAAGATGTCGCGCTCCGGCCTGCGCGAAGACGACAAGCCGATTGGTATGTTCCTGTTTGCCGGACCGACCGGCGTCGGTAAGACCGAAGTGACTCGCCAGCTGTCGATGTCGATGGGTGTCGAGCTGATTCGCTTCGATATGTCCGAGTACATGGAGCGGCATACTGTGTCGCGCCTGATCGGCGCACCGCCGGGCTATGTCGGCTTCGACCAGGGAGGCCTGCTGACGGAAGCGGTCAACAAAAACCCGCACTCGGTCATCTTGCTCGATGAAATCGAGAAAGCGCATCCGGAGGTGTTCAACCTGCTGCTGCAGGTCATGGATCACGGCACCCTGACGGACAACAACGGCCGAAAAGCGGATTTCCGCAATGCCGTCATTGTCATGACGACCAATGCCGGTGCGCAGGAAATGAGTCGTTCGTCAATCGGCTTTACCCAGCAGGACCACTCAACGGACGGCATGGAGATCATCAAGAAAGCCTTCACGCCGGAGTTCCGCAACCGACTCGACGCGATCATTCAGTTCTCGGCGCTCGATATCAAATCGATCCGTCGGGTGGTGGACAAGTTGATTGTTGAGCTTGAAGCGAAGCTCGACAGCAACGGCGTCACGATCGAACTGGAGGATGCGGCGCGCGACTGGATTGCAGAACGCGGTTACGACCCGAAAATGGGTGCGCGGCCGATGTCACGCATCATCCAGGAGCACATCAAGCGGCCGCTCGCCGAGGAGCTGTTGTTCGGCAAGCTCGAAGACGGTGGACACGTACGCATCTCGCTGACCGAGGACGGCACGCTGAAGCTCGATGCTGAGCCACCCGTCAAGGAGCTCGAGCACCTGGGTGCACCCGACGAGGCGTGATGGCGTTACGGTGGGTTGGCGGCTGCAAGGCCGCCGGCCGGACTAGCGTCCTCGGTAGACGATACGGCCCTTGCTGAGATCGTACGGGGTCAGCTCGACGGTCACCTTGTCGCCGGTCAGGATGCGAATGTAATTCTTGCGCATCTTGCCCGAAATGTGAGCGAGGACGACATGGCCGTTCTCGAGCTCCACTCGAAACATGGTTTTCGGCAGTGTCTCGATGACAACGCCTTCCATCTGAATTGCTTCTTCTTTCGCCAAAAAACTGCGCCCGGTGGTCAGAGGCCGCGAATTGTGCAGAAATGGTGGCCCTAATGCAATGCGGGCATCACTCCACCAGCAGTCCGCTGACCGGGTATTCCCTGTTCGGCAGTCCGGTCAATGGCGTTTGCGGGTCGCAGGCGACGTCGAGCAGACGAATGAAACCGGCACGCGGCACCATGTCGGCCCCGAGGCTCAGCAGGTGCGGGGATTCCACCTGGCCGTCCAGAAGCAGGAAATCGCGTTTAGTTAACTCGGCCAGCAGGGCGGTCATCGCGAACTTCGAGGCGTTATCTCGACGACTGAACATGGATTCGCCGAAGAAGGCGCGGCCGATCGCCAAACCGTAAATACCGCCGATCAGTTCACCGTCGTCGAGGACCTCGACACTGTGTGCCCATCCGGAACGATGCAGCAAGGTGAACGCCGAGAGCATGTCGCGCGTGATCCATGTCCCGTCCTGGTGTGGTCGCGGCTCCGCACAAGCCTGCATGACCGCCTCGAATTGTTGGTTGAAGGTAACGGTTAAATTCGACCGCCGTATCGCTTTGCGCAGCGTCTTCGACCGGTGAAACGACGCCGGGCGGAACAGGCAGCGCGGATCCGGAGACCACCAGAGAATCGGCTGGCCCTCGACGAACCACGGAAAAATGCCTCGGCGGTAGGCCGCCAGCAATCGTTCCGGTGACAGGTCGCCGCCGACCGCCAGCAACCCCTCCGGTTCGCGCAACGCGATTTCCACCGGCGGGAAGGCGTCCGGCGGACTGGCCGGATCGATCCAGTGCAATCGCTGGTTTCTCATGACGCATCACCGTCGCATCGATAGGGACTGTGATTGCCGACGACATCCATATAACGCTCGATATCCTGGCCTTCCAGTGACAGGTAGTCTCGAATCGCCGAGTAGAACTCCGGGTGAGCGAGCCAGTGTGCCGAGCGCGTTGCCTCGGGGATAAACCCCCGGCTGACTTTGTGCTCGCCCTGCGTCCCCGGTTCGAACAACTCGATGCCGTTGGCGATGCAGTAGTCGATACCCTGGTAGTAACAGGTTTCGAAGTGCAGGGCGTTGTAGTGGCCGCTGCTGCCCCAGTAACGTCCATACAGCGTGTTTGCGCCGACGAAGAACACGGCCGCGGCCACAGTCTCATCGCCGTGTTCTGCGAGTACGACGAGGATACGCTCGGGCATCGCACGGCTGATGCGCAGGAAGAAATCGAGATCGAAGTAATGGGTCGAACCGCGTTGCATAAATGTGATGTTGATCAGGCGATAGACCTGTTCCCACAGCGCCAGGTCCAGTTCATCGCCGTGCAGGTGTCGAAAGCGGATACCCGACTCGACGACGTGGCGCCGATCCCGCTTGGCCTTCTTGCGCTTACGCGCATTGAAACCGCCCAGGAAATCATCGAACGACGCATAACCGCGATTGTGCCAGTGAAACTGACAGTCCTTTCTCAGTGTCATGCCCGCACTTTCAAGAATCGGCAACTCCTCGTCGACGGGAAACAGGACATGCAGAGACGATGCATCGATCTCCTGCGCGAGCGCACGAGCGCCGTCGATCAGCAGTCGACCGACCGTCGCGTCGGTCGTATCGGACAGCAACAGCTTGGGGCAGGTTGCCGGTGTGAACGGCACTGCAGAGACCAGTTTCGGGTAATACGGAATGCCGGCTCGGTGGTAAGCGTTGGCCCAGGCCCAGTCGAACACGAATTCGCCCCAGGAATGACTCTTTTCGTAGAGCAGCATCGAACCGATCAGTCGATCGGCGTCGTGCAGCGTCAGGTGTCTCGGGGTCCAGCCGGTTTCTGAGGCGACACAGCCGGTTTGTTCAGCGGCGGCGAGAAACGCGTGGTCGAGAAACGGGTAGGCGTCGCCCGCGAGCGCGTTCCAGTCGTCGGCCGATATATCGTCGATCGACGAGTGGACCCGCACTTCCATCGGGCCACGATCCATGATCGTCAGGCGGCCGCTTCGTCGGCCTTGTCGGCAAGTGCGTCGAGGAATCGCTCTGCGTCGAGCGCCGCCATGCAACCGGCACCGGCTGACGTGATCGCCTGGCGGTACACCTGGTCGGCGACGTCACCCGCGGCGAACACGCCCGGAACGCTGGTTGCAGTGGCGTCGCCGTCGATGCCGGAACGCACGACGATGTAGCCGTTCTTCATGTCCAGCTGCTCGTTGAACAAACCCGTATTCGGGCTGTGACCGATGGCGATAAAGACACCCTGCAAATCGAGGTCGCGCGTCGAGCCGTCTTTGACGTTCTTGATACGCAATCCGTTGACGCCGGCATCGTCGCCGAGCACCTCGTCCACGACGTGGTCCCAGGCGAGGTCAATTTTGCCTTCCTCGGCTTTTTCGAACAGTCGATCCTGCAGGATCTTCTCTGCGCGCAGTGCGTCACGTCGATGCACCAACGTGACTTTTTCAGCAATGTTGGCGAGGTACAGTGCTTCCTCGACGGCCGTGTTACCGCCGCCGACGACCGCAACGTGCTGGTTGCGATAGAAAAAGCCGTCACAGGTTGCGCAGGCCGACACGCCGCGCCCTTTAAAAGCTTCCTCGGAGTCCAGGCCCAGGTACATGGCCGTCGCGCCGGTCGAGATGATCAGTGCGTCGCAGGTGTAGACGCCGTAGTCGCCTTCCAGGCGGAACGGGCGTACCGACAGGTCCGCCGTGTGGACATGGTCGTTGATGACTTCGGTGTCGTAGCGTTCGGCGTGTTTCAGCATACGCTGCATCAGCTCCGGACCCTGCAGTCCTTCGAAATCACCGGGCCAGTTGTCGACGTCGGTTGTCGTCATGAGCTGCCCACCTTGTTCGATGCCTGTGACCATCACCGGGTTCAGGTTGGCGCGCGCGGCGTACACCGCTGCCGAGTAGCCTGCGGGGCCTGAGCCCAGGATAAGAACGCGGCAATGTTTGGGATCACTCATGTATACTTTGTCCTTGATTTACTGACGGAAAACCTCAGCGAAGAGGAACGGTATGCGGCCAGGATTGTTGGATTCAAGAGCCCGGGTCTGCGGCTAGTTTAGGCAAAAGCGACGCTGCTGGCATCCCGGTACCGACAAACCGTAAGCTTCACACATGGCGAGAGCTCAAAAAACCGTACAACCGACGGGTGGACTGTCATTCCAGGTAACCCGCGCCCTACGCGAGGGTGCGCTGTACACCTTCGGCGCACTGGCCCTGATTCTCTGGTTTGCGCTGTTTACCTACGATCCGTCGGATCCCGGATTTAACCAGTCCAGCACCAGCACCCAGGTGCAAAACGGCGTCGGTGTCTTCGGGGCATACCTGGCCGACCTGCTGTTCAACCTGTTCGGGCGACCGGCCTACCTGTTTACCGTCATGGTCTTCTACTTCGGCTGGATGCTGTATCGCGAGCAGAAAACCGAGACCAATTACACCAGCGCCGATTTCGCGCTGCGCCTCGCCGGCTTTGCCGCCATGCTCATCACGAGCTGCGCATTGTCGACGCTGCATTTCTCCGG
>JBCDJX010000035.1:0-30006 GCA_038747355.1 Pseudomonadota bacterium | reverse complement strand
CATGCAGGAAGGCGGTCTGGATGCGGTGTTTCTTGCGGCCTTTGTTGCTCAGGACATTCGAGATGACGACGGCAACAGCCGAGCCAAGGCGCTGGCTCTGCAGATGCTGGATGCGGTTATCGAATCCACCGTGCAACACTCGGATCTGGCGGGCCTGGCACTCAATCCTGACGACGCGTATGCCTTGGAAGACGCCGGGAAGCGCGCCATTTATCTGAGCATCGAGAACGGATATCCAATTGGCAATGACGTTTCAAATGTTGAGCTTTTTTTCAATAAGGGTGTGCGATACATCACCTTGGTTCACTCAACGAACAACGATCTCGCCGATTCTGCAACCGACTCCAGCGGAGCGGAGCACGACGGGCTCAGTGAGCTCGGCGAGGCCGTCGTCCGCGAGATGAATCGTCTCGGCATCATGGTCGATGTGTCTCATGCCAGCGACGACGTTTTTTACGATGCGATCGCTGTATCCAGCGCCCCCATCATTGCCAGTCACTCCAACGCGAGAGCCGTCACCAGCCACAATCGAAACATGTCCGATGAGATGCTGAAGCTGCTTGCGGAGAACGGCGGCGTTGTTCAGCTAACGATGCTCGCTGACTACCTGCGGGACGCGCCTGAAAATCCGGCGCGGGATGCCGCCATTGCGGAGTTGCGCGAAAGCATGGGGCCGATCACAGAAATGTCGCCGGAGGAGCGAGCAGCTGCGCGGCAGGCATTTAATGACATTAATGAGAAGTTCCCCGCTCCACCAGCAACGGTCAAGCATGTAGTGGACCATATCGACCACATCGTTGATGTCGCAGGAATCGATCACGTCGGAATCGGCTGTGACTTTGACGGCGGCGGTGGAATCGAGGGTGTGTTCGATGCCAGCGAAGTCATGAACATAACGATTGAACTCGTGAGACGAGGATATACCGAAGAACAGATCGAAAAGATATGGGGTGGAAACCTCGTCCGTGTATTTCGAGATGTCCAGGCAGTGGCGGCCGAATCTGCTTGAGCGATGACCCTCAAGGCGACCGTAAAGTGCCTCTGCCTGCTTCTTTTACTTGGACAGGCACCAAGTGCTGCTGCTCATCCGTTGAGACTGTCATTAAGCGAGATCGAGTACGCGTCTGATACAGAGCTCTTGACTATCGACCTTCGGCTGTTCCTGATGGATGTCAACGAAGCGCTGGTTTTCGATCCCGACAGCAACGAGCTGGCTTTCTGCCAGCCGGGGGAACCGGAATATGCAGAAGCGCTTCTGTTGGAATACCTCGATCGATTTTTCTACGTGAAATCGAACGGCAAGAAGCTGGATCTGAAGATCAAGAGCAAAGCGTTACACGGTGAAGGGATCAATACGGCGTTGGGTGTCCGCTTCGAGTTCCGGCAGGAACAGCCCCTGACCTCGCTGGAGATCAAGAACGCCGTCTTCACGGATTTGTTCTTCGACCAGAGCAACGTCGTCTACGTACACGTTAATGGCGACTCAAAGAGCCTGATGCTCAACAAAAAAACCTCTGTTCACGAGTTGACCTTCTGATGGACTTCCTGGCCCTGTACGTACAACTTGGCTTCAAACACATATCGGACCTTGCCGGCTTCGACCATATTCTGTTTCTTATCGCGCTCTGCGCAGTTTATCGAATAGAGCAATGGAGGCGTCTGCTAATCCTCGTCACGGCGTTCACGGTTGGTCACAGCGTAACGCTGGCACTGTCGTCGCTTGGCACAATCAGTATCCGATCAGACGTTATCGAGTTCCTGATTCCAACGACCATTCTTCTCACCGCCCTGCACAACGTCATGAGCCGTCCGTCTGAAGTGACCAGCGCAGGCATGAGCAAGAACTACGCGATGGCGCTGTTTTTCGGGTTCATCCACGGCATGGGCTTTTCGAATTACTTTCGCGCGTTGTTGATGGGTGACAACTCGATTGCGATGCCGCTGTTCGGGTTTAACGTCGGCATTGAGCTTGGCCAGCTAATGGTTGTCGCTGTCATCATCGGAATCGCGTACCTGTTTTTGAATGTTCTTCACGTCAAGTATCGTGACTGGAACGTCTTCGTTTCCGGCGCAGCGGCCGGAATTTCAGTGCTTCTCATGATCGATACCAGGTTCTGGTAGGGATTCGAAGAATCACGCAAGAGATCTGGGTGAGCAGTAAGCTAGTTTAAGAAAAAGCTGTGGACTGCAGCCGGGCGTGGAAACACCCCGTGGCCGGATCCGCTGCAACGCCTGAGTCGAAGGCACTGAAAGGCCCCGCGATACCGGCGAAAGACAGCGACTAGCCGTCCTTCGTTGGTCGGTGACGCCACAGCAGCAAAGCTGCGCGGAGTGACGGTGCGAACATGGTGAACACAACCAGCAACGTAACCGCGTGGTCCGACGCCATGGCGTGTTCGAGAATGTGTATGCCGTGAAAGACGGCCAACAAACTCGAGAGCACGAAACTCAGCCAGAACGCCCATCGAGCGCTCGTCATCGCGAGCAGGATCACCGGCAGCGCCGAGAGAGAAAGCAAAATGGCGAGCGGCATAAGCATTCCGTCGGCCGATCCCGGTGAGAAAGAGCCGCTCAAGAGCTCCAATACAATTAGGGCGACCATGCCAGCGAAGGCCACGGTTAGCAAAATCATCGGTCTTTGTGTGTCAGTCACTGACAGTCTCCCGGTTTAGAATTCAGTTCAGGTCGAGTATGTTGATCGATGGCCCGCCGTCTATCGACCGGCAAAAGCAATGATCGTTGACCACGGCAAGCACTCGACAAATCGTAAGACGATAGTCACCGAGGCGATCTTGTTCTTCGCCTCTGACTGCACTTCCGGTGCTTTAAAAATTGGCCCGGAGCTCAACGCCGAAGACACGGGGATCGTTTACCGTGAAAAACGCGCCAGGAGCGTTTGCATTCACAACACCTGACCTCGAATCCACCGCGAACAGTCCCTTGCTTGTCGTAAATCGTTCGTCAAACAGGTTGTCGGCAAAAATTGATACCTCGAACTGGTCCCAGCGATAGCCTGCCTTGGCGTTAACCAGGGTGTAGGCATCATTTTCGTTGGCCGCCAGATTGGTGATGTCCGAATATTGCTCCGCGGAGTAGGCAACAGACCCGTTAACGAAAAAGCCATTGAGGCTTTGGTAAACGAATCCACCCGACACATTGAACGACGGCGCGTTCGCAAACTCGTTGCCGGCGAGGTTTTCAAATTCCGTTCCGCTGTCGATGGCAAACGGGAAGTCGGTGAATTCGGTATTGGTAAAGCCGAGTGCCGCATACACGTTTAGCGCGTCTCCGAATTGTTTATTCGCTTGTACTTCCAGACCGAATATTTCCGACGACGCCGAATTCAGGGTGTCGCTGTCCAGCAGGCTCGGGCCACGGTCGACACTCACTTGCTGGTCCGACCAGTCTGTGAAGAAGAGATTGGCGTTCAGCGTCAGGTCGTATTGTGGCCACTCGGAACGCCATGCGAACTCGTAGTTGGTTACGAACTCAGGATCATACGTTCGAGTTTCGGCGATCATCATGTCGGCGAAGATATACGATCCGCCAGCGCGATAGCCCCGCGCCACCGTAAACGACAGCGAACGCAAATCGTTAAAGCGGTATATCGCTGTCACCCGCGGCAGAAATGCGTTGTACGACGCACTGGACGGCGCCTCGTCCGCGACGGGTAACAGGAACACACACGGCGTGCCGCCCAGCATTGGAACGGCAGGGTCGATAGCGCACTCAGGGGGATCGGCTGCCACAGACGCTTGTGTGCCGTTGTTCGCGAACCGCTCGTCGTCGTATCGCGCACCGAAATCGATGGACCACCGGTCGTTAATCTCGTAGCTAAAGTCCGCAAACACCGCCTTGTTTTTCGTTTGCGTCTCAGACACAAAGGTCAGCGAAATTGTGGACGTCGCAGGCAGGATTGGAAACGGGAATGCCGTGACCGGCGTATTAAAGAACAGGTCGGTGCCCCGGGCCGTCTCAAAATAATAGGCACCAACCCAGCCGCTGAATCGCCCGTAGTCGAATGCCGCCCTGAGTTCCGCGGTATCGGTGTCGGTCAGTGAGTTGTTACCGCTACCCGGACCAAAATCGATGATGCGATCCTGGTCTTCATGGGTCACGATGCCGATTAACGTCCACTGGTCGTTCAATACGTAGTTGGCGTCGAGCGTGTAGCGGTTGGTTACGTTGTCTTCGAATCGCGTACTGAATCCAAAGGTCTCGTTACCGAATGGATCGAAATCGGAAAACGCCGGATCGGTGGCCGGCACGGGCGAATTCGCGGAGCCAAACTGGCCAAACTGCGTGTCCGCGTGCGATGCGATTAACTCTACCCGCAGCCCCTCGATTGCGTCCGGCTCGATCAGGAGCTTGCCGCGCAGCGTAAGCGCTTCCTGAAAGCGCGTGTTGTCGCCGGTCGTCACACTGACAACCTCGAAGTCATCTTCGCGATAGTCTCCGGATAAGCGAAATGCCAGCTGGTCATCGATGATGGGTCCCGTCACCATGATCGAGCCCTGCCTGAGATTTTCATTGCCGGATATAGCACGAGCTTTGGCGTTCCAGTTGTACTCAGGGTCCGCGGTGTTGATGATGATCGCACCACCCAGGGCGTTACGCCCCTGCACCGTGGACTGCGGACCGCGCAGGATTTCAACCTGAAAGATGTCCCACAGATTGTTTGCGCCCTGGTTGGCATCAAAGGAATTCGGTGAGCCGTCGACGTAGACATTGGCTGAAAACGCGCCGCCTGCCTGGTTCACGCCTTGCAAGGTAACACCCCGAATAGACAAGGTATTGAGCGAGTTCGACCCTCCGGATGACACGTTCGGAGTGCGCAGGATCACGTCGTCGAGACTGAATAGCGCCTGCTGGTCGAGATCGTCTTCGGTCACGACGGTGACCGACGCCTGGGTGTCCTGGATCGACAAATTTTGTTTCGTTCCGGTGACGATGATCTCGTCGACACTATCGATTTCCTGCCGTGTCGCAGGTATCGCTGTGGCGTCGCTTGTCTGAATCGCGAAGGTTGACGCGTCGACGTTTGCGGCGACCAGGCCGGTGGACTGAAGCATACGTGACAGCGCCTCGGAAGCCGTCAGCTCACCCGATACCGCGCTGCTTTGGGTGCCACGTAAAATCGCAGAGTCTGCCGAAATCTGGCTGCGGGTTTGGGCGCTGAAATCAACCAGTGCCGCGTCCAGCGGTTGTGCCGGAATATCGATCTTGAATGTCCTAGCTACATCGTCAGCTGCAGCCGGATACCCCAGAAATGCCAGTGTCAGGAGCGTCAATACCCCCAGTCGCTGAATAGTCAAAGCGTTTCTCCATCCAATCACAAGCGCCGCATGCCGCGGCTTCTTATGAATAGGACGTTTGCCAACACAAAATACGTATCGGCGATTAAGAAACTTAGAATCTTGGGCGCTGCGGTAGCTGATCCTGGATCCGCAAGGTCTGACCGTCGGGCGTCGCAACCAAGCGATGAGACTGGATGATCGCAGTCAGTCCCTTTTCCGCCTCGTCGACAAAGTAAACACCCGTGACCTCCCGGTCACCGTTCACCAGGTCGCGAGTGTCGATGCTGTAGGGCAGGTATTGGCCCAACGCGTCCAGAGCCTCTATCAGCGGTCGCTGGTTAAATACCAGCATGCCATCTCGCCAGCGCCCGATCTCGTTCGACGGCCGGTGTTCGACAGGCCCAAGGCTCCGGGGCGTTGAGACCAGCCGCTGCTCGGCTTGGAGAGACGCCTCCTTGTCGTTCAACCGAACGCGAACGCTTCCCTCAAGAACCTCGACTGCAACCCGATTCTCGCTCTCGACTTTAACGGTAAATTCGGTACCGGTTACCCGCACAACAAGATCGTTGGCCGCGACGTAAAAAGGTTTGGACACATCTTCGGTAACTTTGAACGCAGCGCTCCCGCGCGAAATATTCACACGTCGCGAGTCGCCGGAAAACGTTGACGACACGGTCGTCTGCCAATCCATCCACACTTGCGAACCGTCTTGCAGAGTGACCTCTTTTCGTTCTCGCCAGCCCGTCTCGTAAACCTGAATCTCGGGCGCAATCTGGACAACGGTTGAACCGGGCGGCGGCGACGGAGCATCCAGTATCACAAGCCAGGCAATACCCAGTGCAACAGCTAATGCCCAGGCTGCCGCTACCGGCGGTTGTGTCAGTCTGGCCACCCAAAGCTGCAGACCAAAGCGAAACCGGCGTAGTCGCGTGGTTGGCCGCCGTGGTACAGACCGAGCCACGCGCAAATAGTCGGCAGCGGCCTCCAGCGCGTCGCCGTGATCACGGGAGCTCCGCCGAAAGGCATCGAGCTCCGCGTCCGCGATCTGCCCGGCGGCGTGTGCCTGCAGCAGATCGACAGCCATTAGCCACAGATCTCTGTCCAGTTTTTGGTGGTCCCGGGTCACGGTCGATTATGAAGCTCGGCGTTTCGCAGTCTTATTATATAGACGACTGCCGACCCGTCAGTCCTGACTTATCTCAGTCAGATTCCCGATGTGCGCTCACGACGTCGAAACACCGCTGCTTGATGCTCTTGAGTCGCTTTTCGACGGTCGAGCTGTGCAGTTTCATTTCGGCGGCAATGTTCTTGATCGTTTCGCCGTCCAGAAAACGCCGTTCAAACAAGGTTTGATCCAGCTCCGACAAGGCGTCAATTACCTCGCCCAAGGCTTCCGCCAAATGCTCGCTCTGCAGTCGATCCTGCGGGGAATCGTCAGCAACCTGGGAGAGCGAAGCCGCGTACTCGCCTTCGTAACGATCTCGTGTGGCGTTGGCTCGCCAGATATCGACGGATGCATTTCGTACCGCACTCAGGAGATAGCCACGGTGCGCTGAACGCGGCTTTTTCAGCAAACGCTCGAGAACAGTGTGCAGCGCATCTTCACCGTTGGCGAAGCAGGCCGCATCCTCGGATAAAGACGCGTACGATTTGCTGGATAACTCCAGCCCGCCGCCTCTCGCGGTAATCGAATTTGCTGCCATAAAATAGCCAGTTTGGCTGTCGTAGGTTCAAATGATAATAGGAATCATTAACAACAACAACGGTCGGCTCAGACCGATGGCGTTTTCCAGCGGTGTTTGGTGTTAGCGCGACCGTAGGGACGGGGCGACTCATCGAGCGCACAGTTGCTCGACTCAGTCGGTTAACTAGAAAAGGAGGGATTGATTGAACGGCAGCGAAGCTTCCTCGCCTTCGGCGTCTGTCGGCAAGCAAGCTTGCCTCGGATCGGATCGGCTTCGTCCGATCTTCGCCCATGCGGGTCGCCAGGCAGGCCGATGTCAAAAACGCTAACGCGTTTTGTCGAACCTCCGAACGCCTGGTTCGTAGCCAGCTTTGTAACCAGAAATTAGCGCGTGTCCCATCGAGAACCGACCCTTCAATTCCAAGTTCTTGAAATAGTTGGTCAACGAATAACTCAATGGGGCAACTCAAGCTTAAGTACTACTTGCGAACAACGGAGATTCCATAAAGCAAGTGACGGTGCTTCAGTTCGGCTTGTGCCTGGCTCCTATGAGCGTGTTTGAAAGCGTCCAATGAAACGGGAACCCCATTGTGAACTAGTCCTCGTTCATTCGCTCAGACCCAACGGTCGCTTCTCCTGACTGCATTCTTCGTGCCGTTGGAAAATGCTCGGGCCCTGGCATGGAGAAGAGTTTTCCGAGTTTCGGTTGTCCTCGTGTAGATCAACTCGGCTGAGCCGACGTAACGCTCCCAAGCTTTATAGAAGACAGAGGCAAACTCCTTTTTGACTCCAATGCGCGTCGGAACTGCGTGGAAATCTTTCCGCTTAAAACCCAACGTAGCGCCTCGCCTAACGATAAGGTATCCGGGGTTTTCGATGGGCCCCAGAATCTCCTCCATGCAGTCTGCGAAAACCGACTTCTCGTGAAACGTTCCACCGTCTAGATTTACGTATACGCGCCCTACAATGCTGTGAGACTTAACCTTCAGGCGTGCAGCGGAATTGTCGATTATTCCGGTTGCACAGAGGGTATCCCTAACGGCCAAACCTATTTGATGAATGGTCCCGTCGACAGGCAGATGCCTGATGAAGAGTCTTGCAGCGACGAAGAGCTTCGGTAGCGACCACAACAGACCGACAGCAAGGATCACCCCAATAGATGGTATTACCTGAGCTGTCATCGCTGCTCCGGCGAAAAACGCTGCAATGGCAGAGCCCGAAAAATAGAAGAGCGTACGCCGAAAATGAAACATCTTCACCGAAGGCGGATTGTCAGGAGAGACACTGGGGACTACCTGCCCTACAACTCCTGAACCGATCGCAGTTTGCCATTGTGCCTCCATCCTGTGGATCCGGCTCAGTCGATCGACCATTTCGCGGTTCGTGGACTCCAGGCTTGCCCCGCTACCGAAGTAGCTCCGTCGGAATGCGAGGTGCTCGGCACCGGAGACGTAATCACGCTTCCTACGAACGTAGGGAATCTCCAGTCTAAGCAGATTGTTCTCGATCCTGGGTTCGGCGTTGTGCACGCCTACGAAAGTGGAAAAACGTCCGTCTAGCTCCCTGAAATCAGCCAGGCCAGGGTAAAAAAGCTGGGAGTTGCTTTGAAATTGGATGAGTCTTCGGTCCAAAACGATCGCGACGATGTGCCAGATACTGGAGACCTTGTCGGGACTCTCCTTGTCTATCCGGATCGCCCTGCCTCGCATCTGGTTCGTAAGCATGAATGAACCAACGTTACTCGCGAGTATCAGCGAATTAATGCATGGAGCATCCCAGCCCTCTCCCAGCAACGCTCTAGTCCCAACCAAGACGTTGATGTCACCGGCCTCAAGAAGGTCCGTGAGTATGTTCACGGGGTTTCTGGAGGTTGAATCGAAAATACAAAATCCTTCGAACTGATCCAGAGGGCGCGTTCTGGCATCGCTTCCCAACTTAGTTTTCAGGCTTTCATGGATAACAACCAACCGACCGGTCAATAAGGCACATTTGGCGCTGTTCTTTTCATCCAGTTGAGTCGCTAGCGAACGAAAAACCGGCCATGCACCCAGAGAATCAGCCTGCTCTTCGCCTTCTGATCGAACGCCCTCATCCCGAATATAGTCAGTGAGGATGACCTGGCGCAGTTCGTCACCCCTGACTTTTCGTTCTTCGCGGTAGATGTCTACGCACGCTTGGATCTTCGCGCTCGATTGCGTCATGTGACGCTTTACCAGTCGGGCATCCGACAGCTGAAGCTCGCGGTTTCGTAGTAGATTGCGGTCCCGTAGTGTTCGTGCCAGTTTCTTCCTATGGGCAGCGATCTCTTTGTCGTCTGGCCAGCCTTGAGGGCGATATAGATAAGCACCGACTATCTGCTGCCACCAGTAATCTCCCAGTTCGGGAATATCGACATCATCTAGGTCCAGCATCTCCATGAGGTGCGATGGCAAAGTTTCGCCTTCTTGCTTCAGAAACGTAAGAAGAGCAATCGCATGGTCAGGCTGTGCGAAAACCTCTTCTTCAGCTGCTTTGGAGTCGGTTACCCAAGAGTGGCCCTGTATTGCCCGGGCAAGAGTGCCATCTTCCGACAACTCTCCGGTCGTGAGCCTCACGTTGTCTTGATACTGGCTGAGATAGGTCTTCTCGTACTCGGTTGGTACGACGGTCCATACAAAATCTTGGTGCGGGCAGAGAGTGCCTGCTTTCACTAGCTCTGGGACTGAGATTTCCTCATCAATCGCTCCACAGAGCTCCTCGTAGCGCTTCCACTCATTAGATGTTGAGTCGTATGGAGGTGTCGCCGTGAGAGAAACGACCACCATCCCATCGATGGAGCTAACGACCTTGCTAAGCGCCTTCCACCATGCGGCTCGAAGATGATGCGCCTCATCGAGTACAAGAGTCTGTATGCCTGCTTTTTTCAGAGACTGTATTAGCGAGGAGATTTCGTGACTGTCGATGGAGACCGTCGATATCTCAGTCTCCTCCTCAGCCGCTACCAGATCATCTGTATCCGCATCTTCGATCTCGTCGCGATACTTGGTGTGTAATGCCTGGTAGGTAATGGAAGTCAGGAATGCGGCGTCGTCCAGGGACTGACTGGTCCATGAAGGCGGAAAGTCAGACTCGTCCTCACAGAAATCCTTGAGGCGACTAATCCACTGGTTTCTTATCACCCTCGTCGGCGAGAGGACGAGTGCCGGCTTTCCGAGACGGCGGAAGATCTCTAGACCGAGCGTAGTCTTACCGCTTCCCGGAGCCGCAACGATGTGGAGTCTTCGGTCCGCAAGGTATAGGTCGACCATTTCAAGAACGCGCGCCTGATAGTCACGCCACGGAAAACGAAACTGCATTGACTGCGTCGGGCAACTGCTGTTTGTGTCGACTATGTCATCTTCTCCTTTTGCGCTTCCAAGACCGTTGCCGAACGAAATAACTACAGGTGGACGAAGCTGATTTCACATCGCGACGACGGAGGTGGGTTTTTCGGTGTCAACTTATCGCAATTCAAATCGGGAACGATGGCCAAGCGTAATTCAGCGATGCATTTTCGCCAAGGCAGTGTTTAGCATTCAGATCTGACGTATTCGGACACGGTTGTTAGTCATCCAGATATCCGAATTTTCTCTGCCTTAGCCACTTCCCGAAAGGGTGGCCTCCCTTCGGTCGGCGCATCGTCGCTACGGTTGATTCCTCGCTTCGCTCGTCACCCCTACGGGGCGCCCTACGGGCGTCCTGATCGGCTGAGCCGATCGGTCTCGGCGCGAAACGCAGCTCTCCGAGCTGCAGAGGTTCGAAGACTGCAGGGTAGGCAGTACAAGACTGAAATGGGAAGGATAGATTCGGACCGGCTTAGGCCGATCCTCACCCCTACGGGGCGCCGGGCAAGCCGGCGTCCGAAACGCTGGCGCGTTTTGTCGAACCGGGAGGTTCTCATCAGCCTCCAGACACCCCAAACAAAAAGGCCCCCTCGATGAGGGGGCCTTTTTGTTTGGCGCGCCCGGAAGGATTCGAACCTCCGACCGCCTGGTTCGTAGCCAGGTACTCTATCCAGCTGAGCTACGGGCGCTTTGTCCGTGTGTTGCGGAGTGGCGTCGTACCACCCGAACAGGGCCGCACATGTTACTGATGCCAGACGGTCAGGTAAAGGCGTTTATCGACTTTTTTGGGCATCGGATCAATTCCCGCCACACAGTAAAAAAACACTGTAAAAGCAAGGGCTTCGCCGCCATACTCCGGGCTGGGGAACGGGGCATTTTTGTATGAAAGTTTTACCGGGGCTGCTTCTTGCGTTGGCACTCGCCGTTCTGGGGCAGTTGACGTCCGTCTACATTGGCGAAGATCTCATGGGGATGCCGAAAAGCCCGGTGTCGCCGATTATGACCGCCATCATCCTGGGGATTATTTTCCGCAACACCATGGAGCTGCCGGTCTGGGTCGACCCGGGTATCAAGTTTGGTCTCACGCAGGTATTGCGGATCGGCATCGTATTGCTCGGTATCCGCCTGAGTCTTGGCGAGGTTGGCGAAATCGGTTTGAAGAGTCTGCCGATTATCATCGGCACGGTTGGCTCTGCGCTCCTGATCGTCACCTGGTTGAGCCGCCGCGTCGGACTGACCGGGCGACTCGGCACGTTGATCGCTGTGGGCACCAGCATCTGCGGGGCAACGGCGATTGTGGCCACGGCGCCTACCATCGGTGCACGCGACACCGAAACCAGCTACGCCGTCGCCTGCATTACCTTATTCGGTGTTGCCGCGATGATGGCCTATCCGGCCATCGGGCATTTCGTATTCAACGGCGATCAATTCCTCATCGGTCTGTTCCTCGGAACCTCCGTACACGAGACCGCTCAGGTTGCCGGCGCTGGCCTTGTGTATCAGCAGATTCACGACGCGCCGCAGGCGCTGGATGCGGCGACGGTCACCAAGCTTGTCCGTAACCTGAGCATGCTCATCGTCATCCCACTCATGGCCGTGTTTTACCACCGAAACCACGCTGAAGGTGCCCACGCTCCCGCCTGGTGGTCGATGATCCCACTGTTCATCGTCGGATTTGCATTAATGAGCCTGCTGCGCACCGTGGGCGACCTGGGTGACAAACCGTTTGGCGTAGTCGACCCGGCGCTCTGGACGTCGTTTGTCGCGCATACCAAGGAACTCGCGGAGCTCTGTCTGGCGGTGGCCATGGCAGCCGTTGGCCTTGGAACACGTCTGCGCGACCTGACCGCGATCGGTTTGACGCCGCTCGGCGTGGGACTGGTGTCGGCGTTATTGGTCGGCGGCGTCAGCGCCCTGTTGATCAAGCTGCTGTTCTAGTGGCCGGGGAAACGCCCGGTGCGACCGCACCGGGCGTGGTCATCCTAGAAGTTGATACGAACACCGACCATTGCGGTACGTGACTTGTTCGGGCGGGCGCCGTACGGCGTGCGGCCGACAACGTCAGCTTCATCGCTCAGGTTCTCGATGGCCGCCGTGAACGTCAGCGACTCATTCAGCTGGTACTGACCGCTAAGGTCCAACAGCGTGCTGGCATCGGTCTGCTCGAACGCACCGCAGCTCGCGCGCACACAGGTGTCGTCGACGTGATTGATCGACGCGTAGACGCCCCAGTTGTCCTGTTCGAGTCCCGCCGACAAATAGGCCTGGAACTCGGGGATGTACGGCAGCGGATCACCGGCTGTGACCTCGCCGAAGAAATCGGTATCGGCGATGTCGCTGTCGAACTCGGCGTCGATGAAGGTGACCGCCAGGCGGACCGGAACGTTCAAGGTGCTGCCCAAGGGGTAATCGCCCTGCAGCAGGAACTCGAGACCGGCAACGGTTGCGGCGTCGCCGTTGAAGGCGTCGCCGACCTCGCAGTCCGCGCCGGACGATGCGGTGCAGGTGCCCACGAGGTTGTCGTAGTCGGTCAGGAACAGCCCGACATCGGCAAACAGTCGAGCCCCGTCAAAACGCAGGCCGAGCTCGTAATTCATGCTCTCCTCTTCGTCGACGCCCGGCGCATTGGTCGGCGCGGAGAAACCTTTGTGAACGCCGCCGTATGCCGTCCAGGCTGTGTTGAGTTCGTAGACAAAACCCAGTCCCGGAATGACCACATCGACATTGTTTTCGCGGGTGTCGCGAATGTTGCTGTCGGCGCGTGAGGATGGATCGGTGGTTTCGCCAACCCGGGTCTCATAGCGCAACCGCTCCTGATCGATGTTTTCGAAACGTACACCCGGTGTCAGCACCAGTCGGCCGAGATCGATTTCGTCACGAATCCAGAAAGCGATGGCGTCGGCGTCCTGCTCCGAATTGCCGGCATTACCCAGCAAGCCGAGGTCGTCGAGTACCAGATCGCCACCGGTCTGGGTGTACGTGCTGTTGCGCTGCAAGCGCTCCTCGTGGTCGGAGTGGACACGAAGACCCGCCGTGAAATTGTGACTGACACCACCGAATTCCGCGCTCCACGCCAGCTCGGTCTGGATGCCGGTTGAGTAGTACTCACGCGCGTTCGAGCGAATCTGGATTGCACCGTCGTCGGTGTCGTCGCCGGCGAAAATGCCGCTCAAGACCTCCGGTGTTGCCGGGCCGATCGACAGTCCACGATTGACCGCCTGGATCACCTGGAACCAGCTGACGCCGTTGAACGTCTGAGCGTCCGGGCTGCCGGTCACATCAAAGCCTTCTGTCTTGAACCAGTCGCGCTCAAACTCGTTGTAGTAAGCCGACGTGCGTATTTCGAGATCACCGGTTTGCAGCGTGTGGCGAAGGATGATCTGCGTGTGTTCCGTATCGATATTGTCCAGTTTCGACAGGCTGTATCGACGCAGTGGCGACGCGTCGAAGTCAGCATCCGTTAAACCGAGATAGCTCTGGTCGGACGACTCCGTTGCGTAGTGCAGCTTCAGGTCAAACTGTTGCTGGACATCGCCGTTGTCGGGCAGCGCGTAGCGCAGCTTGAGCAGGTAATCCTCTTTTTCGAGGCCGGTATCGTCACCGGAATCCAGCGACTGGAATCCGTCGCTGTACCACTGGTGCGTTTCGATCAACCAATCGATCGCGCCAGTGTCGTCACCGTAGTTGGCATGGACGCGCCAGGTCGAGTCTTCTCCGAGCTGCAGGTTAGCGAAGCCCTTGGCACCGGAGGGTATCGGTGTCGACAGCAGGTTCACCGCCCCGCCGACGGTGTATGGGCCCTGCGAGATAGCGGCCGGTCCTTTCAGAACTTCGATCGACGACAAGCGGCCCGGCGTCGGAAAGTAATAAGCGGCCGGTGCCGCGTACGGCGCCGGTGCGATCAACACCCCGTCTTCGAGCAGCGTGATGCGCGAGCTTCGCTCAGACGGTGTGCCGCGAATACTCAGGTTTGGGCGCAGACCGTATCCGTCCTCGACCTGAACCGAGACACCGGGCACCTGGCGAATCATCCGCTGGATGTCGGACTGGTTGAATTTCAGGATATCTTCGAGCGGGATCGCACTGGCGGAACCGGGCACGTTTTTGAGGTCTTTTGCCGCACCGTAGATCGTGATCTCGGTCAGCGTCTCGTCGGTGTCGGTGCTGTCGGTTTGCTGCGCAAACGCAAACGCGGGAACGCTGCAGAGCAGCAACAGGGAAAGCTTGTTCAAGGTGTTGGTCCTTCGTTATTGGCCTAGACGGCAATCAGGTGGTTATCCCACCGCAGATCACGCGTCCGGACCCGTTTTTCGGCAATGTGCCTGAGGCTTGCCGTGTCAAAGCGATGCAGGTATCCCCGTCCCGTGCTGACGACAAATTCACGGCTGTTCTGATCCACGCAGACGCCAGCCGCATCCACGAGACGAAACGAACCGAGATACTCGCAACGGCCTGCATTCCAGAATGTAATTCGATGCCCACGCGGGCAGGTCGCCACCGCATTCTCGGTTTCGGGATCAACGCAGACGCTGGCGACATACTGACTCATCGCCCGCAGCTCATCGTCCGGCAGCCCCGGAAGCAGCGGTTTGCGTTCGGCGTTGGTGATCGCGACGAGCGGCTGGTCTGCCTCTGCGTAGTTTTCCTGTTGCATACCCATCACAACGCGGTCGCCGTCGACGATGTCGATGTGGCGAATGCTGGTGAACGCGCTGTCCGGTACGTGCTTTTTGAGCAACTCACCGGACGCAAAGTCGATCTCCACGAGACTCGGCGCCATCGAACCCAGGTTGAGCTTGTCGCGTCCGGTATCCGGATGTGTGCGGATACCGCCGTTGGCCACGGCGAGGGTCTTGTCGTCTGCCAGCCAGCGCAGCTCGTGTGGCCCGATACCGTAACTGTCCATCTCGCCGACAACGCGAAGCGTCTCGGCATCACGCACGACGATGACACCGCGCGCGTTGTCGTAGTCGTTTTCCGTGGTCAGAAACCAGGCGCCATCGGCGGTGAACACACCGTGTCCGTACTGGTGTCGGCCAGGCTCCGAGGTGAGCTGCTGCAGTACCTCACCGCTGTGCAGGTCGAATCGCACGAGCTCAACATCCGGCCGTCGCGCGACAACGATGGCGGTTTCGGCGGCCGGGTCGGCAATGACGTCGTGCCCCCGGAAACCGATCGGCACGCGAAACGGCACGACGCCGTCAGCGTCGACCGCCGCCGCGAAGTGCTGGCCGTGCCGGTCAGTTGCCGCGCTGAGGAAAAGCTGGCGCGACTGGGGTGCACACGCGGAAACCGCGAGCGCACCACCGGCGACCAGAAATCCTCGACGGCTGATCACGGCCTAGTCGCCGTCCTGGTTGTTGAAACCAAGCTGCACGTCGGCCGCAACCGCGGCATCCACGAACGAATCGGCCAGGTCCTGCATCGACGACCGTGCCGGGTTCAGATCACCGGTGCCGGTGCCCAGCAAAATCGATTCAAACGACGACGTCGTCGACGTCACGTTGTCGAGCGCCACGGCCAGTTGTGACTCGAGCTGGGCGGCAATAGCACCACTGCCGTGCGCACGGTCGAGGTAGTCGACCAGGCCGTAATCCGTGTCGGCCGTGCCGGTAATCAACCAGGCCTCGATCGCCAGCAGGTTCGCCTCGAGATTCTCCAGCGAATGCTCCGAGCGATAGGACTCCGCAGACATCACGCCGTTGTTGATCGGGAAGGTCAGCTTTTCATCGGCGACAAACTCGGACTGCAGTGCAAGCGATTCGAGAATGGAGGTCAGCACGGTTTCACGATCCGTGAACGCACCGCTTGAGCTGACGAAGTCCGCCAGCTGCTGGCCGCTTTCCGCCCAGGCAGTGGCCAGGTCGTCGGCCATCGTCGACAGGTTTTCGCTGACGGCGACCGCCAGCGCACAGCGGCGTGGTCCGTCCGTCGCGTCGTCGAGACCGCCGAGATCGAAGAACAGGTATTCCAGTGCCGGCAGACCCTGCGCACCGACCGGGCTGCCTGCAATCAGTGTCTCGTCGATTACTTGCGTGCCGTTGAGAATCGACGACACGTTGGTGAATACCGCGTCGTTGTTGTCCGGGAAGAACTGGATGCGGAAGCGATAACGCTCGATCTGGTCTTCCACCGTGCCGAAGCGAATGATCTCGGCTGCCTGCCAGCTCAACATGGCAGAGCGCCAGCTGTTCTGAACGGCGGCCAGATCGCCGGCTGCCGGGTCCGCGCAATAACTGCCAACGCCGGTTTCCAATGATGCCATTTCGGTCTGCATCGCCGCGTAGCGCGGGACGACCAGTTGCAGGCCCACGGCTTCAAACAGGCGATCCTGCTCTTCTTGCAGCGTGCCCACGGCGCCGAGCGGATCGTTTGACGGTGGCGTACCGCCGGTACCGCCTCCGCCACCGCCACCACCACCGGTGCCGCCGCCACCGCCGCCGCCACCACCGCCGCCACCGCAGGCGGCGAGGAACGAAAAGACGACCAGCAGGGCGATCGGTTTGTGTGAGTTCAGTGTAAACATGCGTGTCTCCTTCTACAGCGCCAGTACGTAAGCGACCAGCGCTTCGCGGTCAGTCGCGGAAAGTGCAAAAAAATGTTGTCGCGACGAGTCGGCCTCGCCGCCGTGCCAGGCAATGGCCTCGGTTATCGTTCGAGCCCGGCCGTCATGCAATAGCCCGGTTTTCGGGTTGATCTTCAGGGCACGACCGAGCCCCCAGAGCGGTGGCGTGCGCCATTCGCTCGCCGACGCATCGCCAGACCCCAGGGTATCCGCGAGCTCATCCCCCATGTCGTGCAGTAACAGGTCGGTGTAAGGCCAGATCTGCTCCGACATCGTCTCGCCGTCGCGCGTCGTCACGTCCACGTTGAATGACGGGGTGTGGCAACCGTCGCAGCCGACCTTGCGAAACGTTTTCCAGCCGCGCTGTACCCTCGGCGTCATCGCACCGGCCGTCGGCGGCGCAATATGCGCGGTAAAATAAACCACCCGATCGAACAGGGGTGTGACAATTTCCACACCCTCCACCTCATCGTTGCCGTCGAGTTGCTCAAAACACGCCGTTTGACCGGCAGCGCAATTCTGGTAGCGATAAACCGGGTTGCTGATACCGATATCCTGAGCGAATGCGGCCGCCGTCTGTGACCGCACGCTGGCCTGCTCAGCTTTCCAGCCGTAGCGACCAGCGCGGCGGTCGCCGACAGGGTCCTGCACCCAGTGGATTCGACCGGAGATGCCGTCACCGTCGCGATCATCCGGGTCTTCGAGGGCCTCGATCTGCGCGAGCGAAATGGACTCGAGCAGGCCCATTCCCAACAGCGCAGGTGCAATCCGTACGGAGAACGCATCCAGGCTGTGTCCGGCGTGATTGGCGTCGATCTGGAAGCGCGGCTGATTAAGCTCTATCGTGCTCTTATCAGGCAAGGTCACGTCGCGACGTTCACTGGCGGCCAGCAGGCGACCCTCGCCGGCGTGGTATGCCGTCACGGAAACCGCGGTCGCGCCGCCGTCTGCGAACGTCGCCATAGGCTGCAGCTGTTCGCCGTACAGGCTGTCGCGCGGCAAACGGACAACCGTGGCCAGCGTTTCCGGGGTATTGAACAGCGAATCGCCACGACCGCCACCGCGATGGCAGGCAACGCAAGACTGCGCGTTGAAGTAAGGGCCCAGCCCGTCGCGATCGGTGGTGGTCACCGGCGGCGTGATCCACGGATCGCGGAAGAATGCAAAGCCACTCCAGAAATCGAGTTTCTCAGCGCTGTTGAGTATCCGCGCCGGGCGGATCATCGTCGGTCGAACCGTGGGCTTGGCGGTCCAGGAACCCCCAGGCGACGGCAGACTCTCCGGCGCCTGTTCAGCACAAGCGCTTAAGGCGCAGCACGCCAGTACGATCACGATGTGGGGCCAGCGGTTCATAGCGACTCAAGAAACGCCAACAGAGCCGACCGCTCGGATGCGGTCATTGCAAGAACGGCCGTCCTGGCCTCTTCCGCCTCTCCACCGTGCCAAAGCACGGCCTCTTCGATCGTCCGTGCGCGACCGTCGTGCAGGAAGGTGGCGTCCGGGTTCACCGTCTGCACCAGGCCAAGTCCCCACAGCGGCGGTGTCCGCCATTCGGTGGCCGACACACCGCCAACGTCTTCACGACCGTCAGCGAGGCCGTCGCAACGAAGCACCCAGGTGCAATCGTCACCGGCCGCGCAGGCCCCACCGGTCTCAGACTCGCGCACCACCGGCTCACAGCTGCCGCCCATATCGTGCAACAGCAGGTCGGTGTAAGGATAGATGGTCTGGTCCGTTAGCACCTCGATGGGCAGCGACGGCTCCACCAGGCGGTTGATGTCTATTTCGCCAAGCACGCTGCCTGCACCGGCGCCGGTCTGGAAAGACTGGTTGTGACAATCGCCACAGCCGGATTCGAAAAACAGTGTGCGGCCTTCAACGACCGTCGCGTCCCAGGTTTGCATCGCCTCATCGAAGCCGCGGCGATCGGGTACCGCGAGCAGTCGCGCGTAAAACTCCACCAGCGCAAGCTCGATGTCCGGGATGTCGACTCCGCCGGGATACTGGTTGGGCTCCAACAGGGCCGCGTTGATGCAGCTCGCCTGGTTGACGCCGCAGGGTTCTTGCGTGGCGAAGCGGCTGGTGACACCGATGTCACCCTGGTACGCGCTGATGCTCTGCTGCAGCACGGTAACGGTACTCGCCTTGTAGCCGAAGCGACCGACGCCGGAAGACCCGGTCGTGAAGTCGAAGACCTCGTTGGCACGACCACTGATGCCGTCGCCGTCGACGTCGTTCGGGTCCGCAAGGTCACGAATGGCGTCGTCCGGAATGGCGCCCAGCAAACCGAGGCCGATCATCTGTTGCGCGACCCGGGGCGAAAACTGGACACCGTCGACGAAGTCTCCGTAACTCAGGTCTTTGACCTTGTAGGTTGGCTTTCGCAGCTCGTAGGGCGTGCCGTCGTCGTAACTTCCGTTGACGGTTTCATACTCAATGAACGCAAAGGCCTCGCCGATGGGTTCGCTGGCTCCGCCACCGAACACCGGCAAACCCGCGGTGATATCGCTGCCCTCGAAGGACGCCACGCCAAAGGTCTGCAGCTGAGTGCCGTAGGTGGGATCGGGAATCGGTGCGCCGTTGCCGTCGTTACCCTGGCTCAGACGAAGAAACATCGAATCAAACGGTGTGTCCTGATCGGGCGGCACTCGGCCGCGGCCGTCCTTGATATGACACCCCTGGCAGGTTGCGGCATTCAGCACCGGACCCTGACCTTCGTGATCATTGCGAAAAATCGCGTTGCCACCCTTGAAGTTCGCGTCCAGCGTAAAGTTGGACTCGATCGCGTCCGGCGCCTGGCTGAACGCCTGCGTGTTGTTGGTGACCAACGTGCCAGCGGCACCACCGGAGAACCGCTCTGCCGCGGTCAGCTCTGGAACGACGGTGACCGGGGGCGGTGGCGGCGGCGGTGGTGGAGGTGGTGGCGTCGGTGTGCTCGGCGATGAACCGCCGCTTCCGCCGCCCCCACAAGACGCAAGCAGCAGGCCGAAGCCTGCTGCTGCAATCACGTTGCGCATCTCTGCAAAGCGCATAGCGATAGTGTAACTCCTGTTAAATCTGCTCTTCGGTGTCCTGGCGAAGGTCACCCGTGGTCAGGCCGAGAGCGTCAATTACGTCTTCAATGAAATCCGTCTGCGTCGACAGCGCACGGATGGCACCGGCGATGTTCGGCTCGTTGATACCCAGCTGGATCTGATTGTCGAACGGAACGCCGGACTTGGCGACCGTGTCGATAGCGCCGACCTTGATCATCGTGTCTTCGAGAGCAGCACGCAGGGCGTTCTCTTCGGTGGCGAAACCTTCCGCAAGCAGCAGGTCGTCGATGCCAGCACCCGAAATCACTTCGCCGTCGATGCGCGTGTAGTCACCCGTGTACATGTTCACGATGCCTTTGGCGTTGGTGAAGATGTCGCGGTGTGTGTTGTCCGAGAAGCAGGAGTGCTCGTCCTCCTGGCTGTTGGTCAGCAGCGCGATGTTCATGCGCTCACCGGCCAGCTCGCCGAAACCGAGACGGCCCATACCTTCGAGGATCTTTGCCAACGAGTTGTCGATGACTTCATCGGCAGTGCTGCCGGCCGGGATGCAGGCCGCGTCCGACGCGGTGAAGCGGCAGTAGTGGTTGTCAGTACCGTTCGGGTTCCAGGCTTCCACGAGACTGTTCAGGTCGTCGATCAGCAGCTGAGTGGCCAGCATCAGGTAGTCCCCGCGGCGCTCGCAAATGACGTCGGCCGAACCGTTGCCGGTGCCGCTGGTGCAACCACCACCGGTCACGAAGTCTGTGAACGGACGCTGGCCGCCGGATGAGTCACGCGTGCCGGTGCCGGACAGGTCTTCGTTCAGGTCCTGGCCCCAGAGCAAAAATTCAACGACGTGGTAACCGGTCGTAACGTTGCGCTCGTCGCCGCCGAGCTCGTTGTTGCCGCGAATCGTGGCTTCATCGATCGTGACGGTGAGGTCCGAGATGATGCTGCCGGTGATCGTGTCGGTAGAGGTCGGGATTTCCGGACCTTCGTCGCCGTCGACCGAGTTGGCAACGTAGTCGATGAGAGCTTCACCGAGCGGCCAGGCGTTCAGCTTGCCTTCCGGACCGTCGCCTTCGACGCCGAGTTGGCCGTCCGGCAGCAGCGCGTCAATCGGACCGCCGCGGAAACGATAGACCTCGGTCTGGCCGTACGGCTCGTTCGAGGCCAGCCAGGCGTCCTTCGCGGCGCGATGCGTTTCCGCGGTCGGGTTGTCGACGAAAGCCATCAACGCATCCTGCATATCCAGCGCAAGCAGGTAGGAGTCGCTGTAGTTCGCGAAAGCGATGTTTGCGTTCGTGCGGACAACGTCAGCGCGTGTCACCGTGTTCGGGATACCGGCAGGACCCGCCGGACCGACCGGTCCTACAGCGCCGGCCGCGCCGGTCGCGCCCGTTGCGCCGTCGTCGCCTTCACATGCGGCAAGCAGTGCAAAGCTCAAAAGCGCGGTGACGCGCAGAAAATTCGGAGATTTCATCGGATGACCCCTGTGTTTATGGAATGGGCGTTTAGGCCGCCTCTGTTTCGACACCGCAATGAGAATGCGTCTCAGAAACATAGTGTATCTGACGTACGTGTCAACCATTAAATAGTAGACGAAACATAGACGAGTAAACAAAAAATTGACGTTAAGATTGATTTACATTGTAATAATGAGAATCATTCGCATTATCGTTTAATATCCTACCATTTGCAAAACAATAACGGGGGACAAATTCACTGTGGATACAGGCAGACCGGAAACATTGAGCAACGACGTTGCGCCCGAGTGCCCCATTACACTCTTTCTATGGATGTCGAGGCACTACGTGCTTTCCCGTATCGAGGATCGCCCGCTGCCGGATTGCGTCATGGACGCACTGCGTCACCCGGCCTACCGAAACCTGATCGATCCGCTGCAATACGCATGGGATACCGTGTTTGCCTCGACCCAGGTCAAAATCCAGCTTCACCAGCCGGCCTGCCCCTGCCTGTCAGCGCATGAACAGGCCCTGGTGACCGCTATCCGCTGCCTGCAGTCGCGCGAAACGGCCGGCGGGTACATGCCATCGATGCTATCCGTCATTCCCTCGATCTCGGCTAACGCACTCAAGCACCAGGTGCAGATGCTGGCCGATACACTGAAGGCAGCAGAGCTGAGTCGGCGGGTGGACACCAAGAAATCGGCAGGGAATGTCATATCCCTGCGCCCTGCACACGGTATCCATTAGTTCAGCGTCCGCCGTCCGCGGTGTCGGGCGCTGCGGCCCACGATCGCCGGCAAGCCCCCGCTGCCTAGTCGTAGGACTCGAGCAAGAGGTTCGACTCCGTCGACGTCACACCGGGTATCAACCGAATGGCGCCGACCACCTTGTTGAAGGTCGGCAGACTGTCCGCATGAATTTCGGCGATCAGGTCCCATCGCCCTGTGGTGTGATGAACCCGCCCGACATTGGGGTTGCCGCGCAGCTTGTCGATCACCGCGGCTTCATCGCTGCTGGTGCAATCAATGCTCATCAACGCGTTGATCGGTGCATCACTCAGATCATCGGTCAGGCGCAGGGTGAATCCCAGGATGACCCCCTCGGCCTGCAGTCGTCTGAGCCGGTTTTGGATGGTTGCGCGGGACACATCCAGGCGTTTCGCGAGTTCGGCGACCGGCAAACGGGCATCCGCACGTAGCAGTGCAATCAGCTTCTGGTTGGTGGGATCAAGGTTTCGCATCGCCAGATAAAGAGCATATCGTCAGTTTATTCTGTGCATATTGTGACTTTTTGTGCCTATATTGACAAATTAGGCCCTACAGAATGACAAGGCCGGCCCGTAAACTGGTGCGCAACTGATCGAGGAGTCGCTCATGACCCGTTTTGTCGATACACACGCCCTGGCCCAGCTCGTCGATACCGTCGGTATCGAGCAGTTCCTTCGCGGCATGGTCAACACCATGAGCGAGGACTTTGCCCGCTGGGACGCCTTCGAAAAATCGGCGCGCGTCGCGAGTCACAGCGATGTCGGCGTCATCGAGCTGATGCCGATTTCGGACGGTTTCGAGTACGGCTTCAAGTACGTGAACGGCCACCCGGCGAACGCCGCCAAGGGCATTTCTACCGTGATGGCGTTCGGCGCCCTGGCGGATGTGGACACCGGCTACCCGAAACTGCTGTCCGAATTGACGATTACGACCGCGTTTCGAACGGCCGCCGCGGCCCTGATTGCCTCGCGGACGCTGGCACGACCGGACGCGCGCGTGATGGGTATGATCGGCTGTGGCGCTCAAAGTGAATTTCAGGCAATCGCTTACCACACCCAGCTCGACATCGATGAGATTCGGATCTACGACGTCGATCGCGATGCGATGCTGAAACTCGATCGCAATCTCAAAGACTATCCCGACCTGCAGGTGGTGCTCGTGGACTCTGCGGCTGAGGCGGCTCGTGGCAGTGACATAGTTACCACCTGCACGGCCGACAAGCGTTGGGCGACGATACTAACCCCGGACATGGTTGAACCCGGCATGCACATCAGCGGCCTCGGCGGCGACTGTCCGGGCAAGACCGAAATCCATGAAGACGTCGTTCGACAGGCGAAAGTCTTCACCGAATACACCCCACAAACCCGGATCGAGGGGGATATCCAGCAGTTGCCAGACGACTTCCCGGTGACCGAACTCGGCGATGTGCTGGGCGGTAGAGCCAGCGGACGCGACGACGACGAGCAGGTGACTTTCTTCGATGGCGTCGGCTTCGCCATGGAAGACTACTCGGCGCTGCGCTACGTATTCGCGCTCGCCGAAAACCACGAGGTTGGCGAAGTCATCGACCTGATCCCGGACATCGAAGATCCGAAGGATCTGTACAGCCTGGTCGGCGGTCGGAAGCTAGCGCTGAAGAAAGTGGTCGGCTAAACGCACCGTGCAGAAAGGACAAGGGCACGCCTCGCGTGCCCTTTTTTTGGTCTGCTATCTCTGACCTAGCCTGCGGCGGCCAGCGCCTGGTCGATATCGGCGAGGATGTCGTCGATGTGCTCAATTCCAACACACAGTCGAATCATGTCCGGCGTTACACCCGCCGATGCGAGCTCGGCGTCCGTCAACTGACGATGCGTGGTCGATGCCGGATGCGCGGCGAGCGACTTGACGTCGCCAATGTTCACAAGTCGGGTAAACAGCTCCAGCGCATCGTAGAACTTCACGCCGGCGTCGAAACCACCCTGGATACCAAAACTCAGCAGCGCCGACGGCCGGCCGCCCGCGTACTTTTGCGACAGCTCGTAGTACGGCGAGCTCTCAAGCCCGCCGTATTTAACCCAAGCGACTTTCGGATGCGATTCAAGATGCTTGGCAACGGCGATTGCGTTATCGCAGTGGCGTTCCATGCGCAGCGGCAGCGTGGCGAGACCCTGCAGGATCAGGAAGGCGTTCATCGCACTCAGCGATGAGCCGGTGTTCCTGAGCGGTACTGTGCGAGCGCGGCCGATGTAGGCCGCCGGGCCCAGCGCCTCGGTGTAGACAACGCCGTGATACGAATCCTCCGGTTCATTCAGCATATGGAAACGCTCGGCGTGCTCCGCCCACGGGTACTGGCCGGCATCGACGATAACGCCGCCCAGCGTGTTGCCGTGACCCGCCATGTACTTGGTCAGCGAGTGCACGACGATGTCCGCACCGTACTGAATCGGCTTTGTCAGGTATGGGGTCGCGACCGTGTTGTCGACGATCAGTGGCACGCCGTGTGCGTGTGCCATGTCGGCCAGCGCCTCGATGTCGACAACGTTGCCGGCCGGATTGCCGATCGACTCGGCGTACACAGCGGTGGTCTTGTTGTCGATCAGCTTTTCCATCGCTGCCACCGAATCGTCCTCGGCGAAGCGAACGTCGATACCGAGCTTCGGCAACATGTGTTTGAACAAGGTGTAGGTGCCACCGTAGAGCAGCGGGACCGTGACGATATTGTTGCCCTGCTCGGCGATGTTCAGGATCGCGTAATTAATCGCAGCGCTGCCCGCGCTGAGGCCAAGGCCTGCGATGCCGCCTTCCAACTCGGCAGACCGTTGCTCAAGCACGCCCACCGTCGGGTTCATGATTCGCGAGTAGATGTTGCCTTCCACTTCCAGGTTGAACAGCGCGGCGCCGTGCGCCGCATCGTCAAATTCGTAGGCAACCGTCTGATAGATCGGCGGGCTTACCGCCTTCGTGGTCGGATCCGACTTGAAGCCGGCATGTATCGCCAGTGTTTCGTCTTTCATCGATGCTCCTCGTTATTGATTGCGGATGCCGAGCGGATCGTCGGGATCCACGCCGGGCATAAACTGTTTTTGACGTTCGAGATTGGTGAGCTGATACACGATACCCAACCAGTTGTTGAACACGGCCTTGGCGGTATCGCCCCAAGTATTGTCGAGGTGGGGTTCGACCTGCTGCTCGACGATGTCGATCAGACTTTCGGGATCGGACCAGGCGTCTTCAATCATGTCCATCGCCGCCAGGTTGAAGTAGTTTTCGGGCAACGGCGGCTGAAACTCCAGGTCGCCGCGGATAAAGCGATTGGCCTCGCGCTTGTATTCTTTTAACAGGCTGTTGCGATCGTATTCCGGATGCCCCTGGAAATAGACCACGCGGGCGCGATCCGGACTCACGGCCAGATGCACACCGCCTTCCTCGCTTTCGGCAAGCACATGCAAACCGGCATCCTCGAGTTGCGCTCGAGAAATGTCGTTGTAGCGGGAGTGCGGCACGTCGAACCGCGTGTTGATATCGCGCACCAGGGGATGCCCTGCGTCGGTCAGACGATGTCGATACACGCCCCAGCGCTTGGACGGCAGCGGCTTGCGTTCAATTCCGTGGCCGTGCTTTAACAGGGCGTGGGTCGCGAGACAGGAGCAGAGCGTCGATGCCACGTTGGACTCAGCCCAGTGCACGACCTCCATCAGCGGATCCCAGAAGGCCTCCTGATCGAGCTGCGGATTCGCCACGTTGGCGCCGGTAATGATCAAGGCGTCGAGACCCGCAGACTTCAGGTCTTCGAACTGGCAGTAATACGCATCGATGTAATCCCGAGTCGGCTTGCTGCGAGACAACGCCGGCAACGAAAACGGGTAGACGAAAAACTGCGCGATCCGGTTACAGCTGCCGACCAGTCGGATGAACTGCCGCTCGGTCGCCTGCAGTGCTGCATCCGGCATCATGTTGAGGAAGCCGATATGCAGCTCGCGTATATCCTGCGAACTCGCTCTGTCCGTAGACAAGAGGTCGTGTCCCTCGCGTTCAAGCTGGGCGAATGTGGGCAGAGCTGAGTGGGCGACCAGGGTCATCGGATGAAAGGCTCAAGTGCACCAAGCGTGCGACTGTGCCAAATCTGCCGTGCTGTGGGTAGCGGTGATTCGGATGTAACTATATCGACGGTCGGAATAAGCGGCGCTAGTCGTCGCGACGCGGACTCGATGCCCGCTCGACCACGACACCGTCAGCCACCGGCGATTGCGCAGATGAGCAGGACTCTGACCAGGCAAGGTCAATAAGCAGCAATAAGCCCAAGCAAAGTGCAGACAGTCGTTTCATGGTCAATCCCCATTCCCTGAAGCGTTCGACCGTGCAACTGGTAACGGGTTCCCAAACCCGACGATCGGTCCGAACGCCCGCTGTTTTCCCGTGTGCGCCGTCGGTCTCCGTGCGCTGGCGCTTCATGGCGACTGCAAACACCGTGTACTACACTCGTTCTGCACGATCGACGAAGCACGACCCCGAATGACCCCATGGCACGACCGCCAGCGCAAGAAGACCAACACGAACCTGGCAGTTACACGCTCAGACGTGCCTTGAAGTGGGTGGTCTATCCTCTGCTTGCTCTGAACCTGGTGTTCTACATCAGCGAAGACGTCTATCGCGCCGCTCAGGTCTTTGTCGGTGGCCACGGGTTATTCGAGTGGATCATCGAAATGGCGTCGTCCATCGACACGCTTGCGAGCGTGATCATCATCGTCACGCTGGAACTTGAGACGCACGTTATCCCGGACGAGAACTGGAAGGGCTGGATCGCACACGTCGTCAGTAAGACACGCTACGCCTGCTTCGCTCTGATCGGACTCGCGGCCGTCGGCTATTTCACATCGGTTGTGCATAAGCATCGCGATCTCGGCGAGGTCGGTGTCGAATCCTTGTGTGATCTCGTCGGCCGCGACATCTCCTTTGTTTACAAGCTTCACTACACCTTGCTTGGCGAAGCCAACTGCGACGGCCTGAGCCAGGAAACGAGGTTCTATTACCTGGGCGAGGAGTCGATCGTCACAACCGCAAGCGGCGTGACGCTGGAGCGACTCCTGTCCTGGATCGACGCGGTCGACGCGCTGACCTGGATACTGATTCTGATTTCCATCGAGCTGGTGATACGCCTGCAGGAAAAGAGGTCTATCGGTGGCGGACGTTTTCGATCGATCTATAAAGCCAAAATTGCCCTGTATACGGTGTTGCTGCTGAACGCAGCAATCTGGGCGTACCTGTCGCTGTGGTTTTACGTCTGGGATGCGCTGGTATGGATCGGAGCCTTCCTGGTGATTGAAATGAACATCAACCAATGGCGGGATGAGATTCGCGACGAGCTGGATGCGGGTTGAGTGCTCGTCGGTGGGTCGGTCCTGACGATGGCAACGTTGGTTTGATCGTTAGTCGGTCGGTTGAAAGAGACTCTGTTTCGATCAACTGAGGAGATTTGACGAAGGGATGGACTCGAATCTCCCGGGCGTCGATGCTCGCCCCTTCGAGCGTCCAGACCGGATTTATCATGCGTCGAACCTGGGCAGTGAGAATCAGACTCTCACTTCGCCACACACAAAAACGCCCCCAGTAAGGGGGCGTTTTTGTGTGTGGCGGAGAGAGAGGGATTCGAACCCTCGATACGCTATTAACGTATACTCCCTTAGCAGGGGAGCGCTTTCGACCACTCAGCCATCTCTCCGTTTTTCTCTGGTATCAACGCGCACAGCACCGCGGTGAGCCCGAAAAAGGGCGCACAGTGTACTGAGCGGACCAAGTGAGGACAAGCCTGCGGCGGACTATTCGCCGACGGCGGATTTCTCCGGAGAATCCCCGGATTTCTCGTTCTGGATCCTTTCAAAGATCTCTTCGCGGTGCACGGCTACGTCTTTCGGCGCGTTGATGCCGATGCGCACCTGATTCCCTTTCACCCCAAGGACAGTGATCGTGACATCGCTCCCGATCATGACTGTCTCACCGGCGCGTCGCGTCAGAATCAGCATGATTTCCTGCTCCTGCTATTCGTCATGGGGCTCCCTCGCCCCTTTTTGTACGCGTCGTACTCCCTAAACCCTTGGAATACTAGCCGATTTCTGCCCGATATGGACATAAATCGGCAAAAAAACCCCAACCACAGAATTTACAGCGCAGGACTAGCCAGACAGCTGGTTCTCAATCCACGTGGGAACCGAGGCCAGTGCGGCGTCCAGCGCAGCGACATCGGTGCCGCCCGCCTGGGCGAAATCCGGTCGACCGCCGCCTTTTCCACCGACCTGCTCGGCCACCGGGCGGATCAGGTCGCCGGCGCGGATGCGGTCGGTGTTGTTCTTGGTCACGCCGGCGGCCAGGCGAACCTTGCCATCATCCACGGAACCCACAACGACGACTGCGTTTTGCAGCTTGTCCTTGAAACGATCAACCGCATCTCGCAGCGTCTTGGCATCGGCACCGTCCATGCGGGTCGCCAGAACCTTGATGCCAGCGATTTCCGTGGCCGAGTCCGCGGGATCGCCTGCCTGCCCCGTGATCAAAGCCTGTTTCGCCGCCGCCAGTTCCTTCTCAAGATCCTTGTTGCGCTTCAGCAGCGCCTCGACCTTGTCCAGCGCCTGTTCCGGCTGCGCCTTCAGCAATGACGAAACGCCACCGAGAACCGAATTGCGTTCATCGATCCAGTCGAGTGCACCCTTGCCGGTCACTGCCTCGATGCGCCGGATACCGGCCGCCACGCCACCTTCTGAGGTGATTTTGAAAACACCAATGTCGCCGGTGCGATCGACGTGCGTGCCGCCGCAGAGCTCAACGGAACGGTCACCGAGCTTGAGCACGCGAACTTCATCGCCGTATTTTTCGCCGAACAGCGCAATCGCGCCTGCGTTGACAGCATCGTCGTAACTCATCAGCCGGGTTTGGGCGGCATGGTTGGCGCGGATTTCGTCATTCACGTAGTCGTTAATCGCCTGCAGTTCCTCGGGCGTGACGGCCTCGTAGTGCGAAAAGTCGAAACGCAGCTTGTCCGGCGCGACCAGCGAGCCCTTCTGCGCGACGTGTTCGCCGAGAATGCGGCGCAGCGCCGAGTGCATCAGGTGCGTGGCCGAGTGATTCAACCGGATCGCCTGGCGGCGATCCTCATCGACGATGGCATCCACGGTGTCGCCGACGACCAGTGAACCGATTTCGAGGTTGCCGTAGTGCACGTGCGCCTGGCCGCCCTTTTGCGTGTCGGCCACGTGGAACAACTTGCCGTCATCCGCCAGAACGCCGGTATCACCAATTTGTCCGCCGCTCTCCGCGTAGAACGGCGTTGAGTCGAGCACAACCGCACCGTCATCGCCGGCTTCGAGTGTGTCAACAGACTGGCCGTCCTTGAACAAGGCTGCGACTCGGCTGGACGCCTCGACTCCGTCGTAACCAGAGAATTCGGACGCGATATCGGTCTTGATAGCGCCGTCGGCAGCAGCCAAAAATTTACTCGCAGACCGGGCGCGTTCACGCTGCGCCTCCATTGCCGCTTCGAAACCGGGCTCGTCGACCTTGAGCTCGCGCTCGCGTGCGATGTCCGCGGTCAGGTCGACGGGGAAGCCATACGTATCGTAGAGCTTGAAAACGACGTCACCAGGGATCGTCTTACCGTCGAGACGGTCGATAGCCGACTCGAGAATTTCCATGCCCTGGTCCAGTGTCTCGGCGAATCGACGCTCTTCCTTTTCGAGCACTTTCTCGACATGCGCCTGCGAACTGACCAGTTCCGGATAAGCCTCGCCCATTTCCTGTGCCAGTGGCGCCACGAGCTTGTGAAAGAACAAGCCGTCGTAACCCAGCTTCTTGCCGTGGCGAATGGCGCGGCGAATGATT
>JBCDJX010000034.1:0-30114 GCA_038747355.1 Pseudomonadota bacterium | reverse complement strand
CAAACACCGTGCAACGGACGCCGCGCTGCGACAGGTAGTACGCTGTGCTAACGCCGATGACGCCGGCGCCTACAATACTCACATGCATGTGCCGCGAATCTCCCGGACACTAAAGACGGCTCGATGAAGGCCGACAAAATGGAACTGCCATAAAAGACTAACAGAGGCCCAGTGTGACTACCCGAGTTCTGATCGCCGCTCTTTTCTTGCCGGCCCTGGTATCTGCCGACGGCTTCCCGGCACGCGTTGTCAGCGAATCCGGCGAGCCTCTCGCCGAGGTCGCGGTGACGATTGACGGAACAAACGCAATAGTTGGACCTGACGGGGTATTTCAAATTCCCGCAGACATCGACACCCTGCAGCGAATTCGAGTGAGCGCCGCCGGACACTATGCGATTGTGCACACGGTATCGCCGAAGGACCTCGAACTGGGGCTCTTCGAGTCCGTGACACTGGTCAAAAAGCAGCGCGGACGGCGCCTGCTGGTGTTTGCCGGCGACGCGATGCTGACCCGGCGTTTCCTGAATCCACCGGACGATGAACATACGCTGGTGCGCGAGGAGACGATTGCGGAGGACGCGCGCCGCCTGCTCGATCCTGTGCGCGCCTACATCGGTCTCGCTGATTACGCATCGGTGAACGTCGAGACAGTGCTTGCCGAGGCGGAGCCGTCCGGCGAACTGCCCAAATCCGCAAACTTCTACTCATCGCCCGTGCTGGCTCGCGTGCTGGCGGACGCAGGCTTCGACCACGCCGCGCTGGGCAACAATCACACCAATGACTATTCCGACGACGGCATTCGGACCACGCTGGCCGCCCTCGAGGAGATTGGCCTTGATCACTCCGGCGCCGGCCTCGACGAGGCCTCTGCACGCAGGCCCGCAAACGTAGACGTGTTCGGCGAGCCATACGCGTTCCTGAGCTACGTTGGCTGGGCGGGGTATTTTTCGCCGTCGCAAGCGGCCGACGGTGACAAGGGCGGTGCGGCGCTCGGCAACGTCGAGGCGTTCACCGAGGATCTTGCTGATTTGTCGCCGTTGTCGACTGCGGTATTGCAGCACCACAGTGGTCTCGAATACGCTGAGCAGCCGCCCCTGTCGGTGGTTACCGAGGCCAGGCACGCGGTGGATTTCGGTGCTGACCTGGTGGTGGCGCATCACCCGCATGTCCTGCAGGGGCTTGAGCTGTACCGGGACAAGCTGATCGCCTGGTCGATGGGGAACTTCCTGTTCGACCAGACCTACCCGACAACCAAGCTCGGCATGCTGCTGTACGTGTGGATGGACGGCAGTCGCTTTCATCGCGCAGAAATAGTCCCTGTTCATGTCAGCGACTATCGCCCGGTGCCGGCCACCGGCAACCTTCGCTATGCCGTGATGCATCGGCTTGCCCGTGTGTCACAGCCGAGCGGAACCTGCTTTACCTCAAGCGGTGTGCATATGGTGCTCATAGCCGGGGTGGTGGATTGTGCGCCGGCGTCAATGACGCTTCCTGCCGATGGTGGGCCGGTCGTATCGCTGCGGGACCTCGGTCTGTCGCCACTGCTGCCGCATTACCCGGTGAAGCTGCCCGGGCGCTATCGGCTCGGTACCGACATCCTGCGCACCGGTCAGTTTGACTACGAGGGCCTGTTTGGTACCCGCGACCGGAACTGGATTCGCGAGCGCGCCGACACCGTGGACGGCAGTTACCGCGTGCGTGTCCTGCCGGGCAAGGGTGGCGCGCGCGTCGGCATGAAGAGTTTCCAGCGGGTGTACACGCCGTCGACACCAACTACCCTGAGCGGACGTGTGCGTGCCAAGGGCGCGGCCTCGGTCACTTTCTCGCTACAGCGCCGAACGACGCACGCGACGTCCAAAGAAGCACTGAAGAGTGGTCCGCTGACCACCGTCGGCGAGCTTAAATCAGTATCCGGAGGGTGGATGCCGTTTCGCTTTCATTTCGACCAGCCACGCGTGAGTACGCGCGAGGTTCGTTTGCTCATTGACATCGAAAACCTCGACGGCAAAGGCGCGGTGCTGGAGTTCGACGGGCTGTCCTGGGTGGAATGGAAAACGCCGTGGTTGTCCGGCGACAGCCCCGATAACGCGCGATTCGCGACGCACCTGGAGCGGGAATAAAAAAGGGCCGGCAAAGCCGGCCCTTTTTGAGATACATGACTGGCTGATTTACAGCGTGATCATGACGTCAACGTACCAGTAACGACCCCAGTCCCGGTGTGCGTCCTGAAAGAAGCCGTAAGAAGCGTCTGCAAGCGGTGCACGCTCATCGGTGAAGTTGTTCAATCCAAACCTCACGCGAGTATCTACTTCGAGCACATCAAAGCTGTAGTCAAACCGGGCGTTGTAGGTGGTCATCGACGGGATGGCGAATAGGTCACCGGAGCTTAGTTGCTGATCAAAGCCACTTATGCGGAAGCCTTGGACTGACGCTCGCATATTGTCTTTACGCCAAGACACGGTCGCCGTCTGGCGATACTCCTGGTTTCCGTCGAGTCCAAGAAGGTCACCAATGCCCAGCAGTGGGTAGATGATTGTAGGATCCGCCGCTTTACCAGCTTCAACGTCGAGGGATAATTGGCTGGATGCAGACTGCTCGAACGTATCGTAGAACGAGCCATTGTATTTAATCCCGAACTCCCCGAAACGCGTGTCCAGATCGTAGTAAACGCCGATGTCATAGCCTGACAGCTTGCGAGTGTCGAGATTCTGATAACGATCCTGTACGAAGTCGACCTCACCTATTGGACAAATCCCTGCAGCCAGATAACCATCAATGATTTCTGTGTCCGCAGGATCGACTGGCAGTCGATTAACCGCTGGGTTACCGAGACTAAGAGGATTACTGCAGTCTCCTGCGCCAGCTTGCGTTCGAAGAACCAAGTCATAAAGGATGTGGTTCTCTTCTCCGAACAACCCTATCGTATTTTCCTTCTCGATCGTCCAGAAGTCGGCTGTCAGGGTTAGATTGTCAATCGGTTCAATGACGACGCCGATAGACGTGTTGTCCGATTCCTCCGACACTAACTCGTCGCTGCCCTCTGCTCGACGCTGGATACCGTAGTCACAGTCTTCATCCAAGGTGCCCTGGTCTTCACCGTAAAAGCACACCCAGTCATTCAGCGTGTTCGAACGAGCGATGATCCTCTCGTTGATCGTAATCAGGTTGGGAGCGCGGAAGGCCTGTGACCAGGAGCCACGAACCAGAACTGGTTCGATCGGGCGCCAGCCGAAGGCGACTTTCGACACAGTTGTATTGCCGACATCGCTGAAATCCTCGAAACGGGTCGCTAACTGCACGTCAAGGTTCTCGAGAACAGGCACCTGTAGTTCGACGAAAAGCGAATTGGTCTTGCGACTACCGGCGCCGTCTGGTGTCGGGCTGGAGTTCACTACGTCTGACGTGAAAGGAAACGCATCCCCTTCAAAGTCGCCGACAAAGTCGAGGGTGCCATCACCATCGGTGTCTCGCTCAAATTCAATTGTGCCGTCGAGACGCGGATCGCGATCGTCCTCATAGGTTTCGCGACGGTATTCGTAGCCCGCCAGGAAGGCGACTGGGCCAGCTGGAACTTCGAACAACTCGGGGTTGGAAAATTTGACGTCCCACATCGCCAGTGTCGTGCGGCCGAGACGCGAAACTGAAATCTGCGCCCGCTCGATGTTTGAATCGACGCCGCCGGAAAACGGGTTATAGGCTGCAGGAGTTGGATCAAACAGGGCCTGCGTAAGCAGAGTATTGGACAATCGATTTTCAGTGATGTCGTTTCGCGTTGCTTCAGACCACGTTAACGCCGACTCCCAGTCCCACGCGCCGAGTGTGCCGCGCAATCCAGTTAGAACCCGAATTGCGTCGGCATCAACGTTTACAATTCGTGGAGCCTCCTCGAAACGATACAGGTCCATATTCAACTCATAACCTTCTGCCGGAAGATCCGGGCCTACTATCGAGTCCGGAAGGCGGTTTGGCGAACCGACCGGGCCCAACGGGTTGTAGTAATTTGACGCACCTACACGCAGAGGGACTGAAGACAGGTCCACCGACGGCGTGTTGATTCGGTTGGTTGACGAGTCGTAGTAGTACATGTCGCCGAAGAACTCGAGACCGGAGTCGAACTCATGGTTCAGATACACATAGATCGTGGAGCGTTCCATCTCCGACAGGAGATCTCGGTTGTCGTTGAGGTTATAGCGAATACCACGGGATCCAGCGTCCTCGCGCATGCAGAGTCCGTTCCCCAAGTCGATCGCTGGACCGGAACATTCTTCTGCACCGATCGGAAACAACTCGAACTCTCCCGAGGCATCAACGACATCGTTCTCCCGCAGGCTGTTGGAGCTGGGTGTGCTCGGAATAATGTCGAAGCGACCGAAAACTGAGTTGGCGCTGTCGTTTCGGAAGCCCGGGGTTAGCGTTGCAAACGGTGATTCTTCCGGGAAGAACCTGCGGTAGTCGGAGTCACCCCAGCGCGGGTCATCTCCGCTGTTTATACGATCACGCTGAAGGTAGCGCGTGAACACGCCGACGTTGGTTGCGCCGCTGTTAAAATTGCCGCCCCACTCAAGGCCTATGGATTGATCATTGCGAGGCAGCGTGTCGTAGTCGGTGTGACGAACGCGCAGACGAAGACCTTCGTAATCATCCTTCAGCACCGTGTTTACGACACCTGCAACCGCATCGGCGCCGTAAATTGCCGAAGCGCCGTCACGCAGGATCTCGATACGGTCGACGCCGAACACGGGAATATGGTTCGAGTTGACCGAGTTGACCGGCACGAAGCTGCCGCCCACTGTTTCGGTCTGATAGGTTGCCATGTTGACGAGCCTGCGGCCGTTCAGCAGCACCAGCGTGTTGCCGGTACCGAGGTTTCGCATATTGATTGCGCCGACGTCGCCGCGTGCTGCGTTGACGCCACCGGCGGTGTCGGTTTCACTGAAAAAGTTCTGGCCGAGTTCCGGTATGGAATCCAGCAGCTCATCGCCGGATTCGACACCGATGGCTTCGATGTCGTCCGAGCTGACGACCGATACCGCCAGTGCCTCGGTGATTTGTGCGCCCTTGATCTGAGTCCCTGTCACGGTGATCTCATCAACGGTTTCTTCGTCGTCGTCTTCCTGCTGAGCGAGCGCCTGGCCAGATGCGGCCAGTGCAAGCGCCACAGCTGTTGCAAGCATGCGACAACCACGGCGACTTGAGTCGAAGGTCTTCATTGGTAATCCCCCAAATTTTGTTTTTTTGTCTCCCGCATCAAACATACCTCAAGGCCCCGAAAGATGCTCATTTCTACGGAGTTGGTTAAAAGTGAAACCTTTTCGCCGACAGCGTTTCGCCGGTGCGGGCTGCGGCCGCGGGTCGCGAGCGCTTTGCCTGTGGCGAATTCAGGGCTATGGTTGTGACTTATGAGAACAAAACTACACGCCGCACTGCTGCTGTTGTGCGTGCTGCCGCTGGCGACCGCCTCGGCATCAGGACCCGACCGGATCCTGTTCATCGGCAACAGCTACACCTATTACAACAACAGCCTGCACAATCACTACCGCCAGATGGTTCGTGAAGCGTATCCGGACAAACCGGTTCACGTGCGCAGCAACACGCTATCCGGTGGCAAGCTGAGCGAGCAGCACGGCCTGAAATACCACCTCGAGGCGGACGACTGGGATGTCGTCATCCTGCAGGGACACAGCCTTGGCCCTATCCAGGATTTCGACGGCTTTCGTGGAGCAGCGATCCGTCACGCCCGGGCGATCCGCGATGATGGGGCTGAACCGATGATGTTCATGACCTGGGCGCGCACCGGAAAGCCGGAGATGACGGCGGTCTTGCAGAGCGCTTACGAGCGCGTGGCCGCCGATATCGGTGCCGAGGTGTCGCCGGTCGGGCTGGCCTTCGAAACCGTGACTCGACAACGACCGGATATCGATCTGCGCATTGCAGACCGCAGCCATCCGTCGCTCGCGGGCACCTACCTCGCGGCGAGCGTGTTTTTTGTCCGCCTTCACGGCGGCTCCATCGCGGATCTCGACTACTCGGCCGGCCTTCCGGTTGAGGTCGCCGCTTACCTGCGACGGACGGCCGAGCAGACGGTGAGGGATTACGACACGAAAGAATAAACCGACCGGCCAGCGGGCCGGCACATTTGACGCCGAACAACAACGACCAGGGGGGATCTTATGATCGAGTTCGAAGTGAACGGCAAAACGGTTTCCACAGACAGCCTGGACGATACGCCGCTGCTGTGGGTCATCCGCGATGAGCTGAAACTCAAGGGCACCAAATTCGGTTGCGGCATTGCGTCCTGCGGTGCGTGCACGGTGCAACTGGACGGCCAGCCGCTGCGCACCTGCGTGACACCGTTGGTCGCCGTGGCCGGCAAAAAAATCACCACGATCGAAGGTCTCGACTCACCCGAGGGCGAGGCGCTGAAAAAAGCCTGGGAGGCTGCGCAGGTTCCGCAGTGTGGTTATTGCCAGTCGGGCCAGATCGTCACCGCCGAGAACCTGCTGAAAAACAACCCGGATCCCAGCGACGAGGAAATCACGGCGCATATGACCGGCAACCTCTGTCGCTGTATGTCCTACACACGTATCCACAAGGCCATCAAGGCGGCCGCGAAGGGAGGTGCGTAACATGGCCATGCCCAAACAGACGATGAATCGTCGCAGCTTCCTGGTCGGTTCGGTGGGAACCGGGGTCGTTATGGCGCTCGGTACAACCCTGGGCGGCTGCAGTCGTGAGCAGGCGGCCTCCGAGCTGGCAAGCGGTGTTGCAAAGTCGTTTTCGCCCAGCGTCTGGTTCGAACTGAGCAGCGAGGGCGATGTCACGGTCAACATTGCCAAGGCCGAAATGGGACAGCACGTCGGCACGGCGCTGGCGCGTATCGTGGCCGACGAGCTCGGCGCGGACTGGAGCCGTGTGTCGCTGGCGCACGTCGACAGCGATCCGAAGTGGGGCTACATGGTGACCGGCGGTTCCTGGTCGGTGTTCACCAGCTTCACGATGCTGTCACAGGCGGCTGCAGCCGGACGCACGGTGTTGATCGATGCCGCCGCGGCGTTGTTGGGCGTCGACGCCGCAACGCTAAGTGCGGAAGGTGGCGTGATCAGCGGTGGTGGCGAGTCGATCTCGATCGCTGAAGTGGTTGCGCGGGGCGACATCAGTCGCACCTTCTCCGACGAGGAGCTTGCCGCGATGCCGGTACTCGCGCCGGAGAATCGCAAGTTGATCGGCAAAGAGACGGCGGCGCTGGATATTCCGGCCAAATCCCGCGGTGAAGCGGTCTACGGTCTCGACGCCGAGCTGCCGAACATGGCCTACGGTCATCCGATCATGGCACCGACGCGCTACGGCAGCGTCATCACTGACATCGACGATACGGCGGCCAGCGACATACCCGGCTACATCATGACCATGCCGATCGACGATCCCAGTGGCTTCGTGCAGGGCATGGCTGTGGTGTTGGCCGAAACCTTCCCGGCCGCGATGAAGGCCAGCGCAGCGGTGAAGGTCACCTGGGATGCCGGCGAGACGGCCACCGTCAATGAAGACGACATCCTCGCTGAAGGCCAGCGGCTCGTGAACGATAAATCGCTGGGCTCCCTGTTCGTCGAAGACGGCGACGTGGATGCGGCAATGGCTGCGGCCTCATCAACGATGTCCTCCACCTATCGTACACACACGGCGCTGCACTTCACGCTGGAACCGCAAAACGCGCTGGTCGAATTCAAGGACGGTCACTGTCACGTGCATGCCGGCAACCAGTGGCAGTCGCTGATTCTGCCGGTGCTCGCGCAGTCGCTGGCCGTGCAGGAATCCGACATCACCCTGCACACTTACTTCCTCGGAGGTGGCTTCGGACGGCGGCTGTTCGGCGATCAGATGATTCCGGCGGCGCATGCCGCGAGGGAGCTCGGTCGACCGGTCAAGTTCATCATGCAGCGTGCCGCCGACAGCCAGTTCGACTGCGTTCGTTCACCGTCGGTCGCGAGGCTGGACGCGTCGATGGACGCCGATGGCACGCTGACCGGCATTGATCACGCGGCGGCCGCCGGTTGGCCGACACTGTCGATGGCGCCGGGCTTTCTCGGCGACGGTGCGAACGACAGCGGCAAGTTCGACGGTTTCTCGATCAACGGCGCAGATCACTGGTACACACTCGCCAACCACCGCGTGCGCGCGATCAACAATGAGCTGGCGCAGAAGACCTTCCTGCCGGGCTGGCTGCGCGCCGTCGGGCCGGGCTGGATCTCCTGGGGGGTCGAGTGTTTTCTCGACGAGCTGGCCGATCGAGCGGGCATCGACCCGATTGAATACCGACTCGCGATGCTCGACGGTGCCGGCAAGAACGCGGGCGATACGCCACAGGCAGAGGGCGGCGCGACGCGCATCGCCGCTGTGCTTAAAGACGTGCGCGATCGTTCCGGCTGGGCCGGCGAATTACCCGACGGAGAAGGCCTCGGGGTTGCGGTTGCGCAGGGCCAGGAACGCAATATGCCAACCTGGTCGGCCTGTGTCGCACACGTTGCCGTTGACGGCGACGCGGTGACGGTCAGAAAGGTCTGGCAAACCATCGACTGCGGCACCGTGGTGCATCCGGGCGGCGCGATGGCACAGGCCGAAGGGGCTACGTTATGGGGTATCAGTCTGGCCCTGCATGAGGGCACCGAGTTCGAAGACGGCCATGTCAGGGATCAAAATCTCGATGGCTACTCCCCGCTGCGCATGACGGACGTGCCCGATCTGGAACTCAAGTTCATCGAGAGCACCGGCTTTCCGACCGGGCTCGGCGAACCGCCGATGATCGCGGTGGCGCCGGCGATCGGCAACGCCGTGTTTGCCGCGACCGGGCGGCGTGTCAGGGACCTGCCCATTCGGCTGAGCTGATCGCCCGCTGGTGGCTTTGTAAAGAGGTGTATCCACCACGGTCGTCGTCTGACGATCGTGGTGGCAACGGGTTACACTGACCGGCCGCATCGCGCGTCCTGTCCGCCATGAATCTGTCTGAACTCGTCAAGGTGTCGGCGGCGGTCTCCAAAACCCGCAGTCGGCTGAAAAAGCGTGCGCTACTAAGCGATTGCCTGCGCACGTCCGATACCTCGTTGATTCGGTTGGTTGTCAGCTACCTGAGCGGTGTGTTGCCGCAGGGTCGCATCGGCCTGGGCCCCGCGATGGTCAACAGCGTGCTGTCATCGGTTGCGACCGGCGAAGACGAGGTTGACCTGTCGCAGGTCGACCGGGTCATGTCCGAAATTGCCCATACATCCGGCGCTGGCTCGAAGCAGCGTCGTGAAGACCTTTTCGGCGGTCTGTTGCGTCGAGTCGGTGAGCCGGAGCAACGCTTTCTTGCGGGGCTGGTGCTGGGTGAGCTGCGTCAGGGCGCGCTGGAGGCCGTGCTCGTTGAAAGCCTCTCCGATGCCACGGGCATTGAGGTCGCCGCCGTGCGTCGTGCGGTGATGCTGTCGGCAGATCCCGCCGCGGTCGCCGAGTCCGCCTTCAGCGAGGGTGTTTCAGGGCTTGCGCGCTACCGCCTTGTCACGCTGTCACCCGTCCGTCCGATGCTCGCGCAGCCCGTGGATACGATATCGGACGCGATCGCGTCGCTGGGCACAGCGGTGTTGCAATACAAGCTCGACGGCGCACGAATCCAGGTGCACCGCGACGGAGACGAGGTTCGAATATTTACGCGCCAGCTCAACGACGTGACCGAGCGACTGCCGGAAGTGGTGGAGCGGGTGCGTGCCATGCCCGTGTCGTCGGCGATACTCGACGGCGAGGCTATCGCCCTGCGCGAAGACGGTCGCCCGCTGCCGTTTCAGGTCACGATGAAGCGCTTCGGGCGCAGCAGCCAGGTCGACGAGATGCGACAGTCGCTGCCGATCAGCGACCTGTATTTCGATTGCCTGTACCTCGACGGCGAAGAGCTGATCGACCGACCACTCACGGAACGACTCGAGTTGCTCACCGTCTTGCTGCCCGATGCGTGTCGCGTACCGCAAGTTGTTTCGAGCGACGAATCCGAGGCGGCGACGTTTCTTGCCGGCGCCTTCGATCGCGGCCACGAAGGCGTGATGGCGAAAGCGTCGGACAGTGTGTACGCCGCGGGCAATCGCGGTTCGGATTGGCTGAAGATCAAACAGGCGCACACACTGGACCTCGTCATTCTTGCTGCCGAATGGGGCAGCGGGCGTCGCAAGGGCTGGCTTTCCAACCTGCACCTGGCGGCTCGCGACGGCAATGACTTCGTCATGCTCGGCAAAACGTTCAAAGGACTGACCGACAAGGTGTTGAAGTGGCAGACGGAAGCCTTGCTGGAGCGAGAGGTGTCGCGCGACGAATACACGGTTTATGTGCGCCCGGAGCTGGTCGCCGAAATCGCGATTAGCGATATCCAGCAGAGCAGCCAGTACCCGGGCGGCATGGCGTTGCGCTTCGCGCGCCTGAAACGCTACCGAGACGACAAGACGGTTGACGAGGCAGACACCATCGATACGGTGCGCTCGCTGTTTTCGGGTGCCGCGCCGTGAAGTCGTTCCACCCGGCCACCCGATCCTGGTTCAAGGACAACTTTGACGCGCCAACGACGGTGCAGGCAAAGGGCTGGAAGAACATTGTGGCCGGTCGCCACTGCCTGCTGGTGGCGCCGACCGGCAGCGGCAAAACGCTGGCCGCGTTTCTTGCCGGTATCGACCGACTCGGTCGCGCCGAGCAGCCACGCGATAAAGGCGTTCGCATTTTGTACATCTCGCCGCTGAAAGCGCTGGTGTACGACATCGAGCGTAACCTTCGAGCACCGCTGGTTGGTATCGTCCGCACCGCCGAGCGACTCGACGAGTCCTTCCACGAGGCGAGCGTCGCGGTCAGGACGGGCGACACGCCACAGCGCGACCGTCAGCGACAGATCAAGGCGCCGTCAGAGATCCTGGTGACCACGCCGGAATCTCTGTTCCTGATGCTGGGGTCAAAGGCGGCAGCGACACTGACCACGGTGGACACCGTCATCATCGATGAAATTCATGCGCTGGCACCGACCAAGCGCGGCGCACATCTCGCGCTTTCGCTGGAACGGCTGTCGGCGCTGACCGAGTGTGAGCCGCAGCGCATCGGACTGTCAGCGACCGCCAAACCGCTGGACGCCGTCGCGTCGTTTCTCGGCGGTGATCGTGAGGTCGACATCATCGATTGTTCGTCACCGCCGCGCATCGACCTGACGGTGACCGTGCCGGTGCCGGACATGCAAAACCCGCCGACACCGGACATGGAGACGCAGGAAGGCGGCTCCATTCTTGGCGAGCTGTACAGTCGGGAAGTGGGTCGACCGCATTCCGAACGCGGCATCTGGCCGTCGATCTATCCCGAGCTGCTCGAGGCGATTCGCGGCAATCGCTCAACGATTATCTTCGTGAACAGCCGAGGGCTCTGCGAGCGGCTGGCGCATAAACTGAATGAACTGGCGGAGGAAGAGCTGGTGCTCGCTCACCATGGCAGTATCTCCCACGGTCAGCGCGCCGAGATCGAAGAAGGGCTGAAGCTCGGCCGCATCAAGGGCATCGTTGCCACGAGTTCGCTGGAGCTCGGCATCGACATGGGTGCCGTTGACCTCGTGATACTCGTTGAGTCCCCCGGCTCTATCGCGCGTGGTTTGCAACGCGTCGGCCGGGCCGGCCACGGCGTTGGCGAGGTCAGTGTGGGTCGCCTGTATCCCAAGTTCCGCGGTGACCTGCTTGAGTCCGCCGTCGTCGCCGATCGTATGTTGAAGGCCGATCTCGACGGCATCCGTGTACCGGTCAACGTGCTCGACGTGCTGGCGCAGCAACTGGTCGCCATGGTCTGCCATGCACCCATGACCGTGGACGAGATCGAAAAGCTGATCCAGCGTGCCTCGCAGTACCGCGAGTTGTCCCGCGATGTCCTGGAAGCCGTACTCGACATGTTGTCCGGCCGCTACCCGTCATCCGATTTTGCCGACCTGAAGCCGCTGTTGTCCTGGGATCGCAGCGAGAACCGCCTGTCACCGCGCCGCGGTGCTGCAATGGTCACACGCATGAACGCCGGCACAATTCCTGACCGCGGCGCCTACGGTGTGCATCTCGGCGAGGACGGTCCGCGCGTCGGCGAGCTCGACGAGGAAATGGTGTTCGAGACGCGGCCGGGCGACAACATCACGCTGGGCGCCAGCACCTGGCACGTGGAATCGATCACGCGCGACCGCGTGATCGTAACGCCGGCGCCTGGCGAACCGGGTCGCCTTCCGTTCTGGCGCGGCGACGGGCCGGGTCGATCCATTGAACTCGGCCAGGCCATTGGCGCGTTTCTTCGCAAGGTCGGGCGCTTTGGCGAAGACAAGGCGGCGCGCTGGATCGAGGAGAACACGACGCTGGACGCCATGGCGGCCGGTAACCTGGCGGCGTATATCGCCGAGCAGCGACGGGAAGCGGGGGCATTACCCACTGACCGCGCAATCACGGTCGAGCGTTTTCGAGACGAGCTGGGCGATTGGCGCATTTGTATCCTGACGCCATTCGGTGCACGTATTCACGCGCCGTGGGCGATGGCGCTGCAGCGCAGTCTCGGTGATGCGACCGGTTTCGAAATGCAGGTCATGTACACCGACGACGGCATAGTCCTGCGATTCGCGGACACCGAAGCATTGCCGCCGCTCGATGACCTGGTGCCGGAACCGGATGAAGTGGAAGAGCTGGTCACCGAGCAACTCGCAAGCACGGCGCTGTTCGCCGGCCTGTTTCGCGAGAACGCCGTGCGTTCGCTGTTGCTGCGTCGCCGAAACCCGGGCCAGCGTTCGCCGCTGTGGGCACAGCGGTTGAAGGCACAAAACCTGCTGGCCACCGTTCGCCGTTATCCGAATTTCCCGATCGTCATCGAAACCTACCGCCAGGCGCTGGCCGATACCTTTGACCTGCCCGGACTGAAGACGCTGCTCGAGGACATTCGTAAACGCTCGATCACGGTCGATGACGTTGAGACGCGTTCGGCGTCGCCGTTTTCGAAGTCGCTGGTGTTCGCCTACGTCGCCGCCTACCTCTACGAGCAGGACGCGCCGCTGGCCGAACGCAAGGCACAGGCGCTGACGCTGGACCGGTCACTGCTCAACGAACTGTTGGGCCAGGCCGAATTGCGCGAGCTGATCGACGCTGACGTGCTGCTCGAACTCGAGGACGAGCTGCAGCACACGGCGGTCGACTACCAGGCACGCGATGTCGACGAGCTGAATGACCTGTTGCGTCGTCTGGGCGATCTGAGTGACGGCGAACTCGAAGCACGCTGCGACGGCGCGTTCATGCCGTGGATCGACGACTTGCAGCAGCAGCTGCGTGCAGTTCGAATCCGCATCAACGACGAACCTCGATGGATTGCAGCGGACGATGCCGGCCTGTATCGCGACGCGCTCGGCGTCATGCCGCCCGGTGGCATACCGCAGCGCTTTCTCGAGACCGTCGAGCGGCCGCTGGAGGTGCTCCTGAAACGCTACGCCAGGCATCGGGGTCCGTTTACGACGCGTGAACCGGCGCAGCGGTATGGCGTACGCAAACAGCAACTGCTGCCGGTGCTGGAGATGCTGGAGCGTGACGGCAGCTTGGTGCGCGGCGAGATCCGACCGGGTGGCGTCGAACTCGAGTGGTGTGATGCCGAGGTTCTGCGTCGACTGAAACGGCGCAACCTGGCAAAGCTGCGTGACGAAGTCGCACCGGTCGATGCGTCCGCGCTGGCGCTGTTCTTGCCTGCCTGGCACGGCATCGGCGACGGCCGTCGAGGCATGGAACGATTGCTGGAAACAATCGGGCAATTGCAGGGCCTGCCGCTGCCCTGGTCGCTGTTGAGTACGCAGCTGTTGCCGGCGCGTGTCGGTGACTACCGATCAGAGTCGCTGGACATGCTGGCGGCGTCCGGACAGGTCGTGTGGGTGGGTCGCGGTGCCAGCGGGGCTCGCGACGGGCGCGTAGCGCTTTATCTGCGCGAGCAGGTCAACGAACTGCTCGAGCACGACGACTATGAGACCGACGATCCGGTGCAGGAGGCCATCCTGCAGCGCCTGGCAACACGCGGCGCGTCATTCACGCTCGAAATCGAGGACGCGGCCCGCGAAACCGGCGCGGACGCAGGCGAGATCCGTGCGGCGCTGTGGGACCTCGTCTGGGCGGGCCAGATCACCAACGATACCTTTGGCCCGCTGCGCGAACTCGCCGGCGGCCCGCGCAAGGGTCGTCGACGTCACGCAGGCTTCACGGCGGGCGGACGCTGGTCGCGCGTGCGGGACCTGGCAAGGGATGCATCGCCGACCCACCAGGCCGTTGCCCGCGCCAAGCTGCTACTCGATCGCCACGGCATCGTTGCCCGCAAGACCACGCTGGCCGAAGGCATTGCGTTCGGTTCGGTCTACAAGGTGCTGCGCGAAATGGAAGAACAGGGTCGCGTCAAGCGCGGTTACTTCGTCGAAGGTCTTGAGGGCGCACAGTTTGCCTACGCCGGCGCGGTCGATCGTCTGCGCGACTACCGGGAAAAGGCCGAGGAGCGCGACTCGCCGTTGACCGCCGATGACGTTATCGCACTGTCGGCCGTGGATCCCGCCAATCCCTACGGCGCGTCGTTGCCCTGGCCGGTATCCGGCGGCGAGACCAAACCGCGACGTGTGGCCGGTGCACACCTGCTGATGGCACGAGGCCAACCGCTGCTGTTTATCGGCAAACGCGGCCGTTCGCTGATCACTTTTCCGCCGGTGTATCGTGAGTTTGATGGCGCTATCCCGGTACTTATCGAGGCGCTGCGCCGCTGGCGCAGCCACGACGGTATGCTGGTGATCGAGAAAATTGACGGCGTAGATGTTGTGCATTCGCCGCTGTTGCCGGCATTCCGTGATGCCGGTTTTGTCAGCGACTATCGCGGACTGATCGATATTGAGACGCGAGCCAGCCGTGCCTGAGGGCGATACCATCCACAAGATCGCCAATTACCTCGCGCCCCGGCTGTGCGAGCAGGTGATCGATGACATCCGCATGGCGGATATCGGCGCGGCAGACGGCTGCCGTCATCGGCGTATCGACGCCGTCGTCGCACGCGGCAAACACCTGTTTTTCGATCTCGATAACGGGATGTCGTTGCGCAGTCACCTGGGCATGTACGGATCGTGGCATCGCTACCGTCCCGGTGAGGCGTGGAAAAAGCCACGTCATCGCGCATCGCTTGTTGTGCGCGTGAATGGCGAAGACTATGTGTGCTTCAACGCCATGCAGGTTGAGTTGATTCGCACGCCGAGCGTGCGTAATCGAATTGTTCACACCCGACTGGGCCCTGACCTGATCGCCGACGAGGTCGACTTCGGCGTCCTTGTCCAGCGCGTGCGTGACATCCTGGACGGCGATGCGCTGGTCGGCGATGCTCTGCTGGACCAGCGCATTGCCGCGGGTATCGGCAATGTCTACAAGTCCGAGATCCTGTTCATCGAGCGAGTGTCGCCGTTGTTAACGCTCGATGAGGTTAGCGACGAGGCCCTGGAGCGCTGTTTCCGGACCGCGGCCGACCGACTGGGCCGAAATCTCGGCGGTGGTCGACGCGTCACGCGGCTCGAGAAGGACGGTGCCGGACGTCTGTGGGTGTACAACCGGCACGGCAAGCCGTGCCTGAGCTGCGGCAGCCGAATACGTAATCAACGACTGGGCCGGCATCAACGGGGCACATGGTGGTGTCCGTCGTGCCAGGCTGTGGAGACTGAACATGCGTGACCCGAAAGGATTGCTTCTCACCGCGCTGTGCGTGTGCGCTGCCTCTGCCTGCACGGCGGAACCGACGGAACCCGTCGAAACCGGCGCCTACACGCTAACCCAACCCAATCGCGACGGCATTGGCAAAATCTACATGGGACGTGAGATCTCGCACGTCATGGGCCATCTCGGTGCGGCCTGGCTGGAACGCGCCGAACGGATCCGCGAGGAACGCACCGATCTGCTGATCAATGCGCTGCCTCTGGCTCCCGATGACGTTATTGCGGATATCGGCGCCGGTACCGGCTACTTTTCATTCCCGATGGCCAAACGTGTGCCGGAGGGCAAAGTCCTGGCGGTCGATATCCAACAGGAGATGCTGGACATTATCGAGGCGCGCAAGGCGCGTGGGGAGCCGGCCAACGTCGAACCGGTGCTGGGTACGATCACCGATCCCGGCCTCGTCGAGGAAAGCGTTGACCTGATCCTGATCGTGGATGCCTACCACGAGTTTTCGCATCCGCAGGAAATGGGTCAGGCGATGGCGCGTTCCCTGAGGCCCGGCGGCAAGATGGTTCTGATCGAATACCGGGCCGAAGATCCGTTCGTGCCGATCAAACGCCTGCACAAGATGAGCGAAGCGCAGGCCAGGAAAGAGATGGCGGCGATCGGGCTCGAGTGGGTGCGAACCGAGGATTTCCTGCCGCAGCAGCATTTCCTGGTGTTCGAGAAGCCGCCGGCGGTGCCGGCCGACTAAGTGGGTGCCGGCCCCGTTGATTCGCGGACTTTCAGTTCCGCGGGCACCGTGAGAATGCCCTTTTCGTCCTTGTCCCGGGTCAGTACGCGGGCCGCGGCCTCGGCCATTTCGAACAAGGGCTGACGGACCGTCGTCAACGACGGGTAGATCTGCTGCGCGAGCGAAATATCGTCGCAGCCGGCGACCGACAACTCATCGGGGATACGCACGCCTCGGCGCGACGCTTCGCGAAGAATGCCCGCGGCCATGTCGTCGTTGGCCGCGAAGATCGCTGTCGGTGGATTTGCCAGTTCGAGCAGCGCACCACCGCAGCTTTCACCAGAGCCTATCGAGTTGTCGCCGTTGGCAACGAGCTCGTCGTCGAATGCGATGCCGCACTCTTTCAGTCCGTCCTGGTAACCGAGGAATCGCTTGCTGACCGCCGCATGCATCGGGTTGCCACAGACAAACGCGATGCGCTTGTGCCCCAGTGACGCGAGGTAGCGTGTCATTTCCGCACTGAACGCGCGGTCGTTGGTTGCCACGGTAAATTCGTTGCTCTCATCGAGCCCCTGTGCCAGCGGTACAAACGGGACACCGGTATCCCGAATGGCGTTGACCAGCTTCGGCATGTTGGAGAGCGGTGCGGCGAGAATTACGCCGGACGGACGGGTGCGGTCAATCAACGCTTCAAGCTCCTGCTCGACGTTCGCATGGCGATAGTGACAGGGATGGATCAACAGGTCGTAGCCGGACTGCTTGCAGGCGGCCAGTGCACCTTGCTGCATTTTGATAATGAATCCGGAACTGGGTGCTTCGTATTCAGCTGGGTCATCGTAGACCAGCACGATCACCCGTGCGCGGGTGCTGGCGAGATTACGCGCCGACAGATTCGGGTGGTAGTGGAGGCGCTGAATCGCGTCCTCCACCTTCACCTTGGTGGCCGGTCGTACATTTGGTTCTCGATTGACGACGCGGGAAACCGTCTTGATAGACACCCCCGCAAGCTCGGCGACGTCGCTAATCGTGGCTTTAGACGTGGATTTCATTCGATCTTCTTGGTGTTAGTTCTCCAGGCCGTGGTCGTCTCCCCGAACAGCTACCAGTACTTCGGCTGACCATCCTTGTCCCACAGGCCCCAATACGCGCCGACATCCCCCTCGGCAGCGACCTTCCATGCTTCGTCAAATGACGAAAAGTAAAACAGTTCGATCCCGTCCTGCTCCGACCAGTTTACCGAATCGACGAGGTATTTCACCGCATTGTGGTACGACGGTACGGCACCCTGTTCCGGTGTCCCCTTGTCCGGCCAGCCGGTTTCGCTGACAACGATACGTTTACCGCCGCCGACCGCCTGTACCTTGCGGTACATTTCCTTCATGTACAGCAGCGCCCATTCAGCCGGGCAGCCCTCCCAGAACGGATAGCAGTTTGCGAGCAGCACGTCGCAGGCTTCGGTGATTCGCGGGTGATCAACGAACTCGAAGTAGGCGTCGACATAGCCGACGTCGACCCCCGGTGCCCCTTCTTTGGCACGGTTGATGTAGTCGAGCAACTGGTCTTCGCTCAGGTCACCGCGCAGCAGCACTTCGTTGCCGACGGCGAGAATGTCGATGTGACCCTGCTTCGCGATCTCCAGCGCATTGGCAAGCTCTTCCTCGTTTTTCTCTGCGTCGTCCTCCAGCCACACGCCAACCATGGTGCCGAGCCCCATCTCCTTGGCGATTGCCGGAATGGCTTCATGGCCATCCGTGCAGGAAAACGTGCGAATGTTGCGGCAGAAGGGTGCGATGATCGACAGGCGTTCGCGAATCTGTGCCTCGGTGACCTTCGATCCCGGCTCCTGGCCTTCGATGTAGGGGCTGAAGCACAGCCCGTGAATCTTGTTCTCGAGCATCGCTGCGACCAGCTTTTTCAGCTCGTCTGTGCTCATGCCTTCCGTGTTGATGCCCGCCAGGGACAGGGTCTTTTTGTAAAGCTGGCTCATGTAAATCTCTTCTGAATCTGTTGCGTTTTCTAGTCGCCAAGTAAGAGTGCATCCGGAATGCCGGCGCGGATGGCAACCACACTCCCGGTTCGTTCGATAATTTCGTGCGTCAGGTCCGCATCCAGCTTCAGGCCGTCGATGGCCTTTACGCTGCCGTCCGCCATCTCTACCGACAGCGATGGCGAGTCGTTGAGCGAATAAACCACCGGCACCTGGCACCACGTGAAAGCGAGGCTGCCCCTGACGACATCGAGTTCACGCCAGTCCAGGCCGACATCGAGGTAGCGCAGTGTTGACGCCGCTGCAACGAACTCGCGCCGACGCAGCAGTGCGGGTTCGAAGCGCGCGCAGCCATTGGCGATACGAACGCCCAGTTCGCCGAAGCGCGACAGGATCTCTTCTTTCACCTGGCCGGTCATGCCCGGCTGGCGAGCGCCGGCATGGCGCGGCGAGTGCGAGTACGGATCCAGCGGAAACGCGCCGTATTCAGATGGTGTCTTGTTGAAGCCGATGCCGTGACGCACGCGGTAGTACATCTCGCCGAGTTTTGTGAGCGCCGCGCGATCTTCGCCGGCATCCACTCCGGCGTAGAAGACCTCCATCGCAGCCAGCAGGAGCTTCGACACCATGTGCCAGTAAATCGACCCCAGCCCTTCGAACCCGAACATCGTGCCGGAGCGACCGGTGAACGCGCGGTGATTGAAAGTCTCTTCGTACAGGCTCAGCAGGGTATCGCCGGCGCCGTCAACAAGATCGCCGTAGTCGGCGGTCAACTGCTGCAGACGCTCCTTCAGGTCGCTGCCGTTTACGAAGTCGGCGTTAAAGCGCAGCATGCTGTCGGCATCACGTTCGATGATTCGGTAATCGTTCTTGCCGAGCATCGCCTCAATCAGCGGAATCGCCATCAGCGCAGATTCGTCGACACGGTTTCTTTCCAGGAAGCCGGGCAACTCACGATCCGGGTAGAGCATGAAGCTCTGCTGGTCGTCACGGTACAACGATGACGAGAACATCTTCTCGAGGATGTCTGCAGCTTCTGCGGCCCCGACCGCGCCGGAACTCAACGCACCGACCTGGCCTTCGAGCATCAGGTACAGCTTGTCGATCGCAACGCCGTCCTCGGAAGATACGATCAGGTTGTAGGCTTCGTACAGGCCGTCCTCACGTCGGTTGTTGCCGATGCTGTGATCGATGGCGATCAGTGCCGAATCGAGCATCTTCTGGATGGAGGCGACCGTGGCGTCACGACGCGCCCCGAAACCCTCATTTTCGTAAACCAGCGCGCGGTAGCGATCGGCGGCGTTGCCGAGGCGGTTCAGCGAGTCTGCGCGGGCTCGTTCGTCGATCTCGCCCTTGGCAATCAGGCCGGCGACAATGTCCAGCGAAGACGCGGTATCGCCGAGCCACTCGTTCACTTCAGCCGACAGCTTGACGTTGTCATCAGCGTCGTCCAGCAGCGCCTTCAAGAACACGACGTAGCGACGCATGTAATACAGCGTCACCATCGACAGGCCGTAGCCCACCAGGGCGTTGTTGGCGTCGTTCCATTCCGGACGCTGCGTGTTCATCCAGATACCACCGTCAACAACCATGTTGCCAAGCTTTGCGAGCAGCGGTACCAGCAGTTTCTCCACCAGGTTGACCTGGTAGACGTTGCCGTCGCTGTCGAGCATCAACTTGCCGTCGGCGCCGAACGCCGACAGGCGTTCTTCGATGCGTTCAGCCAGCGGATCATCGAACAGGACCGTGTCCTTGGGGTTGGCGACCAGGTCCGCGAACGGACGAATGCGGTACGGCACGTTGGCGTACGCAAACAGGTCCTCGTGCAACAGTTCCTTGAGCTTTGCCGGGTAGCAGGCTTCCGAGAGTTCCAGCAGCTTTTGCAGGTAGATGATCTGGTGATCGCCCCAATAGCCGATATAGCTCCACGGATCGTCCGGCTCTTCAACCTCCCAGTCGATGCCTTCCTTGGTGATGCGATACGGGTTGTATCCATCGGCCGTCGATGCATTGACGAATTTCGCAATGATGCTCGGCAGGAAGCTCGGGTAACTGTACGACAAGGCTTCCCAGTTCTGGAAAATGTCCCGCCAGTTGCCCTCGTAGGACAGCAGTCGGTCGCCGTGTTCGTCCGTCAATCGAATGGCGAACTGGTTCCAGGGACGACTCGGGTCGCCATGACGGCGACCGAATGTGATCGGCAGGTATTCAAGAGCGAGGCGCTGCAGTTGCCGATCGCCACTGTCGTTGACCTTTGCCAGCAGTTCGTCGAGCCGCAGTCGATCCGGCAGGCTGTCGAGCAGCGACGCGTTCGCGTCGGCCACCGTCGAGTTGAAGTGACGCACCGTCCGGCTGAAATCCTTTGCCGAGATGAAATACTGGTCGTCGAAAATGCCGCCGCGCAACACGTTGAACATGACGTTGGCATAGTGGTGTCCGGAGACGTTTTCTTCCGCGGTGGCCTGGAAGCCGTCGGAACTCGCCATGATGCGTGCCAGCGCATCGCTGCCTTTGTCGATCGAGTCGGCAATCCGGGTCGCCAGCTCGTCCGACTTCTGCAGGCGACGACGCAGCGCTACAACCTCGGACTGTGTCTGCTCGAGATTCGCAACCATCGACCACGTCTGCGCGCCGCCGGCGGCGATCTCAAAGTCCGACTGCACAAAGTAGGAACCGCGAATGCCGCGCGTGTGTTTTTCAGTTGTCACATCGCCGCCGAGGCGGAACGTGGCGAGCTGGTTTGATGACACCAGCGTCTGTCGATCACCGAGACCAAGCGCAAACAGCGTGGTCGCTTTCATCGACTCACAGGGTTCTGCCCTGTCGCTGATGCCCGAGTAGAGCGCGAAGTAGGCGAGGCCGGTTTGTTCGTCGAGCTCTGTCCATTTGTAGGCGTCGACGAGGTTGCTGGAGTTGGTTTGTGTAAACCGCGGCGTACCCGCAGGCAGCAGGTTTTGCAGGCCATCCAGCAGCGACACGCTGCAGCTCGACTCACCGTTGTTGGACATCTCGCAGCGGCGCACAAAACCGAATTCGTCGCTGGTCAGCCAGCTGTATCTGAACGTCATACCGAGATCGTGGTTGATCTCCTCGAAGCACAGCTTGTTGCCGATCAGGTTTTTGTAGAGATTTCGCGTGACCGCATAGTCACCATCGAGCTCGCGATTAAACGGCTCCCAGCTGGCGCGCTGACCATCGCGGTCCAGGCGCACAACGGTGCGTGGCCCCGTGTGCAGGTAACCGTCGTGGATCTTGTCGACGGTGACATACGGGAACAGCGCGGTTTCCGGCGATACCCGGCCTGCTGTCAGCCCGCCGGTCGAGGACACAAACAACCAGTGATCGCCGTCGGAGATGACACTGACAAAAAACGGCGCCATGCCGTCTACGTTCTCGATCTTGTAATAGCGTTCGCCGAGAAAATCGACGAACGAGCCGGCGGTCTCAGGACCGCTGCTGGATGCAAAGTTGAGTTTGTCGCTTGCCGCGCTATTCATTGCTCAATACCAATTCGCCAAACAGGCCGGCATCGATCCAGCCCCAGTCGGTTTTGCCCTCAAACGTCATCTCCGAGCCGACGAAATTCTCGCGCAGCTCCGAGGCGTCGTTGTCGCAGTAAGCCACCATCATGCCCATGACCTTGCCCGCACTCAGTGCAACCGGCGCGTTGTCCGCCGAATCGTCGACGTAGCTGTCGTCATAGATGTCGATCGCCACCTCCCAGATCATCTTGTCTTCGTACTGGCGCCAATGGCTGTCAACGTGGTGACTGTAATCCCGCGGCTTCTCGTCAGTGCCGATGTCGATGGCGCGATTGTCCAGCGACATGTGGTAGGCAAACGCATTGTGATTGAACTGGTGATCGCCGCCGGAGTGATCTTCATCGATGAAGATTTCGAGTGTGTCGTCGTCCCAGTACTGCGTCAGCGGATCGCGGTAAATGTCGTAGAGCACGTCGTCCACGAGTTCCGCGAGCAGGTAGATCCGCTCCTCGGTCCAGACAACCTTGTAGCGACCTTCGAAGTCACCGGGTGCTATTTCGGGCCCGAGCCAGTTGTGGTTCAGCGGCTGCCACGCGGCATTCGCCCACGCCGCATCCGCGTCGGACCCGTCGATGACGGGTGCCACGTCGGCGTGCGGTGCTTCGTAGCGTGTGCGTCCCTCGTGGTGTTGGCTGACGGCCGTTAACGGCAACAGCGCAAGCAGCACGAGAAGACCGGTCGTCTTCACGTTCACGTGTGTTTCCATCCCCAATGACAGCGTTGTCATTCTACACGATTCCCCCTCAGGTCAAACCGGCCGGCGACGCGCGCCAGCACCGGTTTGTGCCGTCTGAGCGGCGTTCGTTGTCGTCCTCTTAGGCGGTCGACGGCTCGGCGTCGTCGGCACCCGTGCCCCGGCGTTCTTCCAACTGACGACGAACGTCGTGTGCCTTCTCCTCGGTGATCGAGTAGGAGTACACCGCCCAGATGGCGATCAGCGAAGCAACGGCTGGTACGAAGGCGTCCGCCAGACGCATTCGCGTGATGGCCTCGGTTGTCTGGTTAACTCCGAATTCGATATCGAAGCCGGTCCAGACCAAAAGGAAGCCGCCCCCCGCGAGCGCCACCGATTGACCTAATTTCACCACCCACCAATAAATTGAACCGTACATGCCTTCGCGACGTTCGTTGGTATTCAGCTCATCCATGTCGACAACGTCGCAAACCATGGACGGCATCAGCGTGAACAAGCCGGCCAGTCCAAACGCCATGAAGGGTGCCGGGATCAGCAGCAGGTACGGGTTGTCCGGCGTGTAGCAGAACCACTTAAGAACGTAGCCGAACGCAGAGATACCCGTCGAGACGAAAAATGCCTGGCGTTTGCCGATCTTGGTCGCAAGCCAGGTGATAAACATAATCACCAGCAGTGCGCAGAGCGACATGAGCAGACCGGAGTGGCCTACCCAAACAGCACCTGTCGCCTGATCTCCCTCGAACACGTAGAAGATGATGACGTACGACTGGAACGCGGCGATCAGGATGAACCCGTTAAACACAAGGAATGTCGCAACGCAGAGCTTGAGGAACGGCTTGAATTTGAGTGTCGTCGCAAAGCCCTTCAAGAAGTCCATGACGATGCCACCGATGCCTGGGCCGTCTTCGTCCTTGTCGCCGGTGTCCTTGAATCGTTCGCGCAGGAATATCGCAGGCAATACGCCGAGGCAGATTGCCACCGCGGCGACAATCAAGGCCAGGTATTTGGAGCCGGTGACCGGATCTTCGGTACCGCCGCCGAACAACGGCATGTACATGATCGCCAGGAAATACGGCGACACCATGTAGGCGATGTTGCCAATAAAGTTCTGCACACCCATCAGGCGGGTGCGTTCGTGGTAATCAGGCGTCAGCTCGTAACCCAGCGCAACCCACGGCGTGGCGTAGATCGTGTACGCGAGAAAGAAGATCAGCGAGCCGCCGAGGAACCACCAGAAGATGTAGTTGTCGCTGGCATCCCTGGGGATTTGCCAGAGCACGGCGAACACGAGGCCCACGAGTATCGCGCCGACGAACATGTACGGACGCCTGCGTCCCCAGCGGGAACGCGTTTTGTCCGACGCGTAGCCCATCAGCGGATCGGTAATGGCATCCGTGAAGCGCGGCAGCGCCCCCAGCAGGCCGACCAACGCCGGGCTGAGACCGTAACCAAGGTTAAGAACGACCATCATGCCGCCAATAGCAGCGGCGAGCGTGTTGTTAACGAAAGCGCCCAGGCCGTAGATAAGTTTTTTCGAAAACGGAATCCGGTCTTCCGGCGCCGTTTCGAAATGAGTCGCGTCTCCCATAGAGAGCCCCCCGCGTTTTCTTATTGTTTTGCCACCCCACCTTTGATCCTGCGTCACTTTGACAGCGCTGTCAAACATTGCTAAAAGTCCGAGCCCTCAGGGAATCACAAAACAATGTCTGCACTGTTGGGGGGGATGCCATGGTTGCAGTCAGCGCTTTTCAGACTGTCGTGCCGATCGTTGTCAGGGGCTTGTTACTGGCTTCGCTCCTCGGCCTGCTCACGGGATCAAGTATGAACGTTCACGCTGCAACGTCGCCGACCGGCGATGTGGAAGCTCGCGTCAGCGAGTTGCTGTCGCGTATGACACTGGATGAAAAGATCGGCCAGATGGCCCAGGCCAATGTGGGTGACCACGTTGTCGAGGGACTGCCCGACTACCTGGCCGACGCCGTCCGCACAGGGCGACTCGGATCGGTCATCAACTCGGTCCAGGTGGACGTGATCAACGCGCTGCAGCGTATCGCCGTCGAGGAGAGTCGCCTGGGGATTCCGCTGATTGTCGGTCGTGACGTCATTCACGGCTTCAAAACGGTTATGCCGATCCCGCTGGGCCAGGCCGCCTCGTTCAATCCGGAGGTGGTGCGCCAGGGTGCGGCGGTTGCCGCTCGTGAGGCGTCTCGCGCGGGCGTTCACTGGACCTTTGCACCGATGATCGATATCTCGCGCGATCCTCGCTGGGGTCGTATCGCCGAGAGTCTCGGTGAAGACCCGTTCCTCGCCAGCCAGCTTGGTGCCGCCATGGTGCAGGGCTTTCAGGGCGACGACCTCGCGGCGAAAGGCACGATTGCGGCAACGGCGAAACATTTTGCCGGCTACGGAGCCGCCGAGAGCGGCCGTGACTACGCGACGACCAACGTGCCGCGCAACGAGATGCTGAATGTCTACCTGCCGCCGTTCAAGGCGGCTGTCGATGCCGGCGTGTCGACGCTGATGACGTCGTTCAGCGACATCGACGGCGTACCGGCAACCGCCAGCGAGTTCCTGTTACGCGACGTGTTGCGTGACGACTGGGATTTTGACGGCTTCGTGGTCAGCGACTGGGATTCGATTCGGCAACTGTCGATCCACGGCCTCACCGCCGATGACCGCGGTTCCGCCGTCGAAGCGATCCGGGCAGGCGTTGACATGGAAATGCACGGCGATGCCTACCTGAACAACCTCAAAGCGCTGATCGAAAACGGGGTTATCGATGAAGCGCTGATCGATGAGGCGGCCGCCAACATTCTTCGCATCAAATTCCGTCTGGGTCTGTTCGAGCGGCCCTACACCGATCCTGAAGACTATGCGCCCTATGGTAATGAGGATGCCTTTGCGGTGGCGAAGCAGGCGGCGGTCGAGAGCGCCGTGCTGCTGAAAAATGACCATCACGTGTTGCCGCTGAACACGCAGTCGGTCAATTCCGTGGCGGTCATCGGCCCGCTGGCGAATGCGCCTTACGAGCAGCTGGGCACCTGGATATTTGACGGCGACAGCAGTCTCAGCGTCACGCCGGTCGATGCCATACGCTCGCTGGTCGGCTCAGACGTCGAGGTACATCATGTACCCGCGCTTGCCTACTCGCGTGACAAATCCCGTGATGGCTTTGACGCCGCCCTTGCGGCCACGCGCGCCGCCGACGTCGTGGTTCTCTTTCTCGGTGAAGAGGCGGTGTTGTCGGGCGAGGCGCACTCGCGGGCGGATATCAATCTGCCCGGCATCCAGCAGGAGCTGGTCGCGACGATTCGCGAGGCGGGCAAGCCGGTGGTGGCGGTCATCATGGCGGGTCGCCCACTCACGCTGTCGAACATCATTGATGATGTTGATGCCATTTTGTATGCGTGGCACCCCGGTACCATGGGCGGGCCCGCGCTGGCAGACCTGTTGTTCGGCGTTGCGTCGCCATCGGGCAAGTTGCCGGCGAGCTTTCCGCGGATGGTTGGACAGATTCCGGTGCACTACAACCAGAAAAACACCGGTAAGCCGCCATCCCCGGACTCGGTTGTCCTGATCGACGATATCGATCCGCACGCACCGCAGCTGTCGACGGGTATGACGGCGTATCACCTCGACGCCGGTTACACGCCGCTATTTCCGTTTGGCCACGGCCTGTCCTACACTGACTTTGATTACCGGGACATCGCGGTCAGCAGCGAGGGGATGCCGCTAGACGGCAATGTGACGATCAGCGTGACGCTGGAGAACGACGGTGATCGGCGAGGTACCGAGGTCGTGCAACTGTACGTCCGCGATCTCGTCGGCAACGTGACGCGACCGGTAAAAGAGCTCAAGGGATTCCAGCGAATCACGCTGGATCCGGGTGAGATTGTCCAGGTCGAGTTCACACTGGACGCTGACGATCTTGCGTTCTACGGCCGCAACAACCGACGCATGACCGAGCCGGGTGAATTCCACGCCTGGATCGGCGGCAGCTCGGCGACCACGCTGCGGACCGGCTTCCGTATCGTCGACGGCGGTTGACGGAGGTGCGGGGTAACTCGATGTACACCGTCCGCGTTGCCCTTACTGTGGCCCTGGGCGGCTTCTTGATGGGCTTTGATGCGTCGGTGATTTCCGGCGTCATCGGTTTCATCGAAACGCAGTTTGAACTCAGCAAGATCCAGCTCGGTTGGGCGGTCTCCTCGCTGACGTTGACCGCGACACTGGCGATGATGGTGTCCGGCCCGCTCAGCGATCGTTACGGCCGACGCCCGATCCTTAAGATCGCGGCGGTGCTGTTTGCCGTCTCTGCCGTGTGGTCGGCGCTGGCGCCGGATTTCCTGTCGCTGGTCATCGCACGCATGCTCGGCGGGTTCGGCGTCGGCGCCGCCCTGATCATTGCGCCGATGTACATTGCCGAGATTGCACCGGGTGAGGTGCGTGGCCGGCTTGTGTCATTCAACCAGCTCAACATCGTCATCGGTATCTCCGCGGCGTTTTTCAGTAACTACTTGATCCTGGGTCTGGGAGAGTCGACCGCCGCGTGGGCGACCGCACTGAACGTTGCCGAATGGAACTGGCGCTGGATGCTAGGCATCGAGGCGATTCCGGCTGTGCTGTATTTCCTGGCGCTGGCGTTCGTGCCGGAGAGTCCGCGCTGGCTCGCCATGAACGACCAGGAAAGTGACGCACTGGAGGTTCTCGAAGCCGTCAACGGCCGGGAACAGGCGCAGGCGGAACTGTCGAACGTGCACGCCGCGATCGAAGCAGAAAAGGAACAGCACGGTGTTGGCCTTGCGGCTTTGTTCCATCCGTCAATGAAGCTGGTGCTGACGATCGGAATATCGGTGGGCATCCTGCAGCAAATCACCGGCATCAATTCGGTCTTCTTCTATTCACCGATGATCTTTGAGCAATCCGGTATCGGGACCAACGCGGCATTCATGCAGGCGGTGCTGGTCGGCCTGGTTAACCTCGGATTCACGCTCGCAGCGATGGCTCTGATAGACCGCCTCGGCCGGCGTCCGCTGCTCGGCTTCGGGCTCACAGGAATCGCTGTGTGCATGCTGACGCTGGCCTGGGGCTTCGGCTCGGCCACCTATCGACTTGGCCCGGATGCGGACCTGCCGGAAACGGTCGACGCTGTCGCGATAGCCAGCGTCATCGGAGTGACCTACGACAGCGATGTGGACTTTCGCGAGGCGGTAACCGCGGCGATTGGCACCGACGCCTACACCGACAACGAGTCGGCGCTGGTCAGTGCGGCCATCGATGTTAATCCGCGCTTGATCCTCGCCGCCATCCTGGGCTTTGTCGCGAGCTTCGCCATTTCAATAGGCCCGGTTATGTGGGTGCTGTTCTCAGAGCTGTTTCCCAACCGGGTTCGCGGTATCGCGATCTCGTTCGTCGGCCTCATCAACTCGGCCGTCGCGTTTCTCGTCACGCTGGTGTTCCCCTGGCAGCTGCAAAACCTGGGCAACTCGACGACCTTCCTGATTTACGGGGTTATCGCCGTGATCGGTCTCGTGTTTGTTATGCGCATTCTGCCGGAAACCAAAGGCCGCTCACTGGAAGAGCTCGAAACGATCCTGGTGAAGTCCTAAGCCGTGGCCACGACGCCTCGCATGTCACTGCGCGGCCTGCGTACGTTCTGTGTCGCGGCGAAACACGAGAACTTTCGCGAGGCGGGTGAAGAGCTGTTCATCACGGCGTCGGCCGTGAGTCACCAGGTGAAGTCACTGGAACAGGAACTGAATCGTGAGTTGTTCGAACGCCGTTCCCGGGACCTGAAGCTGACCGCGGCGGGCCGTGCTCTGTACGAAGAAGTCGACCCTTTGTTGCAGCAACTGCAGGAGGTGACTTCCAGTTTTCGAGCCGGTCGTTCGCAGAGCAAGCTGCGATTGTCCATACAGCCGTTTTTCGCCAGCGAATTGTTCGTGCCGCGGCTGCCGGAGTTCACCACGCGATATCCGGAGATTGAAATCCAGGTCGGCACCAGCGACGAGTCGTCCGAAAAGCACCCGAAAGATGCGGACCTGTCGATTCGCCTGTTCAAGCGGGCGCCGGAAAACCTGGTGGCTCATCGACTGTTTCCGCTGCGCATGGTGCCGTCGGGCTCCAAGGACTTTAAAAAGTCGATCAAGCTTAAAGACCACCGAATCGTCAGCCGTTTTCCGTTGCTGGTTCACGAGACCCGACCAAAGGCGTGGCGACAGTGGGAAAAGGTCAGCGGCGTCAAGCTGCCCACCGACAGCAAGGTCACACGCGTTGATTCCATGATCGCCATTGTGCGCGCCGCCGAACAGGGCCTTGGCGCTGCACTCGTCCCGGTGCCGATTGCACAACAGTGGTTCCATCAGAAGACCATCGTCCCGCTGTTCGAACAGGAGCTGGTCGCCGATGTCAGCTATTACCTCGTTTACTCGCCGGAGCGCGAAAAGGACGAGGCTATGCGCCTGCTCAGCGACTGGATTCTCGACACCTTCGCCGAATAAGGCGCGCCGAAATCTTGAGGATTTCGCGTTGAATTTTTTTCAACGCTGGGCTGATTCTTTTTCGTTTGTGACTGGTACACACCGGCCCTATTGTGCTTGTGTCCCCGGCGGTATCCCCCCACCAAACGGGACGATATTTGAACCATTAACCCCTGGAGCCAGGACCATGTTCAAGAAAGCACAATCAGGAAGAGACGCTTTCGAGTTCAGCCTTCGTGGTATGACGACGATTGCGTCAATCGGGCCAGCGCCCGCCATCGCTGACAACAAAATCAACAAGGTCATCGATCAAGAACTGGCACGAAGTGAACCCGTCAACCAGCCGAAAATGACTCGAGATATCGAGAATTTCCTCGCGAAGCTGTTTGCTCCGCCCGGACTGGACAGAGCAGCGTAAGCTAAACCGGCTGGTTTCGAACGGCGGTAAATATCAGGTTTTTCAATTACTTGTGATCAATCTGTCCGCTTGAGGGGCCAGCCCCAAAACAACTCAGCCCGGTCCGGCGAGTCGACACATCCCCCCCCCGCGTCGCTCGCCGTGACCGTGTGCTGATTCTGTCAGTCTCGGGCACCCTCCGTAATCAATCGCATCCCCGAGACAGTGGCGCGTTTCAGTTTAGCCCGGCCTGTTCAACGGTGACGGCGTCACAAGAGCCAGCAATTGCGCTTGTCGATAGTCGTTAGCTTCCAATTCGCGCCATCGGAGCTGACCGTTCGCGGTGGCAGATGCCTGGAGCAACCCCGAAACGTCTAAAATGGCTGAATAAATTCAGCGCATAGTATCCATCGGGCGGCTCGACCTTCGAGCAATAACAGCGAGAATCAAGAGCCAAGTCGCGCCACAAAACCACCCGCTGAGGAGGCTTCTACGCTTAGGAAACGGACAGAAAAGAAGCAAACCCGTCATGGATAGCCAAAGGTGTAACAAATTGACAACGCTGTCAT
>JBCDJX010000033.1:0-30151 GCA_038747355.1 Pseudomonadota bacterium | reverse complement strand
GACATGCGCCACCGTATTGCGTGACTGGCGCATGATCAGTTCAAAGTGCTTGAGCGCCTCGTCGTCGAGGTCGATGCTGACTCGCAGGGGCATGGTTGTTTCCGGGTTGGTATTTTTCCGGCAGCCTAGCACGACGCCCCTGGGCTGAAAACCGACGACGGGGTTACTTGCGGAAGCGTGAATCCCAGGTGCGTGAACGGTCGAACTGACCCGTGTTGTACGGGTCGATGCCGTCCTCCTTCTCGGTCTCGACCAGCGAGTCGTCAAGGATTGTCAGCGTCTCGTGCGTGCCGGTGTCCTCGCGGACGAAGCGCTTTCGAACCAGCACATTTTTGCCGGGGCCGCCATCCTCGATGTGTCCTTCGACCTGGCTGGACACCTCCAGCGTTTCCGGGGCCGGTGTCTCTTCCTTTGGCCGAGCCGACACCGTCGGCTGCAGCGAACGATAGGAGCCCGTTTTGCGGAACATATCCATTGGTTCCGGCGTTTCAGGTCCCTCGTCCCTGCCAAGCAGCTTTTTGATCCAGTCGAACATGTCTAAGAAGTAGTGACGAACCGCCTTAATTCTAGATAGTCCAAAGCGCTAAATAGTTCCGGAATAACATAACGTAAACACCAATCTACGGGATACCGGACAGGTCCGGTTCGAAGCGTGAACGAGTTCACATCTCAGCGAGTCCTGCGCAGACCCAACAGGCTTAACCGTACGATCTGCACCAGCAGGTAGGGGGAAAGCACGAGAAACCAGGTCGGCCAGTGACCGTCGACCAGGCCTCTGCTCATGCGACCAAAAAACTGGCCGTAGCCGCCGCTGTAGTCGCCGAATACCACTCCGCCGACGACGTAAATCGCGAACGGAAGAATCAGGAAACCGAAAAACAGGAACGCGGCGAACAGCGCGATTTCGTTGACGATCTTGTGCTTCAAACAGCAGCCCCGGGGCGCAAAGGGGCCTATGGTTTATGAGGTTCCGGCTGCGGTCAAGACTCGCGATTGCGTCGACGCCGGAACACGGCAATGCCAAAGTGCAGGCAGGCAGCCGAGAACAACAGGTAATGCGGGACTACCCAGAACCACTGGTTGATGTAGAGCGTCGCGAACAGCGCGGCGATGCCCGATGCCAGGTAAAAGTAGGGCAGGCAATCGTACAGCAGCTTGGGGAGCCAGATTTTTCGAAGAACGACGGCTTTGCCACCAGACTCTTCCTTCTGGGCGACGTCGCTTTTTCCTGCTGCACTTTCGAGCATGGTGTCGAATCCCTTCCACCGATAAACGCGAAAGGTAGAGACCTGACGGCACTTTGTCCGTGAACATGCTCACAAATCGTGCAGCTAGTCCGCGCGGCGTCTTTCCTCGTAGACAAAATCGAAGGTACCGATGGTGACCCGGTCGCCGCTATTGAGGAAGTGCTCGGTCACTCTCGCGCCGTTAACCCTGACACCATTGCGACTGCCCCAGTCGATGATGCGGGCGACGTCGCCGTCAGTCACGATGACCGCGTGACGTCGACTGATGTAATCCGCCGTTAGCTGGATATCGTTGACCTGCGTGCGGCCGATCGTTACGCGGCCCTTGAACAGGGGAAACTGGACCTCCTGCCCATCGATTTCGCCATTCAGGAATCGGCGGACTCGATCGCCGTCAGTCGACAAAACCGGCAGATCGCTGACGTCACCGTAGGTATCGATCTCCTCAACCAGGACATCGCTCTCCGGTTCGGGGGGCGTTTCCGCGCGCTTGGCCGCGAGCTCGGCGAGCAGGCAGTTAATGGCGTCGTTCTTGGTGTCGAGCTGTTCTTCCACGTGCTCGATCCGGTCGCCGGCCTTGCGCAGCTCCTTTTCCAACCGCTTTATCTGCTGTTGTGCCGCCTGTTCGTTGTTGGTCAGCATCTGCTCGAGGTCCTGCTTGAAGCCCCTCGTATCAACAAGATCGGACGCCAGCTGCTCGTTAATCAACTGCTGCTGAGCCAGCGTTTCATTGCTGGAATCCAGTGCGGTGCGCAAGGAGCGAATCTCGTCAGTATGCCGCCCGGCAACCAACTCAATGTCGGAACGCAGTTCGTCAGCCTCGGTCTGCGTATCCGCCAGCAACTCTTCCAAGCGACTGACATCTGTTCGCGCGTCGTCGAGATTTCGCTTCATCTGTGTTTCGTCAACACCGCGTTGCGTGTCTCTCGCGATCAGGTCCTGCAATTGCTGCCTGAGTGCATCGGCGTGTCGTGCGGACTGCTGCAGCTGCGCGTCCATCGTGGCGAGTTCATGCTGGTGCAACTGGTCCAGGCCATTGTGGTCACCTGACACGCTGTTCTTGAGCTCTGCCTGAAGTTTGCGAATCTGTTCATCACGATCGACGAGATCACCGCGAAGTTCGGCGAGACGAGACTGGTCGGACTGACTGGTCTCCGTCTGCTGCTCGCTATAAGCGCGCTGCTCCTCGAGTTCGCGAGTCAGTCTTCGCGTCTCGTCATTGCGTTCACGAATCTCGCGCTTGACGTCGCGGTAAGCGTCGCGAGATTTCCTTAAAGACTGTTTGTTGCGCTGCAGCTCGTCACGCAGTCCGTTGAGCTCCGATTGCAGGTCGTTAATGATCTCTTCGCGGGCGCTGGATTCTGCCTTCAGGCCGCGCAGCAGAGCCGCCTGCTGTTCGAGCTCGAAATGCAGTTTCTGACGGCCGCGTCGCTGTCGGTCCGGAACCTGCGCCGACGGCACATCCGCGAAATCCATCGTGTTCGCCTCGACTTCCAGCGTTGCCCGTTCGACAACAATGTCGGGCCGGCGCCAGGTCGGCAACTCCAGTTCGGACGTGGGATCTTCGTCGCCAGCTAACTCGTTGATGTTGTTGTTCTCATTAGCCATGCCGGGATGGTAGCACGACGCGGCCGGGCATCGTTGGGCGGCTCGTGAGGTTACGTTAAATCAACCGGCCGAGACGGTTCGTCCCTTCGCCCACTCACGCAGGTTGGCAACGCGCTCTCGCATCACAACCGACAGCGGCTGGGTGCGACGTATCTCATCGAGCACGTGAGAGGTCTGCAGGGACACATTCGCCGCGTGCGCCGTGTAAAACGATGACACCACGGCCTGTTCCAGTTCGGCGCCGGAAAAACCGTCCGATTCGGCGGCCAGCGTGGTGAGATCGAAGGTTGTCGAATCCTGATCGCGCTGTGTGAGGTGAATGGCCAGGATGGTTGCCCGAGTGGCGGCGTCGGGCAGGTCCACGAAAAAGATCTCGTCGAAGCGGCCCTTGCGGACGAGCTCGGGCGGCAACTGGGTGATGTCGTTTGCCGTGGCAACAACGAACACCTTGGTTTGTTTTTCAGCCATCCAGGTAAGAAACGAACCGAGTACTCGCTGCGTCGTGCCGGTCTCGCCGCTGCGACCCGCCAGGCCTTTTTCGATCTCATCAATCCACAAGACGCAAGGCTGCATGGTGTCCGCGGTTTTCAGGGCCTCCCGCAGTTTGCGTTCTGTCTCGCCGTGGTACTTGTCGTAGAGGCTGCCGAAATCGAGCCGCAGAATGGGAACGCCAAAGACGCCGGCGGTGGACTTTGCCGCGAGACTTTTGCCGCAACCCTGAATGCCGATCAGCAGGATACCCTTCGGCACATCGAGGTGGTCGGTTCCGTCCTCGTCGCGGAACGCTGCCCGTCGTTTTTGCAGCCAGTCCTTGAGGTTGTCCAAACCACCAACGTCGCTGAACTTGGCCGTGTCGTATTCGAAGCCCAGTGATCCGGCCTGGTTGAGCAGGTCGTATTTGGCTTGCATGACGTCCGGCAGGTCACTTTTGCTGATCGCGCCATCGATGAAAATCGCGTTGCGAGCCAGGCGTTCCGTGTCGCTGTAGGTCAAACCGGCCAGGTTGCGGACCAACAGGTCGTACGCTTTGGGGTCGGCCTGCACGCGGGTGCCCGGGTTTTCTTCTGTCCATTCCGAGGCGACCTTCTCAATAATGCCGCGCCGCTCGTGTTCCGTCGGCAGTGCCAGATCGACCCTGGCACTGAAGGACTCCAGTTCGCTCGGAACCTTGACCTCGTGAGAGATCAGAATCAGCTGTCGTGCCGTCTGCTGGAAGCGTATGCAGATGTCCTTGATCAGGCGAACATGCACGGGTTCGTCGAGAAACGGGTGAAAGTCCAGCAGCACGTAGATCCCGGGCTTGGTGACTGCCCGTATGTGCTTGAGTACGTCGATCGGTTCCGAGTTCAGGAGCTGGGGTTCAAGATCGATGTCGAGCCGCTGCAGACCGTCGGTAATCGTCCAGCGAAACAGCGGCTTGTAGTCACCGCCAATCGAACCGGTCGTCGCTGAGCGCAACATGTCGAGAATGCGCGCTTCGTCTTTGGTTTCGATCACGACAAGCGGCGTGCGCGAGCGAAGGATGACAGCGAGGTCGTGTTTCTGGTCCATATCCCGATCAGTAACGAAAAGCCGCGCTGATCTTACGACATTGCAACGCTGCCGTCGTGAGCCGCGGCGCGTTATCGAGCTTGGTTTTGGCTCAGGCCGACGGGTCGGCGACGATAAAGGTCTTGAGCTGGTCAGCGAGTCCTTTGCAAGCCGCATTCTGAGTGCGTGCAATCAGCGGGATCGGCACCACCAGGGCAGGCAGGAACGAGGTGCCGCTGACGTCGGCAGACACGGAACCGGCCGATTCGAGGCCCTGCAGGTCCCAGACTGACGCATTGTAATCGGCGTCATTCTGCCACCAGGCAAAGCCGAAGCAGCCACCACCACCGGGACCGGCTGCGCACGACAGCGAGCCACCGCCCGCAACGCGCTCCGTATCGCCATCGAGCCAGATAATGTAACGCACGCCCTGTTCGCTGATACGTTGGGCGACGCCCGGACGGGACATCAGCTTGGACAAGCCCTTGGTTTCTGCGGGCGCCGTGCGCGGCTCAAACCACGGGAAAAGCGAGTCGACAAACTCGCGGTGCGGGATGACGCGAAGGCCTTCAGAACCTCGTGCAAGTGCGTCCTCAACGCAGGTCAGGTATTTGTCTTCGGTTTCGTTACCGAGATGGTAACTGCGCGCCATAATGACGACCGACTCTCCTTCGTTGATGCCGGTAACGCTCTCGCGGTTATCCTGCAGGCTTGCGGTGACGCAGCCAGACAGGGCGATCATCGCGATCGAGGCAACGGCTATACGGGAAAGTCTGGCTGTCATGGCGTGTCCTTGATCCGTGTGTACCTGATCCTTCAGGCGGCGTCCTCGCCGCTGCTGCTGGCTTCCGTAACGGCAGGCTGCTGTTCGGGCTGGCCGCCGCTCTTGGCGAGCTGGCTAATGCCGGTCTCTTTGTCCAGCTTCATAATCATCAGCGCAACGGCATCGCGCATGGCGAGCAACGCGGCGTCCTCAAGGGCGTTGTCACCGCCGCCGAGACCGGAGGCCGCGCTTTTGCCGTAGGCGCTGACCGCCCAGTTACCCACCATGTCGCCCGCCGGGTTGTAAACCTTGAGCCGGTAGCGGATCCAGATGGCGTAAGCGTCATTCCCGGTTTGCTGCGGGACCGAAAACTCAAATTTGTCGATGTTGGTTTCAACCAGCGCATCCAGCGGCAGGTCTGCGGGATTGTCGTCCTCTTCGAGCAGTGTGACCTGGGTGAACATGTGCCCAAACAACTGCTGGAACATCATCGCGTTGGCATCGCCCATGTCCACAGACCACGTGTCGCGTCCAAGCACTTCTTCTTCGTGCCAGAAGTCGTACATGTCATCGGCGAGGCGCAGGCCGACGTGCATGTCGAGCGGTTCAACGAGCGGCGTGGGGAAGGTCGGGGAATCGAGTTGCATGTTGCCCCCGCAGGCGGCGGTCAGCAGTGCTGCGGTCAGGGTACAGGCTATTCGAAGTCTTGCTCTCACGTGGCCCCGCTTGGGTCAATGCCATGCTTATGAGTGTCGCGGCGGACAATGGTTCCGCGCTCACTCCCGACCCGTTCGACTTTAGAGGCCAGCCCCGGGTGATGCAAATACCCGTTTGTAAGTAAACGTATTTGGGCGCTTAACGCGGCTGCGCTGCGCAGCGTGAACGGTAGAGTTTTCGGTAAAAAAGGGATTAATAATTTGATAAAAAACAATATTTTATACAAAAAATATCAAGTAAAAACTGACCTTATGTGTCACCGCCAATGACGCCACTCCAACGGCGGTTCCTGCATCGCCGCGACCTGCTCCCTGAGTGTGAGAATGTGTTCATCCCAGTAGCGCTGCGTATTGAACCAGGGAAATGCCCGCTTGAATGCCGGGTCTTCCCAGCGCCTCGCAAGCCAGCCCGCGTAATGGACAATGCGCAGGCTGCGCAAGGCTTCAACCAGATTCAGTTCGCGAGCGTCGAAGGTGCGAAACTGCTGGTAACCGTCCAGCAGCGCCTCGAGCTGTGGCTGCTGTTCGGCACGTTCGCCGGAAAGAAACATCCACAGATCCTGGACCGCCGGTCCACTGCGGCAGTCGTCGAGGTCCACGATGTGAAACCGGTCTTCGGTGACGAGTACGTTGCCGGGATGAAAGTCGCCGTGCAGTCGCAGGACCTCATACTCACCACTGCGCCTGGCGCAATGCTCCACGCCCTCTGTCAGCTGATCGACGAGTTGTTCGTAATTCGCCGACAGTTCGGTCGGGATAAAGCCTTCGTCCAGCAGAAACTCGCTGGGCTCGTGCAGGTAACTGTCGACGTCCACGCTCGGGCGGTGCTCGAAATCGTCGTGCTCGCCGACCAGGTGTGCCCGCGCTACCAGTCGGCCGAGTTGTTCGAGCATGTCGAGATTGTCCAGCTCCGGCGATCGTCCGCCGCGGCGTGGAAACACGGCGAAACGAAAATCATCGACATGCAACAGTGTTTCACCACCCACTGAAAGGGGAGTGACGACAGGAAACTCGTGCTCGGCCAGCTCGAATCCAAAGGCATGTTCCTCGAGAATCGACGCGTCACTCCAGCGATTCGGTCGATAGAACTTAACGACCACCGGCGCGTCGTCTTCAATGCCAACCTGGTAGACGCGGTTCTCATAAGAATTCAGTGCCAGCAGTCGTCCGTCGCAGGCGAAACCCGCTTCGTCCAGTGCATCGAGGAAATCATCCGGGACAAGGTCGCGGAATGTCAGGTCGGTGTCGCTCACGAGGCGCATGATACGCTAGCCGCGGCGATAGAATCGGCAGAAAAAACCATGATCAAACCTTACCTTGTGGCGGCAGCGTGCCTCGTCGGTGCAACCGCGCTCGCCGAGGATCCGTCGGCCGAATACCGGGCCTTCATTGAGGAATGGCGCGACGGTCGAATGCAGCGTCTGAAGGCGGCCGATGGATACCTGAATCTGTCCGGTTTGTTCTGGCTGAAAGAGGGCAGCAGCTCGTTCGGGTCGTCCAGCGACAACACCTTGACCTTTCCCGCTGTCGCACCCGAGAAGCTCGGGGTTTTTGATCTTCAAGACGGTGTCGTGACGATGACGGTTGATCACCCCGGCGTGATTCACGACGGTAAGGCGGTCAAGCGAATCGTCATGGTCGACGACACCCGCGACAATCCCGTCACCGTGACCTACCAGTCGCTGGCGTGGACCGTGATCAATCGCATTGGCAAGGTCGCTGTGCGGGTTCGGGATTTCGAACACCCCGGGCTGACCGAACTCCAGGCGTTCGAGTACTTTCCGATCGATCGTCGCTACCGGGTATGGGCGCGGCTGCTGCCGTTCGACGAACCGCGCGTTATGAACGTCGACACGGTCATCGAGGGCCTGGGCTACAACCCCGTGTCGCCCGGTCGCCTGGAGTTCACCATCGACGGCGAAGCCTATCGCCTTGACGCCTACCAGTCCGGCGAGCGCCTGTTTTTCGTCTTTGGGGATCTTACCAACGGTAAGGAGACGTATCCGGCCGGTCGTTTTGTCTACACCGAGGCGCCTGACGAACACGGTATGACCGTCATTGACTTCAACCAGTCCTACAGTCCGCCGTGTGCCTTCAACGACTTTTCGACCTGTCCCGTAGCGTCACCGGCGAATCGCCTCAAGGTGCGTATCGAAAGCGGCGAAATACACGCAAAAACCGCCTTCTGGGACTAGGTTAGTCGTCGATAACGTCGAAGGTGAGTCCGGCGTTGCGCACCAGCCGCTCGTGCAGAGGCGCCGCCATGGCGGTCGCCGTTGTCCAGAAGCCGCCACCGGTCGCCAGGTCGTCTTTCGCGAAGCAGATCGCGGTCTCCGCAAGCATCTTGCTGGTGGAGCCGTAGCCCGGATCCCGGTCGCCGGTTACCCGAACCCGGATGCGCCGATCGTTGCTCGCGACCCCCGTGAACTCGTGCTTGAAAAAGCCGTTGGCCCGCGCTTCAGCGTCGGGACCCTCGCCGGGTTTCGGCAACACAAAGCGCGTCAGTAGCGCGCGCGTGGGTGAAAAAGCGGCACCGACGAGAACACTGCCGATGCCGGCAGAGATCATAAAGGCCTTCAGCCAGCCGCCGATCCCGCGGCCGGTGGCAATGGTTTCCTGGTAGACGAAATCCTTGCCGTACGGGAAGTCGGCGAGCGCGTTACTGCGGCGCACAATCCGCGTGTTGCTGATAGCCATGACGAAAGGCGCAGTCCAGGACCGGAGCAGTTCGTTGTACTCCGGTCCCGTCTGGTCCTTGACGCGCGGGCCTTCTCGCCTGTCGGGCGGATTCAGGCTGTAGGGCATGGCCACGAATCTGGCGGCTTCGCGGTCCGATCGCGTTTCCTTGATGATATTGACCATGCTGGCCGCCGTGCCGCCGCTGGCGCCACCGCGCGCGGCCTTGACCACCATGGTGACGCTCGAACAGGTCTCGCCGTACCGGCCTTGCGCGGCGTTCTGCAGAAACCAGGTGCCAATGTCGCTCGGAATCGAGTCGTAGCCGCAGCAGTGCATCAGCCGGGCACCGGTCTCCTCAGCGCGGGCCTGGTGCTTGTCCATCATGCGCCGCATCCACTGAACCTCGGCGCAAAGGTCGCAGTAGTCGGTGCCGGCCTCGACGCAGGCTTCCAGCAGGGCGGTGCCGTACTTGGCGTAGGGTCCGACAGTGGTCAGCATGACGCGGGTTTGTTCGGCCAATGACTGCATGGAAGCCGGATCCATACTGTCGGCGACGAGGATCGGCAGCTCCGACGCATTCGGCCCGAGCCGGTCGCGCAACGCCTCAAGCTTCTCCCGGCTGCGACCGGCGATCGCCCAATCCAGCGATTCACCGACTCCGTAGCTGGCCAGCAGGTATTCGGCGACCAGCGCGCCGGTAAACCCCGTTGCACCCCACACAATGATGTCCCGTTTGCTGTCACTCATTTTCTGATCCTCGCAGCGGTCTTTCCAGCAAGACCACTTCTTTCGTGTTGTTTTCGGTCCACTGGGTGCCCACCGGCTTGAACCCCAGCGCCTCGTGGTAGGCCAGCGACCCGTCGTTACGGGGCTTGGTATTCACTTCGCACACCAACAAGCCGGATCTGTGGCCGACCTTGTCAATGAAGTCGTCGTACAGCATGGACGCCAGGCCGAGGCGCCGTCCGGCATTCGCTACCGCGATGCGATCGACATAGGCGAAGCGATCGTGACGTTTTGCGAACCATTGGTAGTTGAGGCTGCGGTAGTCGCGGCCTTGCTCGAGTCCAATCATGAAGGCCAGCAGTTCCCCGTCGTCTCGTTCGACCAGGCGAAAGTAACTGGCGTTGTCCAGAAACCAGCGCAATTCCGCCAGGTCCAGGCTGTTGACTGCCGGCGTCACGGCCTCGTTGAGCTGTTGCACGGCGTTAAGGTCGTCGACGGTGACGTCGCGGGTCGAGTGTGTCATGCCGGGAGTGTAGGGCGAATCGACAGACAGGCAAGCTTCATTGCCCTCGACATCGCCGATCGTCTGCAGTACCGTCTGCCGGACGCGGCAACAAGACCGCGACCGAGACAATCCTTTACTCGCCTTTCTGATGATTCCCGTGCGCGGTGCGCACGAAAAGACCAGGAGTCATCATGAATACAACGTTTCTTCGCCTGCCATTGGTCCTTGTGGCCGTCGCCGCTTTCGTGGCCGGATGCGATCGTTCCACCAGCGACACCTCGGCGTTCGAGGACGACAGCGGAATCCTGAAATTTGTACCGGCTGACAGCGCCTACGCGTACGTGCGCCTGCAGCCGATGCCCGAGGCTTTCGATCAGCAGTTTGCCGAGGTCAACGACGCGGCGATGGCCTACAACGAGGCCATGATGGGGTCATTGGCAGATGGGCTACCCGACGATGAGTCGACGGAGGCGTTACGGCAGATCATCGCGATGGCCCAGGATCTGTCGACGCCGGAGGGTATCCAGCGACTCGGCATCGATCCGAAAGCGCAATACGCGTTCTACGACATCGGTCTGGTGCCCGTCCTGCGTGCGGGCCTGAGCGACGTCAGCGCTTTCGAGCAAAAGATAGAAAGCATCGAGGAAAGCTTCGACTTCGAAGCAGAAAGCGGCGAAATTGAAGGCGTTAGCTACAAATTCATCGATATGGATGGCGCTCGCCTCGCCTGGCTGATCCGTGAATCAACGCTGGTCGTCACGCTGAGTCACGCCGAGGCCGACGAAGCCTCCCTGGCGGCGCAGTTGGGCCTGTCTCTGCCGGATCAGAACATTGCCGACTCCGGCGAACTCGCGGCTCTGGCGGAGGATTTCGGCTACATCGAGCAGGGCCTCGGTTTCGTTGACACCCTGCGTGTTGTCGACGGTCTGTTCGATCCCGAGGGGCTTGTCGAGACACTGACTGAGTCTCATCAGGGCATGACGTCGCCGGTGTGCCGCGCGGAAATTCGCGAAGCGGTCGCCAACGTGCCGCGCATGGCGGCTGGTGTTACCCGTGCCGATTCATCCGGGGTCGAAGGCTCCATGGTGGTGGTGCTGCGAGACGAAGTCGCCGCCGACCTGCAGGGCCTTGCGGCCGCGGTCCCTGGCCTGGGCATGGCGACGGATGCCCTGATCAGCGCCGGATTCAGCTTCGATGCGTCGGTCGCCCGAAAATTTGCCGAAAATCGCCTGGCAGAGATGGCAGCGAAGCCCTACCAATGCGAGTTCCTGGCGTCTGGCAACGCCGGTGTTCAAGAGGCGCAGGAATTCCTGAAGCGTCAACCCCTGCCGCCGACCCTGTATGACTTCCGCGGCATGCACTTCGCGGTGGACGGTATCGATCTTCAACAGATCATCCAGGAACAGACGCCGGAATCCGCGAAAGTCGATGTCATCCTGGCGATGGATAACCCGGAAAGCCTGACGGCGATGGGGGCGCTGCTGGTTCCGGGATTCGCCGAGCTCGGTATTTCCCAGGACGGCGAATCCCGCGAAGTACCGGCGGGGCCGATGAACCCGACCGGCTTGCCACTGTGGGTCTCTGTGACGGATGACCGGATCAGTCTGAGCCTGGGCGAGGGGGCCGAGAGCCGTGTCTCTGGCCTTAAGGCGATGACCGCCAGTGCCGATGCCCCGCTGATGGCCATGGACGTCGATGCAGGCGCTTACTTCGCCATGCTATCCGATATGATGCCGCTGGCTAAACAGGACGCGGCTGTGGATGTCGAAAGCCTGGTCGTGTTGTTGGACGCGGTCGGACGCGCCTACGACAGACTCGAATTTGCCGTGGATATCCACGAAAAGGGTATCGTCTTCAAATCAGGTGTTACATTAAAATAAGGTTTTAAGTAATTGAAAAAAATAATTTTTTCTCTGCTATTTTTAGCTTTCTCCAGTCATGCTGACACGCCGGCACCGGCCACGCTCAAAGTGGATCTTGCGGAGGTTCGAGCGTCGGCGTCCGTGGTGCCGGTGGACGGCATCACCGTCGCCGGGCAGCCGGACGAGGCGGCGCTGCAGGTTTTCGCCGACTCCGGGTACACCACCGTCATCGATTTGCGCGGTGCGAGCGAGAACCGCGGCCTGGACGAACAGGCCGCGGTAGAGGCGCTGGGCATGAATTACGTACCGCTGCCGATCGACAGCGGCGACAAGGTGAATTTCGACTCGGCGGCTGAGCTGACCCGATTGATCAACGAGGCCGACGGGCCGGTTTTGCTGCATTGCGGCAGCGGCAACCGGGTCGGCGCACTGCTCGCGCTTGCCAAGCGCCAGGAGGGCGCAAGTGTCGAGGAATCAATACGTTACGGAGAGGAGGGTGGTCTGACCCGGCTGCGCTCCCTGGTCGAGAAGCGGCTTGACGAGGTGCCTAGCGAGGAATCTTCGCCGTAGCGAGATCGTAGAGGCTGTCGTCCTGCAGGGTTAAGGCCACCAGCAGCGCGCCCTCGAGCAGTGCGAGCAAGCGAATGGCCTTTGCCCTGTTTTCACCCTCGGAACTGGCGTTCGCGGCTCGGCCGTAGACGGTTTCGAGCCAGTTCGCGGTCCGTTCGAAGAATCGCCGCGCTTCCCCGGCGACTTCCGGCGGCAAATCGGCTGATTCCACGCCCAGCGCCCCGCAAAGGCACATTTTGCCGTCTTCGGAGAGCGCGTCCCGAAACGCGCCGACCAACCGTCCGAGGAGGTCCACAGTGTCTCCCTGCCACGGATCACCGAGTCGATCCATGAAGCGGTCGGTGTAGCGCTGTGCGACGCGTGCGGCCAGCGCGGTCTTCGTGGGGAAGTGATAGTGCACGCTTGAGCTCTTGATGCCGACTTCGTCAGCAATGTCGCGAAACGAAAAGGACTTGTAGCCTCCGACGCGGATTCGAGCCTCGGCGATGTCCTCAATCTGACGGGCTTTATCGCTGGCCATATCAATCTATCACTAGGTATATGAACACCAGACAGATCATATATCTCTGAATAAAAACTATCAACAGATAGATAGAATTTGACAACGGAAACGCCGCTCCCTATATTCCCTATCAGGTGATAGGTTAGTCCGCCAATGGCAAAGAGACGACCTGTCAGGTTATCGGCAGCGCAAACCAAGCGACTGACAAAAACCGCCTTTTCTCGGGCGGCTCTGTCAAAGCCAACAACGGCGGATCCGCAACAGAGACCCGGCCATTGATCGGCTCACGGTTGCAACAGATGACGAGGCACTACCATGCGTTTACACGCGGATTTCAAACAGCGGGTCGTTGTTCGGCCGGACGATTACCAGTGGGTGCCATCACCGGCGGCCGGCGTTGACCGAATGATGCTCGACCGAGTCGGGGACGAAGTGGCCCGCGCCACGTCACTCGTACGCTATGCGGCCAACAGCGAGTTTCCGTCCCATCAGCACGGCGGAGGTGAAGAAATCTTCGTGCTCGACGGCGAGTTTGCTGACGAGAACGGGGCCTACAGTGTGGGTTCCTATCTTCGAAATCCGATCGGCACGTCTCACAGCCCGAGAATTGGCGCTGACGGTGCATTGATCTTCGTCAAGCTGCACCAGTTCGACAAACGGGATACCGAGCAGAAAGTCATCGATACCCACAGCGCCGAATGGCTGCCGGGTCTGGTGCCAGGCCTGAGCGTGCTGCCGCTGCACAGTTTCGAGCGCGAAAACGTTGCCCTGGTCCGCTGGGCGCCGAACACGCAGTTCTCCAGCCACCAGCACTGGGGCGGTGAGGAGATTTTCGTCATTGAGGGTCGATTCAATGATGAACATGGCAGTTACGAAGCCGGCAGCTGGCTACGCAGCCCGCATTTGAGCCGTCACGAACCGTTCACCGGCGAGGAAGGCGCCCTGATCTACGTGAAAACCGGCCATCTTGCAGACCTGCTTGCCGATTAGACCAGGTCTTTTGCTTGCGAGACGGTTTGGCACCGCCTAGGCTTGGAGTAACAGTTAGGAGACGTCGTGTGAGGGCGCGGCGGCACCGGGGAGGGTGATTTGCTCGGCATCGTTTACGTCAGCGAGGCCCAGATGTACTTCGACAACATGAGTCTCGAAAGCCTCGCAGCGGACGCAGCGGCGCGCAATTTCGAACTCAGCATCACGGGCTACCTGTATTTCGAAAAAGACCGCTTCGTTCAATACGTTGAAGGCGACGAGGCCGTGGTTTCCGGCCTGATGGAAGGCATCCGCGGTGATGTTCGGCACCGAATACTGCATGAAGTCACCGAGGAAGACATCGGCAAACGCCGATTCCCGTCATGGCATATGCGCTACCTGAGCCGCCAGGAACTCGAATCAATCAAGCTTGAGCACGTTCTGACAGATTACCTGCTGTACATGGACACGATGAAAGAGTCCGCCCCCGTCAATTCGACCAATTGGGAGACCATCGTCTGGGGCATGGTGAATCGGCTGTCGACGGATCGGGGTCGACTGGGCTTTCAGTAGCGGATATCGCCGCAGTCGACGGTGTAGCCCTCGGCCATGCGGCCTTGGTGCATCGCCATCAGCATCTCGTAGGCCCGGATTTCACCGGAATTTCTCAAGGCTTCGACAAACAAGCGCGGAGAATCGGGGTAGCGAAGTGCTTCCTTGTCGAGCCCGAGCGGGACATTCGCCTCATTCAATGCGCGCAGCGCCGGCGTCTCGGGATCTTCACCTTTGGCAATCCGTGATTGCCATTGGGTGCGTCGGGCGTATGCCCGGCTCATGAAGTCTGTCGCAGTGGATTCGATGGTCTGCCCCAACGCAAGGCAGACGTCAGCCCATTCAGGGCTTGAGACGGACTTTTCTTTACAGACGTTGAAGTGACTCAGGGGTTTGGCGAACGCCGCGGTGTGACCAACGCTCACTGCGTACGCCAGAACGTCGGAGTAGCCACCGAGGGCATTTACGGCGGTCATTGCCGCTTCGACGTCTGCGCCATGGTAGTTATTCGCCGAGTAGCTGATCGATCCCCGACGAAATGCATCCAACGCCTCGTACTGACGGTCCAGATTCAGGTAGGCGTGACCTGCCAGTGCCCAGGCCAGGGCGTTTTCCCCGTCCAGTGCGAGTAAGCGTTCGATCCACTGATCCAGTTCAGGGCATGTTGCGGAGTCGTTAGCCATCACACAGGCGTTCACGGCCGTCCAATGCAGGTGAGCGGAGCCCGGGTTTGCCTCGATGCCGTCGCGCAATAGCGCCACGCGTTCTTCGGGGGAGTCGACGATATGCGATGCGATAACGATATGGTCCGACGAAGCATCGTTTTCGGCGTTTCGCAATGCGATGTCCAGGACCCTGCCAGCATCCTCTTCGCTGACAGCACGGAAAAGTCGTCAATCTGCTTTTCGTAGGTGTCCGAGCAATCCGTCGAAACGATGCCCGTCGGAACGGCTTCGTCACGGTCGTCGACGGGAGGCAGTGGCGCTCGAGTGTCCGCTTCCGGCAGCGCTGATGCAGCCCCAACGATGTCAGGGGCTTGCGGCTCGCTAAGCCGTCGCCAACCGCCGGCCAGAACCAGCAGGATCGCGAGAAGCATCAGGATGGCATAGCGTCGCGACGGACCTGGCACGCTGCTACCCGGGCGCATTCTCGGTGTTGATTTTCGAACTCGTGACGGGGTCGACCGGTCGCTCAAGCGGCTGCGGTTTAAGGTCAATCCGAACCCACCAGCCGACCAGCACCAGCAAAATCGCGAGCGCGGTGAAGACCGTGAGGATCAGGTGGCGTCGAAACAGGGCAAGCATCGCTCAATCCACCTCGCAGCGAGCCACCGGCGTTGGCTCACCGGCGTTGAGCCTGGCTTCCCAGCACTCGTCGTAGACCGAGCAGTAGCACACGATGATGTCGACTTTGCTCGACCAGATCTGAGACAGGCGCCGCGTGCGGTCCTCCCACGGAACGCCAAACAGGATGCGCTCTTCCTCCGGGCTCATAACACTGCGGCTGATGTCGCTGGCCATGTACATCTCGTAGCTGAAGGCGTCTTCCTTGCCAATCGTGTCAATAATTAGCTGGTCGAGATCGTCGACGGGCTCGCCGTCGAAGGTCATGCTCAGCGTGCGGATGCGAGCCGGCCCGATGCCTTTATTGGTGGCTTCAAGGCGAAAGCCCTCGCTGGTGTAGTTGGTATCGACCGAGACATACGGCCACACCTGGACGCGTTGTTCGTCGCGAATCGCCGAGACCTCAAACACGGAAACCAACAACGCGCCAACCGACATGACAATCGCAACGATGGATAGGATCGGCGTGCCGCTGCGTGATTCGCCGGCGTTTTGTTCGGGGGTGTCTTCCATGGCTAAACCCTAGCATTTATCGCTGATATTCGAGCGGCTTGTTACGTATGGCAACGACTGCGTGAGGCCGTCCACCGCCTTGATCCCTTATCATCTTGCCGGCAGGATCGCGTTAGCTTACCGACGCACACCGCGTTACACGCACGGCAGGATTACTCCATGACAGAGCCGACCACTGACAACAGCCGCCAGTCGCCTCTGCAGGTGTTCCTGGTGTTCTTTCAACTGGGCCTGACGTCGTTCGGCGGCCCGATTGCGCACATCGGCTACTTCCGAGATGCCTTCGTCGTCCGACGCCGCTGGTTCAGCGAGGCGAGCTATGCTGATCTCGTCGCGCTTTGCCAGTTCCTGCCGGGGCCGGCCTCCAGCCAGGTCGGCATCGGTATCGGTCTCAGCAGGGCCGGCATTCCGGGCGCGATGGCTGCCTGGCTCGGTTTCACCCTTCCATCCGCGTTGGCCCTGACCCTGTTCGGCTACGGTGTCGTCTCCTACAGCGATGCTGTATCACTCGGTGCGTTGCAGGGTCTCAAGCTTGCCGCAGTGGCGGTGGTTGCCCAGGCGTTGTGGGGCATGGGTCGTACATTGACCCCGGATGCGCCGCGGATGACGCTCGCGGTGCTCGCCGCTGCCGTGGTGCTGATCATTCCTTCGCCGTGGGCGCAGGTGGCGGCCATTGCTGTCGGCGGCGTGATTGGCGCGCTGGTGTTAAAGCCGGCACAGGACGCCGTTGGCGACGATCTCGGTATTCAGGTGTCATCCCGCGTTGCGACGACGGCGCTGTTGTTGTTCGCCGGCCTGTTGATTGGCCTGCCGCTGCTCGCCGCGGCATACCCCAGCCAATCGCTGGCGCTCTTCGACGCGTTTTTCCGCGTCGGCTCGCTGGTGTTCGGCGGTGGTCACGTTGTCCTGCCCCTGATGCAGTCCGAAGTCGTGCCGTCAGGGTGGGTGGACAACGAATCGTTCCTGGCGGGCTACGGCGCCGCGCAGGCGGTTCCCGGGCCGTTGTTCACGTTCGCGGCGTATCTCGGCGCGGTTATGAACGAAGGTCCCAGCGGTTGGGTCGGTGCCCTGATCGGCGTGTTGGCCATTTTCCTGCCGTCATTTCTGATGGTCATCGGAGTGCTGCCTTTCTGGAGCCGGGTGCGCAACGTCGCATCGCTGCGACGCGCCCTCATCGGTATCAACGCGGTGGTGGTCGGGCTGCTGCTGGCCGCATTCTACGATCCCGTCTGGACCAGCAGTGTTCGTTCGCCGGCTGACTTTATTCTCGCGCTGACCGCATTCCTGCTGCTGGTGTTCTGGCGAACACCGCCGTGGCTGGTGGTGGTCCTCGCCGGTGTTGCAGGCTGGATGCTGTAATGTCGGTCATTCCGGCGGGCACCGAGGCTCTCGCGTCGAGTCGTGTACCGATTCACTCTCAGGATTGCCTGCAGTAAGCTCTCGCCACCACCGAATGGAAGCTTTCCTATGATCCGTCACATCGTATGGCTGCCGCTTGCAGCCCTGCTGTTCGTGTTGCCCGCCCAGGCTGATATCAAGCAAACCAAGGGCGTTTACGAAGACAAATTCCGTCAGCTGGACGAGTCGTTGCCTACGGCCAACAGCTATCGAACAGCCGGTGGCGAACCGGGCCACGAGTACTGGCAACAGGAGGTCGATTACACGATCGACGTGACGCTGGTGGAGGACAGCCGACGTATCGAAGCTCGGCAGACGATCCGCTACACCAACAACAGCCCCGACACGCTCAGATTCGTCTGGCTGCAGTTGGATCAAAACCGGTTTCGCGATGATTCCCTGGCCGAACGCAGTGCCGCTTTTGCAGACAGTGCGCGGCGCGGACCGCGCGTTCGTGGAGCGCAAGGCGACACGCCGCCGGGACTGAGTCTCGAAGAACTGCGTCGTCATCAATACATGGCCGACAACGAGCTCGGCTACGACCTGTCATCGATTCGCGACGCGCGAGGCGACCTGGAGTTTGCCCTGGTGGGCACCAATCTGCGCATCGATCTGCGAAACCCGCTGAAACCCGGCGGCACGACCGAGTTCTCCGTGGATTTTGCCTTCAACATTGTCGACGAGAATGCCATCTCGGCGCGCTCGGGATACGAGCACTTCCCGGACGACGAACGGGAAGGCGGCAACGACATTTTTCTGCTGGCGCAGTGGTTCCCGCGTCTGCATGCCTACACCGACTACGAAGGCTGGACCAACAAGGAATTCCTGGGCCGCGGCGAATTCACACTCGAGTTCGGTGACTACACCGTCAACATCACCGTGCCCGACGATCACATCGTCTCATCCACGGGTGAGCTGCAAAACCCGAGCGAGGTTCTGACGCGGACGCAACGCGAGCGGCTCCGGCAAGCACGTACGGCGGACACACCGGTGTTCATCGTGACAGCAGAAGAAGCACTGGAAAACGAAAAAGCGGGTGCATCGGGCACAAAAACCTGGCGCTTCGAGGCCGAGCGTGTGCGCGACTTTGCATGGGCGTCGTCGCGCAAGTTCATTTGGGACGCACAGGGCTACCAGCAGGGCGGTGACGTACAGCCGCTGGTGATGGCCATGTCGTTCTACCCGAAAGAAGGCGAGCCGCTGTGGTCAAATTACTCGACGGCCTCCGTCATACATACGATGGAAGTGTATTCGCGGTTTTCTTTTGATTACCCCTACCCGGTTGCGCAGTCGGTGAACGGCCCGGTGGGCGGCATGGAATACCCGATGATCACGTTTAACGGACCGCGCACTGATTTACAGGATGACGGTGAACGAACGTACTCTCAGGCCGAGAAACGTTACCTGGTGGGTGTGATCATCCATGAGATCGGGCACATCTACTTCCCGATGATCGTCAATTCGGACGAACGCCAGTGGACCTGGATGGACGAGGGGCTGAACAGCTTCCTCGACGCGGTTGCCGGTTGGGAGTGGGACCCGGAGATTCCCTGGAACAATGAGCCACGTAACATCGTTGATTACATGCGCTCGGAAAACCAGGTGCCGATCATGACCCAGTCGGACTCGATCCTGCAGATCGGTCCCAATGCTTATGCGAAACCAGCGGCAGCGTTGATGATTCTCAGGGAGACAATCCTTGGGCGTGAGCTGTTCGACTACGCGTTCCGCGAGTACTCACGTCGCTGGATGTTCAAGCGTCCGGCGCCGGCTGACTTTTTCCGCACGATGGAGGAGGCTTCCGGTGTGGACCTCGACTGGTTCTGGCGGGGGTGGTTTTACAGCACCGATCATGTGGATATCAGCATCGATCGCGTCTGGAAATTGCGCCTGGACACCAAGGATCCGGATATCGATTTCGCCCGTGAGCGCCAGGTGGAGGCAGACAAGCCCGCCTCGGTGACGGTCGAGCGCAACAAAACCGATGGCTCGACGTGGGTGGAGAAAAACCCGGACATCCGCGATTTTTACGATGAGAACGATCGCTTCACGGTAACCAACAAAGAGCGCAACGAGTACAAGAAATTCCTCGATGGGCTGGAAGACTGGGAGCGCGATGCGTTCACGCGTGCCGTCGAGGAAGACAAGAACTACTACGTGCTGCAGTTTAACAACCTCGGTGGACTCGTGATGCCGATTCTGCTCGAACTGACGTATGCCGACGGTGAGACGGAACGACTCGATATTCCTGCTGAAATCTGGCGGCGCAACGCGATGAGCGTTAACAAACTGGTGATCACGGATCGTGAGTTAACCCAGGTTGTGATAGACCCGAACTGGGAAACCGCCGATGTCGATGTCGACAACAACCACTATCCGCGACGCATCGTTCCGTCGCGCATCGAAGCCTTCAAAGTGCCGAAGAGCAAGGCCAAAGTCAGCCGCGACATCATGCAGGACAGCAAAACCGAGCTCGCGACGGACGACGAAAAGACCGACTCCGAGGACAATAAGTGACGCGACAGGTGCGTCGCGTTGGCTTGCTGTTCGCAGCGTTGCTGTTGTCATTGCCCGTTGCCGCGCATCAGCAAAAGGAAGCGATAACCCGCATCCTGTTCAATTCGAACACCTCGAACATCGAAGTGATGCATCGCTTCCTGCTGCACGACGCTGAGCACGCGATGCGGGAGTTGTTCAAGCAACCCGCTGACCTGCTCGGGGACAACGCCGATCGCGACCGGTTTCAGTCCTATGTGCATGCGAGATTTTCGCTGGCGGACCAGGACGGGAAGGGCCTGGTCCTCACACCGGTCGGCGCCGAAATCGACGGAAAGTTCCTTTGGGTGTATGCGGAAACGCCGATCCCTGCCGGGTTGACGGCGCTGACCATTTCGCACGACGGGCTGCGCGATGTCTGGTCTGATCAGGTCAACCTGGTCAACGTTGACAGGAACGACACCGTGCAAAGCGCGGTGTTCGCCAAGAATCGCCGCGAGGCGACCATCCGGTTTGAGAATTCGGAGACCGCGGCAGACGCCGAGCGTTAATCGATATCAGTTCGGCCAGTCATGACCGGCGTCGACGCGCCCATAACGGCTTAGCCGCCGAAGTCGTCCAGCATGATGTCTTCACGATCGACGCCGAGTTCCAGCAGCATATTGATCACGGACTGGTTCATGATCGGCGGACCGCACATGTAGTACTCACAGTCTTCCGGAGCCGGGTGATCTTTCAGATACTGCTCCAGCAACACCAGGTGAATAAACCCGGTGTAGCCGTCCCAGTCGTCTTCCGGCAGGGGGTCGGACAGGGCGACGTGCCAGTCGAAGTTGTCATTGTCCGCGGCCAGCGAGTCGAAGTCTTCGACAAAGAACATCTCGCGCTTGGAGCGTGCGCCATACCAGAAACTGATCTTGCGCTTTGAACTGAGTCGCTTGAGTTGGTCGAAGATGTGACTGCGCATTGGCGCCATGCCGGCGCCGCCACCGATGTAGACCATTTCCTTATCGGTGTCGCGCGCGAAGAACTCACCGAATGGCCCGGAAATCGTGACCTTGTCACCGGGTTTCAGGCTGTAGATGTACGACGACATCTGCCCGGGAGGGATGCCCTCACTGCCCGGTGGAGGTGTGGCGATCCGGACGTTAAGCATGATCATGCCTTTCTCTTCCGGATAGTTGGCCATCGAGTAGGCGCGTTCGATCGGTACTGTAACCGTTGATGTGTTTGACCAGATGTTGAAACGATCCCAGTCCTCACGATATTCCTCGCCGACATCGAACTCGCTGAAGTTGACCGTGTGCGGCGGAGCCGCGATCTGGATGTAACCGCCGGCGCGAAAATTCACGTCTTCGCCTTCGGGCAGTTTGAGCACCAGCGCCTTGATAAAGGTCGCGACGTTATCGTTCGACACCACTTCGCATACCCATTTGCGAACGCCGAACACCTCTTCCGGGACCTCGACCTGCATGTCCTGTTTGACGGCGACCTGGCAGGACAGGCGGTCGCCCTGGGCGGCCTCGCGCTTGGTGATGTGGCTTTGCTCGGTCGGCAGAATGGAGCCGCCGCCGTCGTGGATCTTGACGCGGCACTGCGCGCAGGTGCCACCGCCACCGCAGGCGGAGGGCACGAACAGTTTCTGTTCAGCGAGCGTCTGCAGCAGCTTGCCGCCGGCAGGTACCGAGATGGTCTTCTCACCGTTGATCGTGATCTCGACGTTGCCGGTCGAGACGAGCTGCGAGCGCGCCATGAGAATCATGCCAACAAGCAGCGACACGATTACGGTAAACAGCGTGACACCGAGAGCAAATGTAAGCATCAGGAATTCCGGTTCAGAGTTTTATGCCGCCGAACGACATGAAGGCCAGTGACATCAGGCCGGCGGTAATGAAGGTAATCCCAAGCCCCTGCAGCCCGTCGGGAATGTCCGAGTACTTGAGCTTTTCGCGAATGCCGGCCATGGCGGTAATCGCGAGTGCCCAGCCGAAGCCGGAGGAGATGCCGTAGGTCACCGACTCCGCGAGGTTGTAGTCGCGCTCTACCATGAACAGCGAGCCGCCGAGGATCGCGCAATTCACCGTGATCAACGGCAGGAAAACGCCGAGGGCGTTGTAGAGCGGCGGGAAATACTTGTCGAGCACCATTTCCAGGATCTGCACCAACGCTGCGATGACACCGATGTAGGAGATCAGGCCGAGGAAAGTCAGGTCGACGTCGGGGAAACCGGCCCAGGCCAGCGCACCGGGTTTGAGCAGGTACGTCAGGATCAGGTTATTCGCAGGCACGGTGATGCCCTGCACGATCAGTACCGCGATACCGAGGCCAAGCGCGGTGGAAATCTTTTTCGATACCGCGATGAACGTGCACATGCCGAGGAAGAACGACAGCGCGAGGTTTTCGACAAAGATCGCCTTGATCGCAATGGCGAGGAGGTTGTCCATCAGTGCGACTCCACCGTGCGAATCTTGAATTCGCGCTCTTCAACCTGCTTCGGTTTCCAGGTGCGAATTGCCCAGATCAACAGGCCAATAACGAAGAAGGCGGACGGCGGCAGCAGCAGCAGGCCGTTGGGCACATACCAGCCGCCGTTGTTGACAGCCGGCAGGATCGTGATGCCGAACAGCGTGCCAGCGCCGAACAGTTCGCGAATCGCACCGACCGTCATCAGGATCAGGCCGTAGCCCAGACCGTTGCCGACACCGTCGATAAACGAGGCAATCGGCGGGTTCTTCATGGCGAAGGCCTCGGCTCGGCCCATGACGATGCAGTTGGTAATGATCAGCCCCACAAACACGGACAGGGTCTTGGAAATATCGTAGGCGTACGCCTTCAGCACTTCATCGACCATGATGACCATGGACGCGATCACCACCATCTGCACGATAATGCGAATCGACCCGGGCACCTGGTTACGGATCGTGGAAATGATCAGCGATGAAAAACCGCACACGACAGTTACGGCCAGCGACATGACCAGCGCGACCTTCAAGGATGACGTGACCGCCAGTGCGGAGCAGATACCGAGCACCTGCAGTGTGATCGGGTTGTTGTCGACCATCGGGTCAACCAGCAGGTCTTTCTTCAACTGCGACATCAGATGTCTCCCGATTTCAGGTTGTCGAGGAACGGGCGGTAACCGGCGTCACCCATCCAGAATCGAACGAGGTTGTCGACGCCCGTTGCCGTCAGCGTTGCGCCCGACAACGAGTCGACGTGGTATTGCGCGCCAGCCGGCGGAACGGTCTTCGACACGGTGATGGCAAGATTGCCGTCGCTGTCCAAGAGCTTTTTGTCACGCCAGAGGGCTTTCCAGCGCGGATTGTCGACCTCGGCGCCGAGCCCCGGTGTTTCGCCGTGTTCGTAAAACTGCAGGCCGTAGATATCGTTGCCGTTTTCCTCGATAGCGATAAAGCCGTACAGCGTTGACCACAGGCCGTAGCCGCGGATTGGTAACACAACCTTGTCGACGGCACCGTCGGCGTCACGCAGCAAGTAGATCACGCGGTACCGCGACTGCCGACCAATGGACGCGGGATCGTCGGTGAGTTCGATCGACAGCGCCGGATCATCGGCGGCGGCCTTGTCATCGAAGGTCGCGGCATCGAATTCGCTGCTGAAACGACCGGTCGCGAGTTCGAGGACATGCGGTTCGAACGCCGAAAACGCGTCTGCGACATCGATGCCAGGCTCGTACACACCGGCGACTTCGAGGACATTGATCTGCTTGTCGCGGAGCTTGTTGACCTCCTGCACCGGGCGAAGCACGACGGCGACTGACGACACCACCATCGACGCCGCGAGGCAGAGTGTGACCGCGACGAAAATCGTTTTCGGTGTTTTGTCCGGTGACATCTCCAGAAAACGGCGAATCGCGCCTTTGCGCGGCTCGGATGACTGCGTCGAATTGTCAGGCATGGCGATGAATCCTCCGTCGGATATTGGCCTGAACCACGAAATGATCGATCAGGGGCGCGAACACGTTGCCAAACAGAATGGCGAGCATCATGCCCTCCGGAAACGCCGGGTTAATGACCCGGATCAGTACCACCATAAAACCGATGAGTGCGCCGTAGATCCAGCGACCCAGGTTGGTGTGCGCACCGGAGACCGGCTCGGTCACCATAAAGACCAACCCAAAGGCGTAGCCACCCAGTACCAGGTGCCAGTACCAGGGCATCGCAAACATCGGGTTGCTGTCGGAGCCGATAAAGTTCAGCAGCGTCGAAAAACCGATCATGCCGAGCAGGCAACCAAGCACCATGCGGTAGTTGGCGATTCGCGTCGCCAGCAGGAACACCAGGCCAATGGCGCAGGCGAGGGTGGAGGTTTCGCCGATGCAACCCTGGATCGTGCCGATGAATGCGTCCATCCAGTCGATGCCGGCGTTCGGCAGCGTCTGGTAACCATCTGAGGCAGAGACAGACAAAGCCGTTGCGCCGGAAAAGCCGTCGACCGGTGTCCAGATCGTGTCGCCCGACATGTTTGCCGGATAGGCGAAGTACAGGAACGCGCGACCCGTAAGCGCCGGGTTCAGGAAGTTCTTGCCACTGCCGCCAAACACTTCCTTGCCGATGACCACGCCGAACATGATGCCAAGTGCAACCTGCCAGAGCGGTGCATCGGGCGGCATGATCAATGTGTACAACATCGATGTGACCAGGAAGCCCTCGTTGACTTCGTGGCCGCGAACGGTGGCGAACACCACCTCGCAGATACCACCGAAAATCAGGGTTGTGAGGTAAATCGGCAGGAAGTACAGCAGGCCGTGCATAACGTTGGCGAACGGATTCCCGGCATCAAGGCCGATGCCGCTGGCGGTCATCAGCCAGGCGCGCCAGCCGGATGCACCGTAGGTTTCGATCGCCAGGTTGGTCTGCAGGCCGACGTTATACAAACCGAAGAGTATCGCCGGCACGGTGGCGACCACGACGTACGACATGATGCGTTTCATATCGATGTGCGAACGCGCGTGCGGCGCTACGGTGGTCACCGTTTTCGGCGTGTACAGAAAGCTCTCGACCATTTCGTAGATCGGGAAGTAGCGTTCGTACTTGCCGCCCTTGGTGAAATTCGGCTCGATACGATCAAAAAAGCTGCGCATGCCCATGGTCAGCCGTCCTTCTCAATCTTGTTCAGGCAGTCGCGCAGGGCGAGGCCGTACTCATACTTCGCCGGGCAGGCGAAGCCCACGAGACCCAGGTCCTCTTCGTCGAGCTCCAGTACGCCCAGCGCTTGCGCCATATCCGTGTCCATAACCAGCAGCGCGCGCAGCAACTGCGTTGGCAGATAGTCTTGCGGCATCAATTCCTCGAAAGTGCCAAGCGGGACCATGGCCCGCCGCCCGCCGTTCATGTTCGACGTCAGCGGGAATCGCTTTTTCGAAAGCGCCGAGCCGAGCACCGGTTGATAGGCAAATTTGCTCGGCATGGGTCGAATCCACCCCAGCACGTTTTGCTGCCGGTCCTCTTCGATTACCGTCACGGCGCGTGCGTAGCGACCGAGAAAATTTTCCGCCTCGCTGGCGGCGCTGTGGCCACTCAAGATAGACCCCGAGATGATTCGGGTGGCGACACTGTCGGTGTACTCGCCTCGCAACAGGTCACGCAGGTTTGTGCCGGCGACAGTCCGGACCAGGCGAGGGTTCTGAACCATCGGTCCGGCCAGCGACACAACCCGCTGCGAGTCCAGTTCCCCGGTCGCGAGCAGTCGGCCGATGGCGATGACGTCCTGGTAACCGATGGACCAGACCGACTGTTCAGCCGTTGGCGGACGCAGGAAGTGAATATGGGTTCCCGTGAGCCCGGCCGGGTGCGGGCCACTGAAATTCGCAATCTCGACTGCCGGCACATCACCGTCAACGAGGGTTTTGCCGCTCTCCTGGCACAGGTAGGTCGGAACGTCGAACAACGACGCGACAGCGCTAAGGCCCGATTGAAAGGCATCGGCTGCGTCCGCGATGATCACCGACGGGTCCGCGGCCAGGGGTTCGGTGTCCATGGCGTTGACGAACAACGCGGCCGGACGGCTGTCCGTCGCGGGAATCTTTGAATACGGTCGCGTCCGGAAAGCAGACCAGAGACCTGAGGCGCACAGCGCTTTCAGGACGTTGCTCTCTGCGCCGAAATTGACGGCTTGCGCCGCCTCTTCATCCGCTTCGACGACCACGCTCAACAGCGCACGGCGGTAGCCGCGATTGATCTCGATTACCCGGCCGGACACCGGTGACGTCAGCGGTGCGTCGGGACTGTCTTTGTGGGCGAACAACGGCGCGCCCGCGCCGACGGCGTCGCCTTCCTTGACCAGCAGCCGCGGTTTGATGCCGAGGTAATCGCGACCCAACACGCCGACGGTCCGCGCTTTTGCCGCGTCCGTGATGCGTTGCTCCGGCACGCCGTCGACCGGCAGGTCGAGGCCCTTTTTCAAGCTGAACTGTTTCACTACTCGTTAGCATTCAACCGGCGCATTTGACCGAGGTCGTCAGCACCGGCGTCATCCCCGCTACGTGTTTGGCGAGTGTAATGATCATCGCGCGGCCGCAGGCTTGCCTGCCGACGCCGGACAACCGGTACACTCCACCTGTTCCATCCCTACAAACCGCAACCATGCCAACCCTGCCAGCACGCCGCGATCTCCTGCTCGTCTGTCTTGCCGCCGTCTGCGCATCCTGCAGCAGCGACGACACGCTCGTTTCTGTCAGCGGCGAGACCATGGGTACGACCTACAACGTTTCGATCGTTGACCCGCCCAAGAATCTCTCGCTGTCCGAAATCGAATCAGCGATTACCAGAGAGTTGTCGACCGCTAACGCAATTTTCTCAAACTGGGACACCGAGTCTGAGGTGTCACGGTTCAATCGGTCGGCCGCCCGAACCCCCGTCCGATTGTCGGACGCGTTCAGTCAACTACTGGATATCGCAGATTTCGTTCACGTTGCCAGTGAGGGTCGGTTTGATCTCACCGCCGCTCCCTTGATCGAACTCTGGGGTTTCGGTGAGTCGGGCCCCGCAGCGCGAGTCCCCACTGACGCACAAATTTTATCGACTCTCGCATCGGTTGGACAGCAAAGAGTGATCAATAGAGCTAGCGGGGGTATGGCTTTGTTTATGCGCGAGGAGGGCGCAAGTCTCAATGTGGCCGCCATTGCAAAGGGTGCGGGTATCGATGCGGTCTCCGATCGCCTGCAGACCATGGGCCTGGAAAACGTCCTGGTTGAGATCGGCGGAGACCTTCGCGCCCGCGGTGCAGGCCCGCACGGCTCGGGCTGGCGGATCGGCGTCGAAAAACCGGGTTTTCCGCCCGGAGCGGTGCAGGAAGTGGTGGTTCTGCAGGGAGCGGGAATGGCCACTTCCGGTGATTATCGTAACTATTTCGAAGAAGATGGCGTCCGATACCCGCACATTATCGACCCAACCACCGGCCGACCGGTCACCCACGCAACCACGTCGGTCACCGTGATTGCCGACAGCGCAACGCTGGCCGACGCCTGGGCAACGGCATTACTGGTGCTTGGCAGGGAGCGCGGCGCAGAAATCGCTGAAAAAAACGGCATTGCCGCACTGTTCCTGGAAAGAACAGATGAAGCCGCGGAGTTTCAACGCTATGCTAGCGCCACTTTCAAGGCCTACGCTCGGCAGGACACCAGGGACCCGGTAACGAAATGAGTACGTTTATTCTCGCATTCGGTTTGATGATCGTCGTCGTTCTCGGCATGGCGCTGGGCGTGATGCTCAACGGACGCACCATCAAGGGCAGCTGCGGTGGCCTGAATGCCGTCAGCGACGCCGACCATTGCCTGGTTTGCCACAAGCCGATCGACCCGGACAACCCGATCCGCGACCGCCTCGACTGCCCCAGAGTGCGCCGCTAGCGTCGCGCCGCGAAAATCCGCGTCAAGCGCCCCGCATCGGGATCAGCGCGGCCGCCGCAAGCCCAACGGCGGCGATCAATCCGTAAATCCAGGCCTCCCGGCGACTGCCTTTCTGTTTCCACACGCGCCGATAGCGGTGCCCGGCTATCACAGCCACGACGAACAGCATCAGGGCAACGGTGTGCGGCAGGGTCAATTCGTCAGGCATCCGGGCTGTTCTTCGTCGCGCGTCATCCGAGGCATGGTAGCCTAGGCGCCACGTTGTAGCGAAACTGGGAGGGGGGAACCCGATGCGCGCACCCACAAACTATGCCGGACCTCGGCGTAAGGAAGACAAGCCGGCGGAAGTCAGTCAATCAACGATGTCCAGCCTGCCGGGCGGTGCCTACACCGTGCAAAACGTGCTGGAAGCAAAAGGCAACGCCATCCATTCGCTCGCGGCAGACGATTCGCTGCAAAAGGCGGTTGACCTTCTCAGCGAGCACCGGATCGGCGCGCTGCTGGTGGTCGACGAACGCGGTGAACTCGAAGGCATCCTGTCGGAGCGCGATATCGTCCGCAAACTCTCCGAGATACCCGGACAGGTTCTCAAACAGCAGGTGAAATCCCTGATGACCACCAAGGTGACGTCCTGTTCACCGGAAGATCCGTTATTGACGGTTTTGAAGGTCATGACGCAAGGGCGATTTCGCCACATGCCGGTGATGAAAAACGGTCACCTTGTCGGCGTAATTACGATTGGCGACGTGGTGCACCAGCGCCTGGCCGAGCTGGAGCACCAGGCGGTCAAAATGCAGTCGATGATCGTGGGTTGAGCGCCGCCGGCCGTTTACTTCGGTAGCGCCGCACGAGCGAAATCGCCGCCGAGCGCTTTGTACAAAGCCGCCAGCGCCGTTGCCCGGTCGGTGCGGCTCAGGGCAAGTTCGTTCTCCAGGTCGATTCGTGTCCGTTCTGCGTCCAGCACGGACAAAAAGTTGTCAGCGCCGGCGTCGTAGCGCAGCCGTGCGAGTTCAGCAGCACGACTTCCCGACACGACGGCCTGTTCGAGGGCCGCCACCCGCCGGGTCGTCGCGTCGTATTGCGCCAGCGCATTCTCGGTTTCTTCCAGCGCGAGCACCCAGGCGGATTCATAACCCACCAGCGCTCCGTCAAAGCGAGCCTCGGCAGCACGAACGCGTTGGCGGACGCGGCCAAAATCGAGTATGCGCCACGAGATCGTTGGTGCGAATTGCCAGCGTTCCGCGTTGGCGTCGCCGATGGCACTGGCGTCCGGGCCGATCCAGCCAAATTCACCGGTGAGGTTTATCTTCGGGAAGTATTCGGCCTTCTGTACGCCGATATCTGCCGAGGCCGCGGCCAGCCGGCGTTCAGCGGCGAGCACGTCGGGACGACGGCTGAGCCATTCATCCGGCGAACCCAACGTGATCAATGCCGGTAGTGACTCGCGCGACTCTGGCAACTGCAGTGAATCTCGCAACTCCGACGCCGGCAGACGAGTCAGTGCAGCCAGTCGCTGCAGTGCGCGTTCCGTGGACGCTTCGGCCAACGGCAGCGACGCAGCCAATGCGCGCTCATCCGCACGTGCGCGCTCCACATCCAGCGAGGTGCCGCGGCCCGCGTCGAGTGTTGCCTCGAGAATGTCGACGCGTTCGCCCTGCAGGGCGACGTTGCTTGCGATCAGCGTCTCGCGAAGCGTCTCACCACGCCAGGTGAAGTAGCTCTGGGCCACCTCGGCAATGATCGCGATGCGAACGGCATTCAGCGTCGCGGTATCGGCTTCGACAAGGTAGTCAATCTGCTCGGCCTGCCGTTTCAGGCTGCCGAAGACGTCGATTTCCCAGCTGGCGTCGAAACCGGCGCGATAGCGTTCGATGATGCCGGCGCCCGGGAACGAGAATGGGTCGTCGGTGCTCTGCGTGACGCGTTCTGTCGAGCCGTTGATCGTCACGGTCGGGAACAACGAGAAAATCTGCAGTCCGGACAACGCTCGGGTTTCGTTGAGCGTCGCAAGCGCCTGTCGGATGTCCGTGTTGTTGCTCAGAGCGGCATCGATCAGGCGGTCGAGGTCGGGGTTGTCGAGACTGCTCCAGAGGCCCGCGATGGCTACGCGATCTCCTTCGGTGCCCGAATCTGCGTTGTCAAACGCGCCCGGTAGCGAGGACTCCGGGGCGACGTAATCCGGTCCGGCGGCACAGGCTGCCAGGCAGAAAGCGACCAGCAAAAGGCTAGCGTGTCGCATCGGCGGTCTCCCCGGCTATGGCCCGACGATTCTCCAACCGGCGGATCAATGTGTAGAACAAGG
>JBCDJX010000032.1:0-31298 GCA_038747355.1 Pseudomonadota bacterium | reverse complement strand
GCATGCCAATCGTAAAGTCCTTACGCGACGAGGGTTTGCCGGCGGGCTTGCCGGTCCTTGCCGGCGCGGCGGCAAGAGCTTGCCGCATCAGGCGCGGCGCTGTCGGCAGGGCCAAGGAAAAACTTGAGATCAGCGAGTTTTTATTTTTGGCACGCCGGTTGCATGGAGCTTTACAGCAACACTTGAGAGCACGTTTATGCCGATTTCATTTTCGACACCGCACGAACAGTTTCTTGGCCTGCACGCCAAGCGCAGCGAGGTCCTGTCGTCGAACATCGCCAACGCCGACACACCGGGCTACAAGGCGCGCGACTACAACTTCGCTGACGCGATGAAGCAGGCGGCCGGCGACCGTCCGTCGATTGCGATGAAACAGACACACGCCATGCACAAGAACACCTGGACGGACAACTCGCTGGGCGCACGTCTTGAATACCGCGTACCGACACAGCCCACGCTTGACGGCAACACGGTCGAGGTGGACGTCGAGCAAGCGGCATTCGCAGCTAACGCACTCAAGTATCGAACCTCGCTGCGCTTCGTTGATGGCTACATCAAAACGATGCGTTTTGCGATCAAGGGCGGGGAATAGGCTGATGCGTACGGTTAACAGCCTCGATGCCGCCGCCGGTAAGTGCCGATCGACTGATCGCTGTGCTCGCCGTTCAATGAAAACAGGGAGGCGCTGACTATGTCCTTCTACAAGGTCTTTGACGTCGCTGGCAGCGCGCTGAACGCGCAGCAGGTACGGATGAACGTCACGGCCAGCAACCTGGCCAACGCCGGTAGTGTTAACGGCGATGAAAGCGAGGTTTACCGGGCCAAGCAACCGCAATTCGAGACGTTTCGTGACTCCATGAACGCAAGTCTTGCCGGGGTTCGCGTCACCGGCGTTTCCGAGAGCAATGCGCCGCTGTCGACCCGTTACGAACCGAATCACCCGAGCGCAAACGCCGACGGCAACGTCTTTGTGTCGAACGTCAACACGGTCGAGGAGATGGTCAACATGATTTCCGCCTCCCGCTCGTACCAGAACAACGTTGAAATTGTGAACACCACGAAGGATCTGCTGCTGCAGACCCTGTCGATGGGTCGCTAGGAGCCAGCACGATGAGCACGATTCGCCCGCTCGATGATTTTTCCACGCTGATCCCGCCGAAGGTTGAGGAAACCCGAAGCGAGGGTGAGCTGGCGCAGGAGGATTTCCTGACGCTGATGATTACCCAGTTCCGCAACCAGGATCCGTTTAAACCCATGGAGAACGGTGAGTTCCTTGGGCAGTTAGCGCAGTTCAGCACGGTCAGTGGTATCGAAGACCTGAACAGCTCGTTCTCCTCGCTGTCGTCGTCCATCCAGGGCGAGCAGGCGCTGCAGGCGGCGAGCCTGGTGGGCCGCTCGGTGCTGGCACTGTCTGACACCGGCTACATGAGCGCTGAGCAACCACTGCGCGGCGCGGTTGACCTGGAAGTGCCGGTGTCCGGTTTGCAGATTGACATCACGAACGCCGCGGGCGAGGTGGTGCAGCGACTGGCTACCGGCGAACAGCCGGCGGGCCAGGTCGACTTCCAGTGGAACGGTACCGATTTCAACGGCCGGCAGCTGCCGCCGGGCAACTACGAACTCAGCGCACGCATGCTCAACGGATCCCAGGTTGAGAGCGTTCAAACCCTGATTCGTTCGGATGTACGCAGTGTCACGCTCGGTCAACAGGGGCAGGGCATGACATTGAACCTCGTGGGCGGCGGCGAGCTCGCCCTGAACAAGATTTACAGCATTAACTAACTCGATTGATAGGACAGGAGAAGCAAGATGGTATTTGCAGTCGCATTGAGTGGGCTCAACGCTTCATCGGATGACCTCGCGGTCACTGCCAACAACGTTGCCAACGTTAACACCAACGGATTCAAGCGCTCACGCACCGAGTTCGCCGAAGTCTTTGCGACCGGCGTGCAGAGTGTGCAGCAGTCCGGTGCCGGTGTGAAAGTCGCTGATATTTCACAGCAGTTTTCGCAGGGCAACATCGATTTCACCGACAGCGCACTGGATCTCGCCATCGCCGGCGAGGGCTTCTTTGTCCTGTCGCAGAACGGCGCAAGGAACTACTCACGTGCGGGTTCCTTCAGCCTTGACCGGGAGGGCTTCGTGGTGACGTCGTCCGGCGCGCGCCTGCAGTCGTACCCGTCGGCCGGCAACGGTTTGTTCAACACCGGTACGCCGCAGGACCTGCAGCTGATCACCGGCGCGAGCGCGCCGCAGGCCACCAATAGCGCACAGCTCGGCATCAACCTGCCTGCCAATGCGCCGGTCCCGGTGAACCCGGTGTTCGATCCACTGGACGCGTCGAGCTTTAACCACACGGCGTCGTTCACCGCATACGACTCCTTGGGTACTGCGCTGACGGCTACGGTGTATTTCATCAAGGACGCTGCACCGAATACGTGGAACACGGAAGTGCAGATCGACGGCACCCCGGTGAGTGCTGCGGCTCCGCAAATTTCCTTTAACCCGGACGGCACGCTGAACACGCCGTTGGGTGGCTTGTTGCCGCTCAACGCGTTCCCGGTTACGACCGGTGCAGACCCGTTGAACATCACACTCGATTTCTCGGTGTCCACGCAGTTCGGGAACGCCTTTGGCGTGAACTCGCTGTCGCAGGACGGCTTTACAACCGGTCGACTCACGGGCCTGAGTGTGTCCGATGAGGGCGTGGTGTTCGCACGATTCACGAACGGCCAGTCGACCGAGCTCGGCAAGCTCGCAATGGCAAACTTCACCAACACCCAGGGTCTGCAGCAGGTCGGAGACACCAACTGGGCAGAGTCTTTCCAGTCCGGCGACGCGTTGCTGGGTGAAGCCGGTACGGCCTCGTTCGGCAACATCCAGTCCGGTGCGCTGGAATCGTCCAATGTCGATTTGACCGCGGAGCTCGTGAACATGATTACCGCGCAGCGGAACTTCCAGGCGAATGCTCAGATGATCTCTACCTCCGATGCCGTGACGCAGACGATCATCAACATTCGTTAATCGATAGTTAAGACGGAGTAGACGCATGGACGAGATGCTTTTTGTTGCGATGACCGGCGCGAAGCAAACGGAGATCGCGCAGTCCATCAACAGCAACAACCTCGCCAACATCTCAACGTCCGGTTTTCGGGCCGATCTGCATGCGTTCAGCGCCAGACCGATTGAGGGGCCCGGGGTGGATTCCCGGGTCAACTCGGTCACCGAGAGTTACGGCACTGACCTGTCGACCGGTGCGATTCAGACGACCGGGCGAGACACCGATGTGGCGATTCGCGGTGAAGGCTACTTTGCCGTTCAGGCGCCGGATGGCAGCGAGGCGTACACCCGCCGCGGCGACTTCCGTATCGACTCCGGGGGCTTGTTGGTCACCGGCGACGGGCATCTTGTCATCGGCCAGGGCGGCCCGGTCGCGGTACCGCCCAACAGCAGCCTGCTGATCGGCAACGACGGCACGATCTCGGTGCAGCCGCTGGGTCAGGGCCCGGAGACGATTTCCGAGGTCGATCGCCTGAAGCTTGTAAAGCCGAATCCAGCCTCGCTGGAAAAGGCCGACACCGGTCTGCTGCGCCTGGCCGACGGTGAGGACGCAGCGGCCGATGCCACGGTCACGGTCCAGTCAGGCGCCCTGGAGGGCAGCAACGTCAACGTCGCAAAGACGCTGGTCAACATGATCGAACTGGCGCGACGTTACGAACAACAAGTGAATGTAATCAAGACGGCCGAAGAAAATTCCGATGCGGCCGCGCAAATGATGCGACTCGGCTGATAGTCGCGGGAGAGCACGATGACACAGTCTCTATGGATTGCGAAAACAGGGTTGGACGCGCAGCAAACGCGCATGTCGGTAGTGGCGAACAACCTGGCGAACGTCAATACGACGGGGTTCAAACAGGGAAGAGCGAGTTTTGAAGATCTCCTGTACCAAAACGTCAGGCAAGCGGGTGCCAACAACACCCAGGATACGACACTGCCATCCGGGGTCACGATTGGCACCGGCGTGCGCGTGGTTTCCACCGAAAAGATGTTCACGCAGGGCGCGGTCCTTACGACCAACAACGCGCTGGATATCATGGTGAACGGTCGCGGCTTTTTCGAAATCCAGCGTCCGGACGGTACGCCGGCCTACACGCGTGACGGCAGCTTCCAGCTCGACGCGCAGGGCCAGCTCGTCACCTCGAGCGGCTACCTGTTGGCGGGCGGGGTCACGATCCCGGCCGACGCGCAGAGCATTTCCATCGGCGCCGATGGCACCGTCTCGGTCTCGCAGGCCGGGCAGGCGCAGCCGTCCACCGTTGGCAATATCAATATCAGCGACTTCCCGAACCCCGGCGGCCTGCAGGCGATCGGTGAAAACCTGTTTATCGAGACGGCCTCGTCCGGTACGGCAACGTCGGGTACTCCGGGTAACGCCGGTCTCGGCACGCTGCAGGCGGGTGCGCTCGAGGGTTCGAACGTCAATACCGTCTCCGAGCTGGTCAGCATGATCGAAACGCAGCGTGCCTACGAGATGAACTCGAAAGCAATCTCGACGAGCGATCAAATGATGCAGTACGTCAACAACAACCTCTAATGGCACTGAGATGAAATTCCTGAAATTGCTCATCATCGTGACGGCGCTGGCCGTTGTGTCCGGCTGCGCGGCCAAGCATAAGATCCTCGGCGAACCCTGGGATCCCCCGGAGCCGGTCACACCGGTTTACGAACCGCCCACCTCGGGCTCTATTTACCAGGCGGGCGCCGACACGCGCCTGTTCGAAGACCTGAAAGCCGGCCGGGTTGGCGACATCCTGACGGTTCGGCTGGTTGAACAAACCGCCGCCAGCAACAGCTCGTCAACGCAGACCTCGAAGTCAACCGAAGCCACGATGGGCAACCCGACGGTGTTCGGGCAGGTGCTCAGCAAGGACGGTCAGCCGCTGTTCCAGGGCAGCCTTGACGGTGAGACGAGCTTTGATGGATCAGGCGCGACCAGCCAGAGCAACAGCCTCGACGGTGATATCACGGTCACCGTTGTGCAGCGTCTGCCGAACGGCAACCTGCGGATTCGCGGCGAGAAGTGGATGAACTTAAACCAGGGGCGCGAGTTCATTCGCGTCGCCGGCATCATCCGCCCCTTCGATATCAACCCGGACAACACCATCGCATCGACACGTATTGCCGATGCGCAGATCAGCTACTCAAGCCGTGGCGTAATGGCCGCGGCCAACCGGATGGGCCCGATTGCCCGTTTCTTTAATTCCATCCTGCATCCGTACTAAGGGAGATGGCGATGCGGTTAACACAAGGACTGAAAATTTCATTGGCTGTCGTCGTCAGCCTGTTGCTGACAACGCAGCCGGTCATGGCGGAACGCATCAAGGACCTGGCGAGTGTGGCCGGCGTGCGTAGCAACCAACTGGTGGGCTACGGACTGGTTGTCGGCCTGAACGGTACCGGTGACCAGACCACGCAGACGCCGTTTACCGTACAGAGCATCATCAATATGCTCACGCAGTTCGGTATCACGATCCCGCCGGGCACCAACCTGCAGTTGAAAAACGTGGCCGCAGTAACGCTGCACGCCGAGCTACCGCCGTTTTCAAAGCCGGGCCAGGACATTGACGTCACGGTGTCGTCCATCGGCAACGCCAGCAGCCTTCGCGGTGGCGCGCTGTTGATGGCGCCGCTGCGTGGCGCAGACGGCAACGTTTACGCAATGGCACAAGGCAATCTCGTCGTCGGCGGTTTTGGTGCCTCGGGCAACGACGGTTCCAGCGTGACGGTCAATATCCCGAGTGCGGGCCGGATTCCCAACGGTGCGACCGTTGAGCGCGCGGTACCGAGTGACTTTCACACGCAGGACGCCATCGTCCTCAACCTGCACACACCGGACTTTACAACCGCGGATCGCGTCGCCAAGCAGATCAATGACACGATGGGCCAGGGCACAGCGCAGGCGATCGACGCGGTCTCCATCAGCGTGCGACCGCCGCGCGAAGCGAAACATCGCACGGTGTTCCTGTCGATGCTCGAAAACCTCGAGGTTCAACCCGCTGCCGTGGCGGCCAAGGTGATCGTGAATTCTCGAACCGGCACGGTCGTTATCGGCTCCAATGTGATCGTGACTCCGGCCGCTGTTGCGCACGGCTCCCTGGTGGTGACGATCAGCGAGCGGCCCTTCGCCAGTCAGCCACAGGCGCCATTCAGCAACGCCGGCCAGACCGCCATCCTGCCTAGCTCGCAGGTGGAAATCACACAAGAGGAAGGCCGCATGTTCCTGTTCGAATCCGGCACCAGCCTGAACGAAATCGTGCAGGCCGTGAATCGGGTTGGGGCCGCGCCGGGTGACCTGGTGGCCATTCTCGAAGCGCTGAAACAGGCGGGCGCCCTGCGCGCGGAACTCGTGGTGATCTGACGGACACGCGCATGAGTACCAGCATCACCGATTTTGGGCAGTTCACTTCGCTGCGCGCCGCCGCCGATCAGAAGGATCCGGCGGCGCTGCGCGAGGTGGCGGGGCAGTTTGAGGCCCTGTTTATCCAGATGATGCTGAAAAACATGCGTGCAGCTTCATTCGGCGATCCGCTGATGGGCGACAGCCAGCAGCACGAGCTGTACACCGAAATGATGGACAAACAACTCGCGCTGGACATGGCCAGCGGCCGCGGTATCGGTCTTGCAGACAAGATCATCGAGCAACTTGGCGGTACGACCGCGCCCGACGCCGGTTCGCGGGACGATGCGATACCCGTGTTTCAACTGCCGACGCGCCCGGCAGCGCAGACCGTCAGTGAATTCCAGGCGCAGCGTGGATCGGATGTCATCAACGTCGTGACGAAGCCGACGGCTTCAGCAACGGCTGCCGCGGACACGCCTGATGCCAGCGCGAAACCGGACTGGACCGACCCCGAGTCGTTCGCCAAGGCGGTGTGGCCGCACGTCAAGCGTGCCGCCGAATTCCTGAACGTGTCCCCGGTAGCGGTGCTGGCGCAGACCGCGCTGGAAACAGGTTGGGGCTCGAAGGTCATGCCGGATGCTGACGGCGGCAGCAGCTTCAACCTGTTTGGCATCAAGGCGGGCGGTGGCTGGACGGGCGACAGCGTGGCCAAATCAACGCTGGAATTTGATAGCGGTGTGGCGCGTCGCGAGACGGCCAATTTCCGGGCGTATCCGGACGTGTCGGGTACGTTTGACGATTACGCCAGCTTCCTGGCTGGCAATCCCCGTTACGCCGATGTTGTCGGCAAGGGCGACGACGTGGCGGGATTCGCGCAGGCTCTGCAGGACAGTGGTTACGCCACCGATCCGCAGTACGCCCGCAAGATCAAGGCAATTTTTGACGGACCGACAATGCGACGCGTCATGGACGGACTCGCGGTCAACGGTCTCTAGAGGTTTACGGTTATGTCCGGAATGATTGGAATCAGCCTGACCGGCCTGTCGGCCTTCCAGGCGGCGCTGGATACCACCAGTAACAACATCGCCAACGCGAACACGCCCGGTTACAGTCGGCAAAACGTCAACCTGGTGTCGCGTGTCAGCCAGGGTGCCGGCCAGGTATTTGTAGGGTCCGGTACGGCGGTTGGATCGATTGCCCGTTCCTACGACGGCCTGCTGGTCGGCCAGCTGCAGTCGGCCAACACCAATGTCGGTCGGCTGGAAACACTGGACTCTCTGACCGGCCGCGTGAATTTGCTGCTTGCCGATCCCGATACCGGCTTGAACTCGGCGCTGCAGGATTTCTTCGGTGCCGTTCAGGACCTGTCGAACGATCCGACCTCGCTACCGACGCGACAGGCTTTGATCGGTCGGGCCGAAGGCCTGGCAAATCGCTTCCAGAATGCCGACGCCCAGCTGTCAGGCCTCAGCAGCGAAGTGAACGAACGCCTGCGCGACACCATTTCGACCATCAACAATCTTGCCAATGCCATCGCTGATGTGAACGGCCAGATTTCTACATCCGGCGCCGACGCACTGCCCAATGCCCTGTTCGACCAGCGTGATCGCTTACTGCAGGACTTGTCGAGCCTGGTCGCGGTGCAGACCCTGGAGCAGGACGACGGATCACTGAACGTCTTCATCGGCAGCGGGCAGGGACTCGTCGTGGGTTCCACGGCACAGACACTCGCGGCACGCGGCAGCGAATTCGACCCGACGGAAGTGCGTATCTCTTATGCGGCGGACGGCAACGTCACGCCACTGAACGACGCGTTAAACGGAGGCCAGCTCGGTGGCCTGCTCGAATTTCGCGATCGTATCCTGAACCCGGCGCGTGAGTCGCTGGGCCAGACCGCCGTCGCGTTTACCGAAGCGTTCAATGCCCAGCACCGCAACGGCATGGATGTGCGTGGCGGCCTGGGACGTGACTTTTTCGCCATTGATCCGCCGAGCGTGCTGTACTCCGGGATCAACACCGGTTCTGCGACGGCGAGTGCCGTCGTCAGCGATCTGGGTGCGATCACCGGCGAGGACTACGTTATTCAATATGACGGCAGTGCCTACTCGGTGCTCGACGCCGCGACCGGCGCCGCGGTGCCGTTCAGCGGCACCGGCACGGCGGCTGACCCGCTGTTGTTCGCCGGCGTGAGTGTGACCGTCGCCGGCGCCTCCGCGGCAGGCGACCGCATGATGGTGCGAACGGGTAACGGGCTTGCCTCGACGGTACAAAACGTGGTGACCGACCCACAGTCCATCGCTATCGCCGGCGCAACGACCGCATCCGCCAGTTTTTCGAATCTCGGTGACGCGGTCATTTCGTCGGCCCGAACCGTGGACGCCAGCGATCCCGATTTCCTGACCACCTCGACGATCACGTTCCTGACGCCAACCAGTTATTCAGTTAATGGTGCCGGTAGCTTCGCGTATACCGAGGGTGCGCCGATCGTGATCAACGGAACCGAGGTGTCGATTACCGGCATTCCAAACCCGGGCGACAGCTTCGCAATCAGCTCCAACGTCGGGGCCACCGGCGACAACGCCAACGGCTTGTTAATGGGCGACGTGCAGTCGGTCGACATCCTGGACGGCGGAGTCATTAGCATTAATGAAAACTACGGTCGACTGGTCTCTGATATTGGCAGCACCACCAACCAGGTCGTGGCCGGCCTCGAGGCGTCGCGCGCCGTGCAACGCAACGCCGAGCTCAACGTGGAATCGGTGTCCGGGGTCAACCTGGATGAGGAGGCCGCCAAACTGCTGCAGTACCAGCAGGCCTACCAGGCAGCCGCCCAGGTGATCAGCGTCGCCGCCAGCTTGTTTGATACCGTTCTGGGAATTGCCCGCTAATGCCTTCTCGCGTCTCGACACTCAGCACCCTGAATTCATCCGTCAACCTGCTGCAGCGGCTGCAGGCGGAAATTGACCTGACCGGTCGCCAGATCGCGAGCGGTCGTCGCATCCTGACACCGGCGGACGACCCGATCTCCTCCGCGCGCTCCATCGAGCTCCGTGAGGCCTTGAGCCGCACGCAGCAGTTCGACCGCAATGCCGCGATCGTGGTGGGGCGCCTGCAGCAGGAGGAATCCGCGTTGTCGCTGGCCGGTGATGTTTTGCAGCGCGTGCGCGAATTGTCGGTGCAGGCCAGCAACGCAACACAGGGCAACGAATCACGTCGCCTGATTGCCGTCGAGATTCGTTCGCAGCTCCAGCAGTTGGTGAAAATCGCGAACCAGCGCGACGGCAACGGCTCCTACATGTTTTCCGGCACGCGTGACGACGTTCAGCCTGTCTCGCAGGCAGGTTCTGTGTTCACCTACAACGGCGACGACGGTCAGCGGCAGATCCAGGTCGGCGAGGGACGCACGGTCCCGGACGGCGACGCCGGCTCCGACGTATTCTTCCGTGTGCGTCGAGGAAACGGTGATTTCCAGGCGCTGGCTGCTGCCGGCAATACCGGACTGGGGATCGTGGGCAACGGCAGCCTGACGGACCCGACCCTGTATGACCGCGATACCTACACGGTGACGTTCACCGCCGCGAATGCCTACGAAGTCCGCGACTCGTCCGCGGCGCTGGTGAGCTCGGGCGCATTTGAGCCGGGCGACACGATCGCATTCCGCGGTATCGAGTTTGCAATCGATGGCCAGCCGGATGCCGGCGATGCTTTTGTGGCATCGCCGAGCGAGTTCCAGGATATGTTTTCCATGATCTCCGATCTTGCCACGGCCATTGAGACCGAAACTCGTGACGACCTGTCGCGGGTCCAGATGAGCAACGGCATTAATCGCGGGCTCGAAAACCTGGACCAGGCGCTGGGCGTATTATTAAGTGTACGCACCGACGCAGGGTCTCGACTTGCCGTGGTCGAGAGCCAGCAGAACGCCAACAGTGCGAACGCCATCACATTTCAGGAAACACTCGCCAAGATTGAAGACCTCGATTACGCCGAAGCACTGTCACGTTTGAGTGCGCAAACAGGCATTCTGGAGGCGGCGCAGCGCTCGTTTGTGCGCGTTCAGGGTCTGTCCTTGTTCAACTTTCTGTGATTCACGCGACGCTTTGTTGAACTGCTTCACAGTTCTCTGTCGTGTTTCTAAAGGTTTCTGGCCCCTTAACGGGGCCTTTTTCGTGACAGAAAAACTATTTGCCTAAAATCCTTAAGGTTTTTAAATCGACGTCCGATAACTCCTGCGTACGGCGAATGAACTCTCTTTTTTTGAGCGCCGACAATTTAGCTTTCCGGCCCGCACTAGCAGTCGGTTAAGACTTTGGTAACTAAGGAGTTAAAACGATGGCACTGACGATCAATACAAACGTCGCGTCTATTAATGCGCAACGTAACTTGACTCAGTCGCAGGGCGCGCTCAATCAGTCACTCCAAAGACTGTCGACGGGCCTGCGAATCAACAGCGCAAAGGATGACGCCGCAGGTTTGGCGATTTCCGAGCGTTTCACCACTCAGATCCGTGGCTTGAACCAGGCGGCTCGTAACGCGAATGACGGCATCTCCCTGTCGCAGACGTCTGAGAGTGCACTGTCGGAGGTTTCCAACAACCTTCAGCGTATTCGTGAGCTGGCAATTCAGTCTGTTAACGCGACGAACTCGGCATCTGACCGTGCTGCCCTGAACGACGAAGTTCAGCAGCGTCTGGCAGAAATCGACCGAATCGCTACGCAGACCTCGTTCAACGGTCTGAAGACCCTGAACGGCACCTTCGGTTCGGCCACCTTCCAGGTTGGCGCAAACGTCGGTGAGACGATCGGTGTATCGCTTGGCCAGGGTGTTCGCACGAACCAGATCGGCCAGATCGCCAGCGCGACCAACACGGTGACGACAGCGGCTCTGACTGACGGCTCACTGACCCTGCAGGTCGGTACCGGCCAGGTTATCTCTGTCGGTGCGTCTATCTCTGGCAGCGCGAAGGACAAGGCGTCAGCCATCGAAGCGGCAGGTGTTGCTGGTCTCACCGTTACGGCGACCACGTCAATCGACGGTGCTATCGCCCAGACGTCTTACACCGGAACGGGTGGTTCTGCTGGCTCTACCTACACGCTGGCGATCAACGGCACGACCATCATCAACGAAGACGGCACGACCGACTACACGCTGACGACGACGGACATTGTTGACGCGATCAACTCGCAGTCTGACTCGACGGGTGTTACGGCCGGTATCGTTGGCACGACGCTGACGCTGACGGACGTTGACGGTGACGACATTGATGTTGACGAAACGGTGGGTGGTGCTGTCACTGGCGCCGGTGTCGACGACACGGCGTTCAACACGGCTGGCACGCTGCAGGGTTCTATCACTCTGTCGGCTACCGAGCAGGTCAACATCACCGGTGGTGCCCCGATCGGCTTCGGCACCCAGGTCTCGGTTGACTCCACCACGCTGAGCACCGGCACCGTTGAGACGGTTGCTGATGCCAACGACATCATCAGCCGCGTTGACGCAGCCCTGACCACGGTCAGCAACCTGCGTAGTGAGTTTGGTGCCCTGCAGTCTCGTTTCGAATCAACGATCACCAACCTGCAGACGGTTAGTGAGTCGCTGACGGCCTCTCGCGGTCGAATTCGTGACGCTGACTTCGCGGCCGAAACCGCGAACCTGACCAAGAACCAGATCCTGCAGCAGGCCGGTGTATCCATCCTGTCACAGGCCAACCAGCAGCCCCAGTTGGCGCTGAGTCTGCTTCAGTAAGTCAGGCAGTAAGGCAATAGAAAGATCCCCGGGGGAGGTGGCGCAAGCCTCCTCCCCCAGGGCGTAACAGGAGGACGCAGATGGCTGAAAGGGATATTCAATCAGTGTCCGCCACGACCGGGCAGTTTCCGGCACTTAGCGGAGTCGCCCTGGCGAACGGCAACAAGTCACCTGACAGCGGCAAGGGTCTGCCGGAAAAGCAGGTCGACATGCCGGATCTCGAGAAACTGGCGGAGAAACTCACCGCGGCCAGCAGGAATGCCGGGCGTGATCTGCGTTTCGAAGTCGACCTGAACAGCAACAGGGCGGTGATTTCGGTCCTGGATCGGGAAACCGGCGAGATTATTCGCCAGATCCCACCGGAAAAAGCCGAAATCTACCTATCGAATGACGGCAGCTTGGCAATGCGTCTTTTCGACGCAAGTGTTTAACGCCCAAGAGGGCATCGCGCCGGATTTTCTGGCACGAAACTTGAAGGAAGCTTGTAGGTTTCACTGGTCGGACTAAGACATGACGGGGATTCAATCTACAGGCATCGGTTCGGGACTGGACATCACGTCCATCGTTACGCAGCTAGTGGCTGCGGAGGGCGCGCCGGTGGAAGAACGTCTGACAAGACGCGAAGCGACGGTACAGGGCAAGTTGTCCGCCTTCGGCACACTCACGTCCGCGCTGAATGAAATCAAGGCGGCCGCTGAAGACATCGACACGCTCGACAAACTGCTGCTCAGGAAAGCGACCGTCGGTGACGAGGAAGTGTTTACCGCGACCGTGACCGGCGATGCGGCACCGTCTAACTACAACGTCGAAGTCGTTAATCTTGCGTCCGCGCAAAAACTGACCTCCGGCGTGTTCACCAATTCCACGGCGGTGGTCGGAACCGGTACCCTGACCATCGATGTGGGCGGCAACTCGTTCGACATTGAAATCACCTCCAGCAACAACACCCTGTCCGCTATTCGAGATGCGATCAACGAAACGGTGGAAAATACCGGCGTGGCCGCCAGCATCGTCAACGCGGAGGCGGGCAGCTACCTCATTCTCACCGGTGAAAAATCCGGTGAGGACAACACGATCAACATTACACAGACGGGCGGCGACGGGGGCTTGAGTGCACTCGAATACGACTCCGCCCTGGCGACGGGGTCTTTGACACAGACGCAGGCGGCGGACGACGCACGTATCCGCATCGATGGCCTGCTGGTGCAGAGTGACTCCAACACCTTTGCCAGCGCGATCGATGGTGTTGAGCTGAACGTCCTGCAGGGCACGTCGGGCGCCACACAGAGTCTCGCGGTCGAAAATGACGTTGACGAAACGGCGAACAAGATTACGCGCTTTGTTCGCGCCTACAACGAACTCATCGACCTGAATTCCAGCCTGACCAGTTTCGACCAGGAACTGGGTGTGGCCGGCGCGCTGCTGGGTGACGCAACCCTGCGCGGCATCATCACGCAGGTGCGTACCGAGATAAACACGGCCGTGACCGGTCTCGATGGTCCGTTCTCGCTGCTCGGCGACATCGGTGTCGAACTGCAGCTCGACGGTAAGTTCGATACGGATCTTGTGAAGCTCAAGGAGGCGTTGGCTGACGACTTCTCGCAGGTTGGTCAGCTGTTCACCAGTGAGACGGGATTCGCCACCCGGCTGGCGGCAACGGCAGAGACCTTCCTGCGGTCCGACGGGATTTTGCAGATTCGCACCGAGGGCCTCGACAGCCAGGTGGAACGGATCAACGAGCAGCGCGAGCGACTGAATAATCGGCTGACCTCGCTGGAGGAACGACTGTTCCGGCAGTACAACGCACTCGACAGCCTGCTGGCCGAGTTGAACAACACCAGCAATTTTCTGAATGCCCAGTTACAGAATCTCCCCGGCTTTACGCGGGAAAGCAATTAAATAAGGAAGAGCGATGACCAAGGGACCCGGCGGCAGCGCCATACAGCAGTACAAGCAACTCGATGTCAGCAGCGCGGTCGAGAATGCGTCGCCGCATCGATTGATTCAGATGCTGATGGAACGGGCACTTCAGAACATTTCTCTTGCCCGCGCCAATATGGAACAGGAAAAGATTGTCGAAAAGGGCGAGCGAATCAGTGACGCGATCGGGATCATCAACGGTCTGCAGGCAAGCCTGAACCACAATCACGATGCGACGCTATCGGCTAATTTTGACGAACTCTACGCGTACATGATGCGCCGGCTGCTCGAGGCGAACCTGAAGAATGACAAGTCGATCCTCGACGAGGTCAGTGGCTTGCTGCGTGAGCTCAAGGAAGCCTGGGATGCGATTGCCGATCATCCGATGGCCTCGCTGTCACTCGACGATCGAGAGAAGCAGTATGGCGACGCCGGGTAAGCCGCCGGAAGACCAGCTCGCGATTTCCGCGCTGGACATCGCCAACCGCATGGAGGTGCTGGCGTCCGAGGGCGAATGGCAAGAGATCGAGGCGATGACGCAGCACCTGCGCGATGCCGTGCACCAGGTACCGGTTGAGAATCGCCGGGACGTCCTGCTCGCGCTGCAGCGCAGCAACGACCTCGTTCAATCGATGGTCAAGACCGCGCGCCGCGACATCAAGCAACAGCTCGCTACCCTGAAGCAGGGCAAGGCGGCCGCCCAGGCCTACGGTGCCACCAACCGGATGTCACAGATCGGCTGATCCGTTAATGGCCTGCGCCGCTGCCGGGCCCAGTTGCGGGTCGTTCGGAGGCCTGAACGACTTGTAAAACTGTGAGGAAGATCACAAACTTAGCCGCCTCTGCGCCGTAGTCTGGATGACCTTCAGGCGCTCTTAACATAAGAGGCACAAGGATGAGTCAAAGCTCGCAGTCCAAAGTACTTGTTCTGGATACAGACAAGGAACGCGCTGCCGAGTTGTGCAACCGACTCAAGTTCCTGAAATACGAGCCTGTCCTGTCCGATCCCGACCAGGTGATCGCTACCATTAACGACAACGACGACGGCATCGCCGTGGTGCTTGGCGATACCGGTGGATCAGAAAACAACCGCGTGTTGGCCGAACGCCTGATGCTGTCGCGGCCCGGCCTGCCGGTCATCCATTTGAAGACGGATGCCGATGCCGGACTTGGCGATGCCGAATGGTCACTCGATGTCCCGCTGAAACGCGCGCAGATGCAGCGCCTGCTGGACCGGGCGGCCCGCTACAGCGGCAGCGACCGGCGTCATCGCCTGAGCGGCGAGTCGCACCCGATTCGTAAAGTGCGCACCTTGATCGAGAAGGTGGCGGATTTTGACACCAACGTACTGGTGACGGGTCAGTCCGGGACCGGCAAAGAGCTGGTGGCACGGACCATCCACGACCTGTCGCGACGTGCTGAAAAGCCGTTTGTGCCGATCAACTGCGGCGCGATACCCGCGGAATTGCTGGAAAGTGAGCTTTTCGGCCACAAAAAAGGCGCGTTCACCGGCGCTGTGTCCGATCGGACCGGACGTTTCGAATTGGCCGAGGGTGGTACGCTGTTTCTCGATGAGATCGGCGACATGTCGCTGGACATGCAGGTGAAGCTGCTGCGCGTTCTGCAGGAACGCAGTTTCGAGAAAGTCGGCAGCAACGAGTCACAGGCCTGCGATGTTCGCATCGTTGCAGCAACGCACAGAAACCTGCCGGAAATGGTCGAGGCGGGCGAGTTTCGCCAGGATCTTTTCTACCGTCTCAATGTTTACCCGATTGAAATGCCGCCGCTGTATAAGCGCGCGACTGACCTGCCGTGCCTGATGAACGAGCTTCTGGTCCGACATGCGGGCGGTAACGCCGACGGTATCCGCATCAGCCCGGAGGCGCTGAAAGTGCTCGCAAGCTACCAGTGGCCGGGCAATGTTCGCGAACTCGGTAACCTGGTGGAGCGACTGGCCATCATCAAGCCGGAAGGCACGATCGACATTGAGGACCTGCCGCCGAAATACACCGATCCTGCAAACCAGGTCGAGGTCAGCGCAGCGCCGAACATGGTGGCGGAAGCGATGCAGCTTAGTAACGACAACCTCAAGGACCACCTGTGTCATGTTGAAAAACAGCTGATCGAACAGGCGATGCAGGCCAGTGACTCGGTGGTCGCGCAAGCAGCGCGTCTGCTGAACATGCGCCGGACCACGCTGGTCGAGAAACTCGCCAAATACGAGCTGGCCTGAACGTCCGGGGTGACGGTTCCTCGTCACCCCGCCAATCATATCGAGCTGCAGCGGCGTCAAAAATCTGACGAAAGCCCGCGTGATGTCGAAAAGCGGTCGCGACAAGGCGACAGCTAAATTTCGTAACTAATTGAAAAATATGAATTCATTCCGATTGGCATGTCTCTTGCTTAAACCCTTGCAGGAATGCCGATGTTACGGAGAGACACGTGGAAGCCACATCGTTAGATCGCCAACAGCTGAAAGTCGCTTTTGAATCGTTTAGTCAGCACTCAGACCAGCTGGAGCAGTCGTATCGGGACCTGCAGTTCAAGGTCGAAGCACTCACCCGGGCGCTGAACAGCGAGCAGTCCGCTCGCCTGAGGGAGTTTCGCAACACGGAGCGCCTCAGCAAGCGGCTGGCGCAGCTACTGGAATCGCTGCCGGGCGGCATCGTCGTTATCGACGGCGAGGGTCAGATCCAGCAGCACAACAGCGAAGCAGCACGGCTGCTTGGCCGACCGCTGCTTGGCTGCTCCTGGGCATCCATCGTTAAACGCGAGGTGCACGGTGGCGGCACCGAGGACGGCAACATTCTACTGCGCGACGGCCAGTGGCTGAGCCTGTCGCGTCGCGCCCTGCGCAACGAGGCCGGCGAGGTCATTCTTCTTGCCGACGTGACCGACAGCCGCCAGATTTCCGAACTTCGCCAGCGGCAGGAGCGCCTGTCCGCTATCGGCGAAATGACTGCTGAGTTCGCGCACCAGGTTCGGACGCCGTTGGCGTCGGCAATGCTGTATGCCGCGCAGCTCGACACGGCAACGCCCACTCAGCAGCGTGCCGTGCAAAAGATCAGCGAGCGCCTGAACGATCTCGGACGCATGGTCGATGACATGCTGCAGTTTGCTGCCGGTACCCGCACGAACGCCGAGATCGTCAACGTCGCGGATCTTGTATCGACCGCGGTCGCCGCGGTTGACGGGCAGCTGGCTGAGCGCACGAAACTGTCGTTTGTCGTCCAGGACCCGTCGCTGACGGTGTCCGGAAACGCGGACGCCCTGCGCGGCGCCATCGTCAATCTCGTCACCAACGCGGACCAGGCGGCGCTCGGCGCGATGCGCATTGTGATCAGCGCTCGACGCGCGGACGACACGTTGGTGATTGCGGTCAGCGACGACGGCCCCGGCGTCCCCGAGGAATTCCTGGCGCGCCTTTTTGAACCGTTTTTTACCACGCGCCCACAGGGCACCGGTCTCGGTCTCGCGGTGGTTCAGCAGGTGGCAGCCGCGCATGACGGTACCGCGAAGGTCGCCTCATCGAAGCTCGGCACGACGTTCACGATCGAGCTGCCACTGGTGGAGGCCGCCTGAATGACGAATCCGACGGTCCTGATTGTTGAAGATGACGCAAACCTCCGCGAGGCGCTGTTCGATACCCTTGTCAGCGACGAGGTGGACGTAGTCACAGCGGACAACGGTGAAAGTGCGCTGGACGTCCTGAGCCGCAACCCGGTCAACCTGGTGGTCAGCGATCTGCAAATGGAGCCGATGGACGGTGCCACGTTGCTCGACCACATACGCCACGACTACCCGCAGCTGCCGGCGGTGTTGATGACAGCGCACGGCACGATTGAAAACGCGGTTGATGTCATGCGCAACGGTGCGTCCGACTACCTCGTTAAACCCTTCGAAGCCGATGAGCTGAAGCGAATCGTCGGCAAGTACCTGAAAGCAGCGCCGGGCGATCGCGACCCGATCGCCGAAGATCCGGCGAGTCGCAAACTGCTGAACGTGGCCGGCAAAGTGGCGGCAACCGAGGCCACCGTAATGATTTCCGGCGAAAGCGGCTGCGGTAAGGAAGTGCTGGCACGCTACCTCCACGAAAACAGCGCTCGCGCCGGCAACGACTTTGTTGCCATCAACTGCGCCGCGATCCCCGAGAACATGCTCGAGGCCGTCCTGTTCGGTTACGAAAAGGGCGCGTTTACCGGTGCGACGGCAGCCCATCCGGGCAAATTCGAACAGGCGAACCAGGGCACCTTGCTGCTCGACGAAGTCTCCGAAATGGATATCGGCCTGCAGGCGAAGCTGCTGCGTGTGATCCAGGAGAAAGAAGTGGAACGGCTCGCCGGACGCAAGACGATCCCGCTGGACGTTCGCGTTCTGGCGACCACCAACCGGGATCTTCGCCAGTACGTGGCCGAAGGCAAGTTCCGCGAGGACCTGTATTACCGGCTGAACGTATTCCCCCTGCAGATACCGCCGCTGCGCAAACGTTCGCTGGACGTTCTGCCGCTGGCAGAACTGTTTCTCGATCGCTATTCGCAGGACCCGACCTCGACGATCGGTTTCTCCGAGGAGGCGAAAGAGGCACTTCGCAATCACGACTGGCCGGGCAACGTCCGCGAACTGGAAAACCTTGTTCAGCGCACCCTGATTCTGCTGTCGCGGGAAACGATCCAGGCCGAGGATCTGGCCTTCGAAGACGCGGCGCCCGTTGGACTGGTCGCTGACACCGCGCTGCAGGCCGACCTCAAACACCGAGAATTTCAGCTCATCATCGACGCGATGACCGCTCAGAACGGCAAGCGTTCGGCGGTTGCCGATGTGTTGGGCATCAGTCCCCGGACACTGCGATACAAGCTGGCGCGAATGCGCGATGCGGGTATTGCCATTCCCGGCGACGTTGTAGCGGGAGAGCACGCATGAACAATATCAGCCCTGAACAACTGCTGGGCCAGATCCGGTCCATGAGCCGGACCCTGCAGTCACCAACCGCGCCAACGATGGAGCGTCCCGCCGGAACCGAGCGTACCGAGTTCGGCAGTCTGATGAAAAACACGCTGGATTCCGTCAACGCGGCGCAGAAATCTTCCGCCGCCATGAAGGTGGATCTGCAGTTGGAAAAACCCGGCGTGACGCTTCCCGAGGTCATGATCGCGTCAGCCAAGGCGGATCTGTCTTTTCGGGCGGCGACCGAAGTACGCAACAAACTGGTAACTGCTTACCAGGACATCATGAACATGCCCGTGTGATTACAAGTTAGGGATGGATAACACTCATCATGGATAACGCAAACGTCATCGATTCAACCGCTGTGCCGGTTGCCAATCTCGGCCTGTCGAGCGTCATGAAAATTCCGGCTGTCCGGCAGATCATGTTGCTGGTTGGTGTGGCCGGTGCGGTCGCCGCCGGGCTCGCGGTGTTCCTGTGGTCGCAGAACCCCACGTACACGCCGATCTACACCGGCGGCAACCCGTCAGAGGCCTCGGAAATTGCCAGCTCACTGCGCGCGGCCGGCATCGATTTCAAGATCGATCCGAAAAACGGCTCCGTGATGGTGGACGGTTCCCGCTACATGGACGCCAGCATGCGACTGGGCGAGCAGGGGATTTCCATGTCCGGCTCGTCGATGAATTTCGACGAAGGCAGTTTCGGGCGCAGCGCCGAAGTCGAAAAGACCTTGTTGCAGCAAAATCTCGAAGTTGAGCTGGCGCGTACGATCAGCAATCTCGGCGCGGTGCGTGAAGCCCGGGTACACCTGGCGATGCCACCGCAGTCCGCTTTCCTGCGCAACCAGCGAGACGCATCAGCGTCGGTCTTCCTGTCGACCTACAACGGTCGCATGCTGGAGGCCTCGCAGGCCGCCTCGATCACGCAGATGGTGGCGACCGCGGTACCCAACCTTGCCTCGGCCGACGTCACGATCATCGACCAGTTCGGGCGCATGCTGAGCACCGGCAACGACATGGGCAATGAAGCGCTGGCCGCCAGCCAGCTCGATTACCAGCTGAAGCTCGAGGACAAGCTCAAGCGAGATATTGAGAACATCCTCACGCCGCTGGTCGGCTTCGGCAAGGTGCGGGCAAACGTCTCGGCCGATGTGGATTTCAGTCAGCGCGAAGTAGCCTCCGAGGTTTACGACAGCGCCAACGCCGCCGTGATCAGCCGACAAGTCAGTGAGTCCAACATGGGTGGAGCGAATGCGAATCCCGGCGGCGTGCCCGGTGCGACGACCAACCAGCCGCCGGAAACCGGCGGTGAGGTGCCGACAGAGGGTGAGAACGTTGCTACCCGAAACACGACCTCCGATCGCGTGGAGAATTTTGAAGTGCCGCGGACGGTCACCTACGAGAAACCTCAGCCTGCGACCATCCGCCGATTGTCCATTGCGATCCTCGTCGACGACACACCACCGGCGAGTGCCGAAGGTGAAGAGGCTGCCCCGGTTGGCTTGACGCCGGAGCGTATTCAGCAGTTTGAGCAGCTGGCGCGTGAATCGGTTGGCTTTAACGAAGCGCGTGGCGACACGGTGGTTGTGACCAGCGCGACGTTCCGCGACATCGTCGAGATCGAGCCCGTAGAGCCTCCGCCCATCTGGGAAAAGCCGATCGTTCGTGACATTGCGAAGCAGGTGCTCGGCGCAGCGGTCGTACTCGCTATCGTGTTCGGCGTCGTCCGGCCCATGCTGAAAAACGTGGTCGCCAGTCACTCTGAGTCACAGGCTCTGAGTGCGGCGTACCCGGTTGCGCCCGGTATGCCGCAGCCGGCCGTGGCCATTCCGCCGCCGAGCTTCGATGAAAAGGTCAGTGCAGCCAGGAATATCAGCGGGAATGACCCCGCCCGGGTGGCGCAGGTCGTCAAGCAGTGGGTAGGCGAGAATGGCTGACGAAATGACCGACGATTCGCGGAGCGGTGTCGAACAGGCCGCTTTGTTACTCATGACGCTTGGTGAGGATGAAGCCGCCGAGGTCATCAAGTACATGGGCGCTGAGGAAGTGCAGGCGCTCGGTACCGCCATGGCGAGCCTGACGTCAATCAGTCGCCATGACGCGGACGCCATGCTGAACAGTTTTATCTCGGACGTCGAAGAGCAGACATCGCTCGGCGTCGACAATGAATCGTACATGCGCAAACTGCTTGGCAGTGCGCTGGGTGAAAGCAAGGCCAACGCGTTTGTTGATCGTGTCGTCAAGGGACGCCAGTCAAAAGGTATCGACGGGCTGCGCTGGATGAGCGCACGGGAAGTCGCCGATATCGTCCAGGATGAGCATCCACAGATCGTTGCGATCGTCCTGTCTTACCTGGACCCGGCCATCGCGGCCGACGTGATTGGGCTGCTGCCGAAACCCGTGCAGTCCGACCTGATTATGCGAGTTGCCTCGCTCAGCGACATCCAGCCATCGGCGCTGTCCGAAATCGAGGCACTGATTGCGACCAAGTCCGGCCAGGCATCGAGCGGCGAGACTCTGAAGGTCGGTGGCGACAAGGTTGCGGCCGATATCGTCAACGCTCTGGATTCCGAGCACGGCGAGCAACTGATGGACGAGATTCGCGACAAGGACGCACCGCTCAGCGAGCGTATCCAGGAAATGATGTTCGTCTTCGATACGCTGCTGAATGTCGACGACAAGGGTATTCAGGCGCTGTTGCGTGAGATTTCCAATGATGTCCTCGTCGTTGCACTGAAGGGCTGCGACCCGGCTATCGGTGAGAAGATCCTCGGCAACATGTCCCGCCGCGCAGCCACACTGCTGCGAGAAGACATGGAGGCCAAGGGACCGATCAAGCTGAGCGACGTCGAAGTTGCCCAGAAGGAGATTCTGGAAGTGGCCAGACGACTCGCGGAATCGGGCGAGATCAACCTGGGCCTCGACGGTGAGGTGTATGTCTGACGGTGCGGCCAAACCCTGGGACGTACCGGCCATCGACGGCGGAGACGGTCGCGGCTACATGACCGCGGCCCGGCTCGAGGCGCTGCAGGACGAGGCCTACCAGGAAGGCTTCAATCGTGGCGTCGAAGACGGCAAAGCCAAGGGACTGAAAGAGATGCAGCTGCGTTGCAAGCGCCTGGATGAACTGATCGGCGCCTTGTCGGCGCCGTTCCGCGATCTCGACCAGGAAGTCGAGGAGCAGGTGGTTGGCCTGGCGATGGCGGTGGCACGACAACTGTTCCGGCGAGAGATGCACATCGATCCTTCTCACGTGATTGGCGTGGTCCGCGACGCGATCCAGCTGCTGCCGGTTGCCTCGCAGTCAATTGAAATTCACCTGCATCCGGATGATGCAGCGCTGGTCCGCGAGTCGTTGAAACTGTCTGACACGCAAGCCGCATGGACCATCGTCGAAGAGCCGTTGATCACGCGCGGCGGTTGCCGGGTGTCCACGGACACCTCGCACGTCGACGCGACCGCTGAGTCGCGCCTGAACGCGGTGATTGCCTCTGTGGCCGGTGACGAGCGAAGCATATGAGCGAATCACCGGAACACGACGAACTGCAGGTCGACCGAACCGCGGTGTATAAGTCGCGGCTGTCGCCGTATCTTGAGCGCGCGACGCAGGGCGATTCGCGCCTCGTGGTCGAGGGCACTTTGCGTCGCACGGTTGGTCTGGCGATGGAGGCTGAAGGCTGCCACGCCGCACTCGGCGGTCGTTGCGACGTGGTCGCCGGTGATGGACGACCGGTAGAGACCGAGGTTGTCGGCTTTTCAGGCGATCGTCTCTACCTGATGCCGGTCGGCGATATGCGTGGCATCGCACCCAATGCCAGAGTGATCCCTGTGTCCGGCACCCCTGAAGTGCAGGTCAGCGATGCCTTGCTGGGGCGCGTCCTTGACGGTCGCGGCAAGCCCCTTGACGGTGGACCGTCGATTCGCGATGGCCGACAGGTGTCCTTGTTTGGCGAAGCGATCAACCCGCTGGATCGACAGCCGATCCGGGAGACGCTCGACGTCGGCGTGCGCGCGATCAACTCCTTGCTGACGGTTGGCCGCGGGCAGCGCATGGGTCTGTTTGCCGGCAGTGGTGTCGGCAAATCGATGTTGCTCAGCATGATGACGCGAAACACAACGGCGGATGTCGTCGTCGTCGGCCTCATCGGTGAACGTGGTCGCGAGGTGAAGGAATTTATCGAGAATTCACTGGGTGATGAAGGCCTGCGTCGCGCGGTGGTTGTGGCCACTCCAGCAGACGACACACCGCTGATGCGTCTGCACGGGGCGTGGATGACGTCAGCCATCGCTGAGCACTTCCGCGACCAGGGCAAGAATGTCCTTTTGCTAATGGATTCCCTGACGCGCTTCGCACAGGCTCAACGTGAAATCGCGCTGGCCATCGGTGAGCCGCCGGCCACCAAAGGGTATCCGCCGTCTGTGTTCGCCAAGTTGCCGCAGCTCGTCGAGCGAGCCGGCAACGGCAAGCCCGGTCACGGATCGATCACCGCGTTCTACACGGTGCTTGCCGAAGGCGACGACCAGAACGACCCGATCGTGGATTCCGCGAGAGCGATCCTAGATGGCCATATCCTCCTGTCGCGAGACATGGCGGATGCCGGCATTTACCCGGCTATCGATATCGAGTCGTCCGTCAGTCGTGCGATGACCAATATCATCGACGATGAACACGAGGCACTGGTGTCACGATTCCGCCGCGTCTACTCCTGCTACCAGCAGAATCGGGACCTGGTCTCGGTCGGCGCCTACCAGCCGGGCTCCAACCCCGAACTCGATGAAGCGCTGAAGCTCTGGCCCTCGATTGTCGAGTTCCTGAGCCAGCACTACGCAAGAAAAGTCTCGCTCAGCGACAGCGTGTCCGCATTGCGCGATCTGCTTGGCCCGGCCGCGGAGTCGTAGCATGCGGCAACGGTCCTCCCGATTTCAGAAGATCGTCAAGATCGCCGAGACGGACGAGCGCAAGCTGGCCGAGGCCACCGGTGCCTCGCAACGTCAGCTCAATGACCAGGTTGCCCGTTTGGGTGAACTGAACGCCTTTCGCCACGATTACGCCGCGAAATCGAAGACACGCGGTTTCACCAGCGCAGCGCAGCTCAAGGACTACCAGGACTTTTTGACCCGGCTCGACCAGGCGGTGACCTCCCAGCAGCAGATCATCCACGACTGCGAGCAAAACCTCGAGCGGCATCGACGCCAGTGGCAGGTCAAGCGCCAGCGGCTGGAGTCTCTCGATAAAGTGCGACAGCGCTACGTGCGTGAAGAGCAAGTGTCGCAGGAACGTCAGTTACAACGCACATTGGACGACCGACCGGCACGTCCGGTCCGGTATGAGGACGAGTAAGCGCCGGATTGGCACGGCTCTTGCTCTATTGGGGTATCACCCACAAGAGGTCTGCGCATGCTGCCCACCAATTTCTTCCCGACTTCCGAGATTCCCGGCGGCGATTCGCCTCTTGGCTCATCACTCAAACTGTTGAACGACGGGGTTTCCGACCCGGCCAGTCCGTTTGCCGACGAACTTAAAGTGAATCGCTCGATCGTCGATCTGAACGGTCGTGTTGCCGTCCCGCTCGACGTCACCGGTTTGCCGGGCAGCGGCAATGAATTGCCGCCCGGACTGGACACCCTGGTCGAGGAACTGCAGTCGATGCAGGCCGATCTCGGCCCGGAGGCTTTGACGGCGGCGGAGCTCGACGTCGACCTGGAGTTGACGCTGCGCGACCTTGAGCTGCCGGCCGGTCTCAACCTGGAATCGCCGCTTGAACCGATCGAGGTTGCCGAGATAAACGTCAGCCCGATTGAACCGCTGCCGGAAGACATCGCCGCCGCGTCACTGGATGCGTCGGTCAAGCTCGCCAACCCCGTGAGTTTCGTGCCGCCCAGTGCGTCGCAAATCAATGACCTGGCTGAACTGACTAACCTGTCCGTTGAGCAACTGGAAACGACCCTGGATCGCGCGAGCCAGCGACTGTCACAGGATGATATGCGACGCGTGACGGAGACGCTCCAGCGCCTGCTCGCCGGCACGGAAACCGGCGGCGGTTCTCGCCAGGATATTGCGCCTGCGAGAGTGGTCACGGTTGACGGTGTGACCACCGACGGACGTGGCGATCGCTTTCGTGCACTCGGCGTAGGGCCGTTGGGCGCGGAGTTAGGTGAGAGAGCAACCGTCTCCTCGTCGCTGCGAACCGAACTCGGCAATGCGGTCGCTGAACTCGCCCGAGCGGACGCGGCGACGCTCGTGAAGCCGCAGGCCGGTACGTTCCAGGTGCACGCGACCGCGGCTGCAATCCCGACAGCAACCCAGCTTGCGACCAGCGCCGATCTGGCCAGCGGTTTGACCGCGCTGTCCGAAACCATCGATACACCGGTCAGAGATCCCTCGTGGGGAGACCGCCTCGGTGAACGGGTCTTGATGATGGCGACAAACAAGCTACAGAACGCCGAGATCCGCCTGTCGCCGGCAGAAATGGGTCCCCTTCGTATCCGCCTGTCGATGGAGGACAACGCGGCCAACATCAGTTTCGTCGCCCAGAACGGCGCAACCCGCGACGTGATCGAGGCAGCGCTACCGAGGCTCAGGAACCTGCTCGAAGAGCAGGGCATCAACCTGGGCCAGGCATCCGTGGGCGAACAGTCCGCGGAACGACAGTCGGAAAACACCGATGAACGGCAGGGCTCAACCGCCCTGTCGACGGACGACGGTGATGAGCTGAGCAACGAAAACACCGTTTCTGTGTCTACCCGGGTGCGTGTCGCCCGCGGTCTGCTCGACACCTTTGTCTGACGACACGCCCTATCCCCCGCCGTCGATCCTCTAGCGACGGTTTTTCGACACGACGCCGGTCCGCCGGTGTCGTGTCGGGTTTTTGACGGCCCTGACTCCCAGGCCCGAACAGCGTCGAAAACTGGACGCCGCTAGACGGCGAAGAAATCCATAACTTACTGTTTTTATTGACAACGAACGCCTTGGCACAGGCCTTGCATTGCTCTGGTCAGTTGACACTGGAGCTAATGATGGCTGACGAAAACGAAAACCAGGAAGGCGAAGCGAAGTCGGGTGGACTCGGCAAGAAACTGATGTTTGCCGGTATCGGCCTTGTGCTGGTTGCGGTCGGAGCGTTTGCCGGTCTCACCCTTGTTGGCGGCGGTGATGCCGACGTCGGCGAGGACGGCGAGGCAATGGCCGAAGAGGGTGCCGAAGAGGACAAGTCCGAGGGAGGTGGTCCGGTCTTTTACTCCGCGATTGCCCCGCCGCTGGTGGTGAACTTCAAGGACCGTATCGGCGATGACCACGTTATGCAGGTCAGCCTCGAAATGATGGCGCGCGACCAGGCGACGATCAATGAGGTTCGGGAGCACGCACCGTTGATTCGCTCCAACCTGATTCTTCTTTACTCGAGTTACATCTATGAAGACATCGCGACCCGCGATGGCAAACAGATGATGCTGGATGACGGTCTCGCCGAAATTCGTCGCCTGATGGAAATGCGCATCGGCAAGCCCGCCATCGAGGAACTCTATTTCACCGGCCTGGTGATCCAGTAGATCCGTCATGAGCGAAGAAGACATCCAGGACGAGCAGGCCACCGTCGACGAGTCGCCGGAGGCGCAGGCCGACACCGAGGACGAGGCCAGCAACGAGCCGGTCCTGTCCGACGAAGAGAAAGAAGCGTTACTCGACGGCATCGAGAGCGGCGAGGTTGAGGTGCATTCCACCGACGGCCCGCGCTACGCCGAGGTCAACGAGTTCGTAATCAGCCCGCGTGCTCATATCGTTACCAACGGTTATCCGCGCCTCGATCTGTTAAACGCGCAGATGGCGACGGCCATGTCGAAAACGGTCGAGAAGATGCTCAATGCGCCGGTGCGAGTGACGCCCGGTTCGATCGAGGAGATCGACTACGGTGAGCTCGAGGAGAGAGACAGCGGCGCGGCCCTGGTGGTCGATTTCAAACCGGCACCGCTCGAGGGCATCGCGCTGGCCTATTTTGGCGAGGGCGTCGTAGCGCAGCTGGTTGAGTGTTTTTTTGGCGGCTGCACCGACAAGCCATCGACGCAAAACAGTGGATTTTTCACCACCGGCGAACGTGCGGTGGTGCAAAAGTTCACCCAGCAGTTGCTGGCCTGCCTCACGGAAACCTGGGGCAAGCTCACGCCGATCGAGCCGGCGCAAGGCAGTCTGTACCTGAATACGGACCCGATCGACGGCGTCGACAAGTCAACAAAGTCGCTGAGCTGCACCTTCGAGATGGCGATCAATGATATCGACCAGTCGTTTCAGCTGGTCTGGCCACTGGCGACGATTCGCACACTGATTCCGGCACTTCGCGATCAGCAGAGGGATTCCGACCCCGTGCAGGATGCGCTCTGGCAGACGGTGATCAGCGACAAGGTGACCGACTCGATGGTCGCCGTTTCCTCCGAGGTAGGCCGCAAGCAGATGTTGCTCCGCGAGGTTGCCGAGCTTGAGGTCGGCGATGTTGTCGACATCGAGGATCCGCGCAACTGCACGCTGTTCGCACGCGACGTTGCGGTTCTCGAGGGCCAGTTCGGTGTGCACAACGGCCACTACGCCATCGAGGCCACTCGCTGGCTGACAGAAACCACGAAATCCCAGGGATAAACCAACAGGAAACTCATCATGTCTGAAACGACAGAAGCCGAAAACGTCGAGGTCAATGAAGCGGATGCGCCTCAGTATTCCCCCGAGGAACTGAACGAGCCGTCTGCTAACGACCCGAAAGCGGATGTCAATCTCGACCTCGTTCTCGACATACCGGTCAATGTGTCGCTGCGCGTTGGTACGACCAACATCTCGATCCGAGACCTCGTGTCGCTGGTTGAGGGTTCGGTGGTATCGCTCGACCAGGAAGCCGGCACGCAAATGGATGTGCTGGTCAACGGCACGTTGATCGCGCACGGCGAGATCGTGGTTGTTGACGATCGCTACGGTGTCCGTCTGACCGACGTTGTCAGCCCCAGCGAACGCATCGAGAAGCTGAACTAGATCGATGCTGCGACAAGCCATCACAGTCTGCCTGTTCACGCCGTCAGTGGCGGTTGCCAGTGAGTCGCGCACCGTCGTGGGCGGATCGGAAATTGCCAGCATGGTCATCAGTATGCTGATCGTCATCGGCGCGATCTTCGCGCTGGGCTGGCTGTACTCGCGATCACGACTCGCCGTGAGCGGTGCACGTGACGTGATCAACGTCGTTGCAAGCCGAGCGTTGGGTACCAAGGAACGACTGATCCTCGTCGAAGTTGCTGACAAGCAGCTGCTGGTGGGCATGACGTCGTCGCAGATCCAGACCTTGCACGTGTTCGACAATCCTGTCGTCACCGAAACCACGACATCAGAGGACAACGCGAGCTTTGGCGATCGCCTCCGCGCCACGCTGGCGGAGAAACTGAAATGAACCGCTGGCTGCCGATCGCTTTGCTGCTGATAGCACCTGCGGCTGTCGCCCAGGACGTGGCGGCGCCGGCCCTGATTCAGGCCACCGAGGGTCAGTCGTACACGCTGAGTCTGCAGATTCTGGTCTTGATGACCTTGCTGACCTTGTTGCCGGCAATCGTCCTGTCCACCAGCGCGTTTGTTCGCATCATCATCGTGTTGTCGATCCTGCGGCAAGCGCTCGGCACGGCGCAGACACCGCCCAACCAGGTGCTGCTCGGCATCGCCCTGTTCTTGACGTTTTTCGTGATGGCGCCGGTTATCAGCGAAATCCACGCGACCGCCGCCAAGCCCTATATCGATGGCGAACTCGGTGCCGAGGCGGCGTTCGACGCTGCGGTGGGCCCTTTGCGCGAATTTATGCTGAACCAGACGCGCGAAAGCGACCTGTACCTGTTCGCGTCGATTGCCGGACGCGACGATATCCAGACGGTCGACGATGCGCCGCTGTCGATTGTTATTCCCAGTTTTATGGTCAGCGAGCTGAAGACGGCGTTCCAGATCGGCTTTCTGATTTTCATACCGTTTCTTGTCGTCGACCTGGTTGTGTCGAGTGTCCTCATGTCGATGGGCATGATGATGCTGTCGCCGATGCTCATTTCACTGCCCTTCAAGATCATGCTGTTTGTCATGGTCGACGGATGGGCACTCATTCTCGGCACGCTCGCGTCGAGTTTCTTTACCTAGGAGTTCGGCATGACACCGGAAGTTGTGACAACGATCGGACAGCAGGCCCTGTGGGTCACGATGCTGCTCGCCGCACCTTTGCTCGGCTCGGCACTCGCGGTCGGCCTGCTGATCGGTATGTTCCAGGCGGCTACGCAAATCAACGAGATGACCCTGAGCTTCGTACCGAAGCTGTTCATCCTCGTCGTCGCGCTGGTTTTCGGCGGCCCCTGGATGCTCGCTGTGATCACCAACTACACCCGGCAACTGATGGAGCAGATTCCGTCATTGATCTCATGACGCCGTCATAGAGGACCTGACATGACCTACACCCATGAATATCGAGATTGCCATTCAGCCCATCGTCGAAACCCTGTCGATGTATCTGTGGCCGTTTTTGCGAATTGGCGCTTTCCTGATTGTGATGCCGGTGATCGGGGCCAGCTTTGTCCCGACGCGGGTTCGGATCCTGTTAGCGATGGTACTGACGATGGTCGTAGCGCCGGTTATCCAGACGCCGGTTTCACTGGACGTACTGAGTGCGGCGGGTCTGGTCACGGTGATTCAGGAGATCGCGATCGGGATCGTGATGGGCTTCTTAGTGCAGCTTGTCTTCGACGCGATAGCGCTCGGCGGTCAGGTGATTTCACTGGGCATGGGTCTTGGCTTCGCGGTGTTTATCGACAGGGCCAATGGCGTCAACACACCGGTACTTGGTCAGCTGTTCCTGATGCTCGGCATGCTGGTATTCCTGGCCATCGACGGTCACCTGACCATGATTCTTCTGCTGTCACAGAGTTTTCAGACGCTGCCGATTGGCGCATCTGGCCTCAGCCTGCCGTTGTTGGCGGAGGTGCTGGCGTGGACGGCCAACCTGTTTGTTTTCGCTCTGAAGATCGCTTTGCCGGCGATCACGGCGATTCTCGTGGTCAACCTGTCGTTTGGCGTAATGAGTCGCGCGGCGCCGACCCTGAACCTGTTCGCCGTGGGATTTCCGATCACTATGTTGCTCGGATTTCTGGTCATTTTTCTCAACATGGGCGTCCTTGTGGAGAGCATCACGCTGTTCCTCAATCAGTCCATGTTCGCCATTTCGCAAATGCTTGAGAGCTAGTGCAGGGAGCGCACGCCGGTGGCTGATCAGCAAACACCCCAGGAAGAGAAGACAGAACAACCGACTCCGAAGCGTCTTGAGGACGCGCGGAAAAAAGGTGAGGTTCCCCGATCGCGTGAGCTGACGATGACGGGTGTGATGCTGACGGGTGCGACCGCGCTTCTGATGATGGCCGGCCCGATGGGTGGACGCGTACTTGAGAATTTCCGTTCGGGCTTTGTTATCGAACGCGAACGCATTTTCGATCCCGGTTACATGGGTCCCGCGCTGTCGACCCATTTTGTTGGTGCGATGGTTGGCCTCATTCCGTTCATCGTCGTGCTGGTTTTCGCTGTTTTCCTGAGCTCGGCCGCTATGGGCGGCTTTACCTTCAGTTTGAAGGCGATGGCGTTCAAGCCGGACCGCCTCAATCCACTGAGTGGCTTCAAGCGTATCTTCGGTCCCAACGCGCTCAACGAGCTGGTCAAGGCTATTGCAAAGTTCCTGCTGGTTGGGGCACTGGCGGGTTTTTGGTTGTGGTGGAGTTTCGACGCACTGACCGGCCTGGGTCGCGAGTCAATGAAGGCCGGTATCGCGCACGCGATGCGGATCTGTGGCAGTTCCTTGCTGGTTGTCAGCCTCGGACTGATCGTGATCGCTGCCATCGATGCGCCATTCCAGAAATGGCAATTCACGAAAAAGATGCGCATGACCCGCAAAGAGGTCAAGGACGAGATGAAGGAGACCGAAGGTCGTCCGGAGGTCAAGTCCAAGATCCGCCAGCTGCAGCAGCAGGTGGCGCAGGGACGCATGATGCAGGACGTGCCGACCGCCGACGTGGTCATCACCAACCCGACGCATTTCGCCGTTGCGCTAAAATACGACGAAAACCTGATGGGTGCACCGCGAGTGGTCGCCAAGGGTCAGGATCTGGTGGCGAAGAAGATCCGCGAGGTGGCGACCGAAAACAAGGTACCGCTGTTCTCGGCACCGCCGCTCGCGCGTGCCTTGTTCCGCAGCACCGACATCGGCGCCGAGATTCCCGCGAAGCTGTACACCGCCGTCGCCCAGGTG
>JBCDJX010000031.1:0-31405 GCA_038747355.1 Pseudomonadota bacterium | reverse complement strand
GTGTATTTTTCCTCGGTCATTACCAGCTTCGTACTGGCCGGTGCCGTTAGCCAGATGATCCTGATACCGCACCCGACGTGGTTCGTCCCGGTGGCTTTGATCGGCATCGTCGGCGCCGGCGCTGCCGCCAATTTCCTGCCAGCGAGGGAGGTATCGTGAAAGCCATCCAGGACCAGCTCGAGGACAACAACTGTTACGGCTGCGGCCCGGACAACGCCAAGGGCCATAGAATAAAAAGCTACTTTGACGGTGAGGTATCTCGCTGTCGCTTTGTCGCCGGGCCGGAACACTGCGCCGGCCCGCCACAGTTTGTCTACGGCGGACTCATCGCCAGCCTGATCGACTGCCACAGCGTCGGCACAGCGATCGCGGCGCACCATCAGCGCGACGGCCGGGAGATGGGCGATGGAGGCCCGGCCATCTGGTGTGTTACCGGCCGGCTGAGTGTGAATTACCTGATGCCGACACCGATCGACGTGCCGATTGACCTTGAGGCGACCATCGACGACATCAACGACAAAAAAGCCGTCGTCCGTTGTCGAACCTTGTCGGGTGATTCAGTGACGGCCGAGGCCGAAGTGATCGCGATTCGCGTCCCTGCCTCCTGGCGAGGTTAGCGTTCAGGCAGCGTTCTTGGCGTCGAGAAAGCTCGTACCGTAGTCCATCGGCTCAAGACCGAAGTACGTTGCGATCGTCTGGCCGATATCCGCAAACGAGTCGCGCTTGCCGATCGATCCCGGTGTCAGGCCGCCGCCGATGGCGAGCACGGGGATGTGCTCCCGCGTGTGATCGCTGCCTTCCCAGGTCGGGTCGCAGCCGTGGTCTGCCGTCAGGATCAACAGGTCGTCGTCGCGCAGTTTGTTGAGCAGCTCCGGCAGACGGTCATCGAAGTATTCCAGGGCGCTGGCGTAGCCCGGCACGTCACGGCGATGGCCGTAAAGCATGTCGAAATCCACAAAGTTCGTGAACACGATCGTGTTGTCATCCGCCGTGTCGAGTGCCGTGAGCGTTGCGTCGAACAACGCCTCGTTGCCGGACGCTTTGATCTTCTGCGTGACACCCTGGTGCGCATAGATGTCGGCGATCTTGCCGATGCTGATAACGTCACCGCCCGCTGCCACCAGCTTGTCGAGCACCGTCGGTGCGTGCGGCGGCGTAGTCAGGTCCCGGCGGTTGCCCGTGCGCACAAAGTCTTCACGGCTGCTGCCGACGAACGGCCGCGCGATAACACGGCCGATCTTGTATTCATCGACCAGTTCGCGGGCGATCTCGCAGAGATCGTAGAGGCGCTGCAGGCCGAAGCTTTCTTCGTGCGCGGCGATCTGGAACACGCTGTCGGCGGATGTATAGACGATCGGCTTGCCGCTCTGCATATGTTCCTCGCCGAGCTCGGCGATGATGGTGGTGCCGGAGGAGTGACAGTTGCCGAGCACGCCAGGTAACTCAGCGCGTCGCACCAGCTCATCCAGGAAGGCCGACGGAAAACTGTTCTGTCGGTCGCTGAAATAGCCCCAGTCAAACAGCACCGGGACACCGGCGATTTCCCAGTGGCCGCTGGGCGTGTCTTTGCCACTGGAGAGCTCCGCAGCGTAGCCGTAGGTTCCGTCGATACGCTCCGGCGGTGTGACGCCGTCCGGGTAGTGGCCAGCGCTGTCGCGATTGGCGTCGAACAGGCCGAGACGCGCCAGATTGGGCAGCCGCAGGGGTCCCTCGGCCGAGGCGGCGCGCTCGCGGGCAATACTGCCCAGCGTGTTCGCGCCGACATCGCCGAAACGATCCGCGTCGTCTGTTGCCCCGATGCCGAAGGAATCCAGCACCAGGATGATGGCTCTGCCCATGGGTGTGTCCTGAATACGGTAAGACGTAGTTTAGCCTTCCCCGTAAATTGGGACTAGCGTTCGGGCTTCAAGGTGTTGGCGCGGCCTCCGGCTGCACCGTTTCCGCCGGTTCCGGCTCGCCGCGGTCGATAATGCGCTCGACGTCATCTTCCACCGCTTTCGCAGCCCGCTGCAGGTCAGACTGGAAGTTCTCCAGTTCCTGCTCCAGCAGGCTCGTGGTCATGGCTGCCTCAACGTTGAGCGGCAGCCGCGGCAGATCGGGTAACTGCAGGACCGGTTCGTCGTTACTCGCGACCGTGCTGTCCGTCGTCTCGACGGTGTTTGTGTTGACCACAACAATCAGCACCAGCGCCGCGGCTATACCGGTCAGGCTGCTTGCCCACCAGAAGCCGGGCGAGCGTGCCGTCTCGCGAGCCGGCGCGGGCGTCGCCGGCCGCTCCTGGGTCACCGCTTCCAGCGACGCCCGAATGCGGGAATCGAGTTGCGGCGAAACTTCGGCGTTAATGGCGTCTGCGTCTTTGCGCAGCTGTTTGGCGAGATTATCCATAGGCTTCGCTCCGTGAGGAGTCTTTGTTCATGGCGTTTTCGAGGGCCTTGCGACCACGCATCAGGTTGACCTTGGTCCAGGAGTTTGAGCGCTCCAGTGCACCGGAAATATCGTTGACGGACATGTCTTCCACATACCTGAGCCACATCGCGGTGTAGACCTCATCCGACAGCACGCGTTTCGCCGACGACCAGAGGTTTTCACGATCGGAATGCTCGATGCAGTGGCTCAGTGGGTCGTTGCTTTCGTCAGCGATCTCTCCCAGTTCGGCGACGTTGCCGTCGTGCAGCCGCGCGGCATTGCGTATTGCGATGCGGTACAACCACGTGCTGAAGCGCCAGCGCGGGTCGTAGGAATGCAGGTACTTGAACGCGTTAATAAAAGTGTCCTGCAGTGCGTCCTCTGCATCGGCGAAGCTCGCGCAACGCGTCGCGAGAAAGCGCAGCAGGCGCTCACGATAACCGTGGACGAGCTCCGTGAAAGCTTCCACGGAGCCCGCCTTGGCGTCGTTGATCAGGCTGAGTTCGCGATCCACCGGCGTTAGTCTGACAGCGTCTGTACCACGGTATCGGAATCCAGCGACAAGCTGATCGACATTGTCCGGTCCTTCACGTCGACCTTGGTGCTCCGCAGCATGTCGGAGATTTCCGGTTCGATGTCGTCGTTGAAGGCCTGCAGACTGATCAAACCACGCACGATGCTGGCTAGCGAATCAGCCATTTCCGGCTCGGTTGCCACAAGGCTGGCTTCGACACGAACCCGGCCCTTGTCATCGGCGACGCTGAACGCGGCTTCTTCGGTGTTCTGCATGATGTTGGAGTCCCAGTCCGCGTCGGCGTTGCCGCCTACCGCACCGTTTTCGGCGCTGAACAGGAACATGGTCTTCTCCTGGCGCAGCGGTACGCGACCGTTCTTGCCCAGCAGATCCTTCATCGTGTCCTCGGACGAGGTCACCAGCAGCTTGTCTTTGACAGAGAAAGAGAAGTACGCGCCGTTTTCGAACGGCTCCTCGTTGTCATCGCCTTCCACCCAATAGTATTCGTGGCGGCCGGACTTACGCGGCTTCGGATCGAGATTTTGCGTGGCGGCCAGGGCCATCATCTGGTCCTTGTGTTCCTGCCGCATGGTGCCGTTGACGAGGATGATCACGCCGTTGTCACCGTCGGAGGTTGCCAGCATCTGGTCAACATCGCGATCGATGTCGATACCGGCCTCGGACTTCAGTTCGTCGAAGACCTCCTGCTCCATCCACGCGTAGATTTTCTTGCCGGACTCCGTTTTGCGCATGTAATCGAAGTTTGCATGGATGTACCAGTTCTGCAGGTCGGAGACCTCGACCCCATCGATATTCAGGTCAGCCGCGGCGGTCAGCGGCAACAGCAGCAGTACGCCCAGGGTTTTGAGGAATTTCATCGTTTCATGTCCTTCAAGGGTGTGTCTTGACCGCTTATAGGGCCGTTGTTCAGGTTTGGTTACAGACCCTGGCCGATGGGAGAGCCCGGCGGCGGCGCCACCATCGGCAAGGCTTCCACGGTCGACGGGTCATCCAGCGCCCGCTCGATACGGTGGGCGGCCAACCGGTAGTGCGCGCGGGTGGTCGTGTCCGCGGAGCGGCGCTGTGCCAGCGAGTCCTGCAAACGCAGCACACTGTCGAGTGCAATGGCGCGTACCGCGTCGTCCGCAGCGTCGTGAAACGCGAGCCTTAGCAAGGCATCGAGCGTGATCATCCGGGTCTGGCGCTCCAGCGCCGTGGAGGCGGCTGCGTACCAGGTGGCATCGAGCACCGCGTCAACCACGGTGGCAAAGCCGAGGCCGCCTGCGCGCTCCAGTCGCGCCGCACGCCGGTGGTCAAACAGCACTTCCAGCGTCAGCGCCGTTGACGCGGCGGCCGGCGCCAGGCGATCAAAGGTCACACCGGTCGAACCGCGGAATGTCTCCCGGTCGCGCGGCAGTCCGGGCGGTCGCGGCGGAATCAGGCTGGCCACGGACTCCGGCAGGGCGAGCGTTTCGGCGTCCAGTGTGTTCACCAAAGCGACCAGCGCCTGGCGCTGCCGACCCGGCTCTACCGCCTCCGGCGTTCCCTGGCCGTCACCCTTCATCGCATAGGAAAACCGCGACCCGCCGATCAACTTGCCCACCGCGTGGATCTGGAATCGGTGCAGCAGGTAAATGGGCACCAGCACCTCTTCGATTTTTGCAAGCGAGCGCCCCGACCGCAGATTGGCTTCGCCGAACTGCTGCAGCGCCACCGCGCGGATCTCAAGCAGCTTCTCAAGCTCTGCGATCGCATCCTCGCCGTTGTCCCAGAGATTTCCGTCCGGGTGCGCGGTGCCGATAGCGCGGGAATCCGAGTCAGAGACGTACCTGTAACCCTCGGCAATGGTTTCCGCCATGATGTCGGCACGCGCCGCATCGGCGTCCACGCCGTCCGGGAAGTCCTGGTAGGCATAGATCACGGTGCGAATGTCCCAGCTGCCGATCTTGTCGTCGTACGCATCCGACAAATCGATGGCACCGGCCGTGTCCAGGCGGATCAGAGGGAACGGGTAATCCATCACTGATGACCGGTCCTGCGTGCTGGCCGCGAAGTTGTGTTCAAAGCCGATCGTGTGGCCGATCTCATGCGCGGACAGCTGGCGAATACGCGCCAGCGACATCTCCAGCATCTCGGGCGGGATAGTGTCGTTCGCATACGGTGCCAGCAGACCTTCGGCGATCAGGTAGTCCTGTCGCACACGCAGCGAACCGAGCGTGACATGACCTTTCAGGATTTCACCGGTTCGTGGATCCACGACGGACGCACCGTAGGACCAGCCTCGGGTCGAGCGATGCACCCACTGGATGACGTTGTAGCGAACATCCATCGGGTCGGCGTCGTCCGGCAGCATCTCAACACGAAACGCGTCCTGGTAGCCGGCCGCCTCAAACGCCTGGTTCCACCAGCGAGCGCCGTCCACTAATGCACTGCGCACCGGTTCCGGCGCGCCGGGATCGAGGTAGTAGACGATCGGTTCCACCGCCTCGCTGACTTCGGCTGACGGGTCCTTTTTTTCCAGTCGGTGCCGAATGCCGTAGTTGACCTTCAGCGGCTCGCCGATCGGTGTTGTGTAGTCCGAGAAACCGGCACCGCCGTATTCCAGCGGGATAACGCCGGCACGCGGGTCGTAGGCCAGGGGCTCGTAACCGTCGTCCGGCAGGCGAATAAAGGAGTGATGCAGGTGCAGCGTGAACGAGCGTGGGTCCGGGACAACCGTGGGCAACTGCTGGCCGGTCGGTTCACCCGTAAAGGTGACGATCGCCTCAATCTCGGTGTTGTCCGGGAAGCCGCGAGTGCGCGGCAGGTAGATCGCGGATCGACTGTCGTCTGCGCTGAACGTGCCTTCGTTACGGCCTTTCAAGCGCCGGGCGACGCCGTGTGCATCACGGAGAAAAAAGGCCGTCGAGTCGACCGTGACGGCATCGCCCGATTCGGACTCAACCGGGAAACCCCAAAGCACCGAACTCGCAAACGACTCGGCGACCGCCTGGCGTTCCGCCGCGTTGTCGCCGTTGGCGCGATAGTCCATGTTGGGTGCGACCAGCAGGACGCGGTCGCCGTGCCGTTCAAAACGAACGATTCGCGTGTTGCCGAGCTGGCCACGATCGAGGCCGATATCGTTGGAACCGAGACCGCGCGGCAGCGAGGTCTGATACAGCATGTCGGTGCCCAGCGCATCGATCTCCATGAGGAGCTGACCGTCCGCCTCATTCCACAGCAGATCGATAAAGCCGGGAATTCGGGTAGCGTCTGCAGCACCGTCGCCGGCCGGCGGCGCGGCGTTCTCGGAACAGGCAACAAGAAAAACGACGAAGATCAGGGCAAGCGCGCGCATGGCAACTCCGGCTGCAAAAGCCGCCACTGTAGCGCACTTTGGCGTTTATGCTGCCGCGGAAGAGGGCTCCAGATCGGCCTTCTTAAGGCGGCCGGCGACGATACCGCCCAAGAGCAGGACAACACCGATGCCGAACAGGTACTCCGGAAAACTGCGCGTGATGCCGCAGTAGAAGATCAACGCGATATTGATGAACTGGAAACTGTTGATCCAGATGTTGTCGCGCACCGTCGCTTTGGGAAATAACAGGCGGGACACCATCAGGATAGCCAGTACAAACAGCAGAATTGGCAGGTAGCGATGCAGGGGCAACGACAGCGTCAGCGGCTCGTGATAAATCAGCACCAGCACCAACGACGACAGCAGGCCACCGCCGCATACCGTGATCGGTACGCCGAAAAACCAGCCCTGCGGCGGGTTCGAGGTCGGCAAATTGAACCGCGCCAGACGCATCGCGCCGGCCAGCGTGAACACGCCGCACGCCGCCGCCAGCAGCGTGAAGCTGTCGGTACCCATCTCAACACCGCCGAACTGCATCCCCGCGTTAAGGGCCAGCACCGACGGCGCCACGCCGAAGGACACGAGATCAGCCATCGAATCGAACTCGGCGCCGAAGCTCGATGTCGCCTTCAGAGCGCGTGCAACCACACCGTCGACGGTATCCAGCAGACCGCACCAGACAATAAACCACGCGGCCATTTCGAGGTCGCCGAGCTGGCTGGTGATGATCGACGCGATGCCGAGCAGCAGGCTCAGCGAGGTAATGGCATTAGGAACGGTATAGCGAAGAATAGACAACAGTAGTCCCCCACGAACGACCGTCATTCTGCATCGCGGGGATCGGATTATCCAGTTTGCGGCCGACTAGCGACGGCGCCGCCAGTTACCACCGGTGATACCGAGCGGCCCCGGCGGCAAGCTAACCTGCATTGGCACGCCGTCGCGCTCGATGTCGATCACAATGTTGGAGGTCTCCGCGTAACCACCCACGAGGCGGTTGATATCCATCATGTTGTAGACCCGTTCACCGTTGTAATGCGTGATGCGATCACCCGTGCGCAGACCCGCGCCTTCCGCAGGCGAGGATTGCAGAACACCGTTGACCCCAATTGCCGTTGGTCGATTGTTTGCCTCGAGATACTGTTCGTACTCCAGCTGCCCGAGCTCGTTTCTGAGGGCAAGGTCCGCGTTGACCATGCTGTTACGCCAGTCGACTTCTTCGCCGTCCCGTCTCGCCTGCCACTGCGCCTGCATCACCTCGAAGCGCAGCTCGGATTCCCGACCGGCGATGAAGGCCGCGCGATCTTCAGAAAATCCTCGCTCCACGAGATAGTCGGCGCGCGCTTCAGGGTCGTTTCGCTGACGCTGAAAGTCGCTCATTCGCGTGGCACGATCGACCGCCGATGCCGCATCGGGCCGACGGTCTGCAGCGACCGACTCGCCGACGGGGTCAGCGGCCGACATAGCCTCGACCTCGTCGATCAGGCTGAACAACTCTGTTTCCAGCATCTGTCGCGCTTCACGCTCGTTGGACAGTGCCTGCTCCAAGGCGAGGATGCGCTGTTCCGTCGACGCTGAAGCGTTGAAACCGGTCTCAGACACCGCCGCCTCCGGTGCGTCGTTGATCAGATAGACCGATGCGACAGCGGCGCCCACGGCGGTACAGGCAGTAAGCGCCAGTGCAAGTCGGATTGTCGGGTTCATATCAGCCTCCTGGAGATTCAGGCAGCGCCGGGTGCTCGATGTTCCCCGATTTTGCACCAGCGCCGGCCCGGCAACAAAAAAAGGGCGCTCAAAAGAGCGCCCTCGGGCCATTCAGGAGCCGTTCGCGGTCAGAACGAAATTTTCGCGCTGATTCCAAACGTCATACCGACAAGCTGGTCAATGAGGACAGCCTGCTGGCCATTCAGATTCGTCTGCAGGAACTCGCGATTGTCATCCAGGATGTTGTCCCAGCTCACGTTCACTTCAACGAAGTCCGTCGGGAACCACTTGTAGACAATCCCGAGGCTGTCGAACGGCTGCTCAAACGCATCGTCATTGCCGGAGATGCCACCGTAGAACACACGCTCGCCGAAGACGTTGTAGTTCAGGAAGGCGCTGTGAATGCCGGATTCGGAATCCCAACCCAGGGTCGCATTCGCAACATACTCGCTGTGGCCGGTCAGTCGTCGGGTCGCGTTGGTCGGGCCGCCGGTGATGGTGTTGTCGATCGTCAGCTCCGAGTCACTCAAGGTCAGGTTACCGGACAGGAAGAAGCCGGTAGCCCCGAGTGTCTTCAGGCCTTCGAACTCCACGCCGTAGACTTCGCCGGATTCTGCATTCACAAACGTCAACTGAATGTTGTCGTCCGAACCTGCCGTCCGGATGCGCTCGATCGGGCTTTGGATGTCCTTGTAGAACAGCGACACGGTGAGGTTGTCCCCGTTCGTGTAGTAGAACTCTCCACGCGCTTCGAAGTTGTCGATCGGTGATGTTCGCAGCTGGCTGTTGCCACCGACACGTATGCGCAATTCCGGGTCGATGTAGATGACATCAGCAATTTCGCGCAGATCGGGACGAACGACCGTTTCGCCGTAACTGAAGCGGAACTGGTAGTCGTCGGCGCCCAGCAAGCCGGAACCCATATAAGTCGCAGCGAGAGACAGGTAGGTATCATCTTCGCGAATGGCGAGCCGCTGGTTCGGATTGTTGGTCAGCTCATCAATCTGGTTCTGGATCGTATTGCCCGAGAAATCGAGCAGATCGACAGCGAGTGTGGCCTGCTGGTAATCCTCGTAGCGCGCACCGACAGAAAATCGCCAGTTGGTAAACTCGACATCGGCGACGCCATAAAAAGCATCGACCTTCTGCGCCGCGATATACGACTCGGTACCGAAGTTTGTTCCCAGCGAGATATCAAAACCGTTGGCGACAGTCAGGTTGCTGTCGGACAGCACGTTACCAAGACCGCCACTCAAGTCGGAAGACTGAACACCGACGGCGTTGAGATTGACGTTATAGCCGTAATACTCGCGTGACTTTTTGCTGCCCCACCAGCCACCGGCCAGCTCAACCGCGGCGCCACCGAACTCGATCGGCAAACGAAGGTTGCCGCCCCAGCTTGATTGGTCATCGTCAAGCTCGAGAAACGAGTAGATGCCGGCCGAAGTAGTCGCAAGAATCTGGCTCGCAACGGTACCGCCGCTGTCGTTGAGCAGGGCGGAACCGACAAATTCGGTGGTCGGCAGGTCGGTTGCTGCCGTGGAGTCGGACCAGAACCAATCGAATTCCAGGTCTTCCAGCCTGACCGCTTTTAGCAAGGTACTGGCAAACGGCGTGTCGTAAAAGGTGTGCTCGCCGGAGATTTGGAAGAGCTCCAGCTCGCGCTGCTCAAAGCGCGAGCCAAAGGCCTGTTTCTCGTCATTATCGATCTCGAGGTTGTTCTGATCGAAGCCTCGCAGGAAATCTGCCTGTGCCTCATCATTCTCCAGCAGGTAGTAGCTGGCCGAGGTGCTGTGATCAGTACCCCAGTCGAGGCCCACATTGAGTGATGAGACGGTGCGTTCTTCGTAGATTGTACGATCGATATCAACGAACTGGGTTTCCGGATCACCGATCGCTTCCCGTCGTTGGTTGTCGTTTCTGTATTTTTCGTTGTAGCTGTAGTCGACCAGCGCGCCGAAACGCCATTCTTCACCCGTCCCGAAGTACCAGGAGTTACCCAGAGATAGCTTGTAACCGGCGTCGGGGCTGTTGCTGTCGTAGTCCGCATCCGGGAACGAGGTGTCGAGGCTTCCGATCAGTCCCTGGTGGATACCCTGTGCCGATTCGAAAATGAAGGCGCCGTTCTGTGCCGCCTCCATAGTAAAGATGTTGCCGATCGAGATGTCGCCGCGATAGCGGTTAATCGCGTTCAGGATCGGTGTCGGCAGCGAGTTTGATGCCGTGGCGAACTGCAGGCCCGGCGAGTCACCTTCAGAGTTAAAGCCTCCGGAGACCTCGAATGACGCGACGATGTCGTCGGGAATCGACTTCGTGCGTATATCGATGGAACCACCGCCGAATGACGCTGGCTGGTCGGGCGACGGCGACTTCTGAATCTTGATGGACTCGACGATTGACGTCGGGAACAGGTCAAGCGGAATCACGCTTCGCGTGAGGTCGGGCGAAGGTACTGCTGCACCATTCACCTGAACACTCGAGTAGCGCTCACCGAGACCGCGAACGTAAACGAACTTACCGTCGACGACAGTGAGACCCGGAACGCGGCGCAACGCTGCGGCGATATCCGAGTCGCCCGCGCGCGAGATCGCTTCGAAACTGAGAAAGTCAGCCGAAAACGGGACCTCCATGCGCTCGTCGGTCAGTGCGGCGGCGCCAGTCTTCAGGCGGCCAAGCGTCACGATCTCTTCGATCGGCTCGTCGGACGTGTCCTCCTGCGCGAGCGCTTCCGGTGTGACGGCGAGCCCGCTGCTGGCCAGCGCGATGGCGGCCGCAAGCGTCGTTTTCGGGTGTTTGCTGTGCATGGTGCGAAGCCTTTGCAGATTTCTTTGTGCAGTTGCGGGGCGCCGCCGGCGCCCCGCTTCCTGGAGTCATTCGAACCGACCGTCCCAGGTCGACTCGTTCCGGGTGTTGACTTACGGTGTCAGCGGAAGGTCGAGACCTACCGTCCAACCGTCAATCCAGTCATTGGCCGTGTTCGCCGCACCGATGAACGTCGGCGTGTCGAAGAAGCCCGTTGCGGCCGGCGTCGGGAAGAGTGCAGCGTCGTTGAGGTCCGCAAGCTGCGTCGTCTGGTCGAAAGCGACTGTGCCGGCGGTCTGCTCAATGCTGTCGGCCGTCAGGTAGCCACGGTCGTAGTTGCCCGCACCATCGTTATTCAAGACCAGGCTCGCAAATTCGGTACCGGTACCGTCGATCAGGTTGTTGGTGTTGTTGTTCTGCGTGATCAACGTCAGCATCGCTGCGTCATCGATCGCAGAGTTCGCGAAGCTACCCGGCGAGGATTCCACAGCGTCGTTGCAGGCGATGATGTTTGACGCGAAACGCGAGAAACCACCGGCCGGCTCGATAGCGGCACCAGCGCCGTTTTCGATGGCGTCGATCGTCTGCGGGCCTTCCGAGTCGTTAGCTTCCCAGCAATCGTCCGACTCGTAGATGCCGGCGACGACGCTGTTCGACGTCACAATAGAGTTGTACAGCTCGACGAAGGCGCCTTCGCGGAACAGAACACCTTCCGAGTCACCCTTGGATGACGGGTTGGTGCCCGTGCCCTCGCCCACGTCGGACGTGATGCAGGTCAGGTTAGAAATCCAGGCTTTGGTCGTCGGCGTGATGCCGTCGTCGCGACCACCGCCGGTGTTGTCCGCCTCGATGCAGCGGTTTGCACCGGAGGTGTCGAGGACGAGCGCGTACTGGATCAGCCCGTTATAGCCTTCCGAGTAGTCGATCGAGTCGTCGCCGACGTTAACTGCGACGATGTTTCGCAGGTTGACCGCGCCACCGAACATTTCGAAGCCGTCATCAAGTGACGTGTAGGTCTGCACGAAGCTGATGTCCGTGCCGGAACCGACACCGTTCATCGTCAGGGCGTTCAGCTCGTCACCGTCGACCACCTCAAAGCCTGCGTGCTTGATAACAACGTAACGCAGCTCGCCGGACGATTCCGCGTTGTTACCGCCGCCGTAGGTCGCCGGACGGCCTTCAGCCGTGGCGTGACAGCCGTGGACGTTGTTTGCGGTCGGGGCGAAATCGCTGACGGTGCCTGCGCCGTTGCCCGTGGCGGTGCCGTCGTGGCACTTGTTGGAGTTGCCGTTGCCGTTAAGCTGCAGGCCGCCCCACAGACCACGGTCGCTTTCGGTACCGACACCGAGGAGCGCGTCCTCGTCAGCGGTGAAGGTGATCGGCGCCGCTGCGGTGCCGACCGCGACCAGCTGCGAGCCGCGTGCCACCCGAACGTAGCTGTCGGAAGACCGGAAAACCATTGTTACGCCAGCATCGACAAACACCGTGGTGCCTTCGCCTTCCTGCGGGATGCGTTCGCCGAGGTTGGCATCCGTTTCAGAAACGTCCTCGCCGATGAACAGCGAGTCGTCGAAGATGTGCAGGTTGTTGGTCGTGCCGAGATCTTCGAAACGAACCGAGGAGACCGTCAACGGACGCGTGTCGGCGACGAAGTCGGTGCCGTAAACACAGGCATCTTCCGCTGCCGTCGTGCCACCTGCGGTGACGTTTACTGACTCGACCGCTCCTTCGCTCGTCACACCGTCTACGGTGAATGACGCACAGGGGTTCACCACCGTGGTCGGTGGCGTGGTAACCGTATTGCCCTGGTTTGAGTTGTCTTGAGAGTTGTCGACGTTCGTCGGTGCCAGGGTGATATCACCACTGTCGCAGGCTGCAACCAGTGCGCCCGCTGCCAGAACGGTGAACAGTTTTGAACGGTTCATTTCGGATGTCTCCAGTTTCGTCAAGTTTCGGCACTCAAACTGAGTGCGTGGTCTAACCATCGTGTTGCGCTATACGCGATACAGGTTGAAGTAGCGAAATCGGTCCGGGTCGTGCGGCTGTTGTTGTCCTTTTTCTCGCGCACGCCGATTGCGGAGGATTCCCGATCCGCGCTCTGTTATTGGCGTGTAAGGTAATCGGCGAATATGGATGCTCTGTGACATCGTTGTTACCGAATTGTGACAAGGTCATCGATCACGACGGCTGCCGCTGGCGATGCAGGGATTTACCTCGGACTCCGGTCGCGGAACGAACCGGCGGCGGGGTGCGCTGAAGGCGCTTTGCTCTGCTTCTGCGCGGCTAGTTTTCGAGACTGAATCGGTACCCAGATCCGCGAACCGTCTGCAGGTAATGATCGTAGCCACAGGGTTCCAGCACACTGCGTAAGCGACGGATGTGCACATCGACCGTTCGCACACCAACCGTCGCATCGCGGTCCCAGACATGCACCAGAAGCTGTTTGCGACTGAACACGCGATCCTGGTTGCCGAGCAGAAATGACAGCAGGCGGTATTCTCGCGGTGCCAGCGATTTGAACGCGCCGTCCACGATCACACGCTGACCGACCGTATCGACACGAATGCCGCCCGCAGAAATCTCTCGGGCCTGCGACACGTTTGCCGGACGACGAAGACAGGCGCTGACGCGAGCGCTGAACTCATTCGCGTCGATCGGCTTGTTGATGAAGTCGTCGGCGCCCGACTCCAGTGCGACCAGTACGTCATCTGACTGACGTCGTGCTGACGTTATGAGCACACGAATGCTACGCAGTTCGTCGTTGTTACGAATATCACTCAGCAGCTCAACGCCACCAAGATCAGGCAGCGCGACATCGCAGACCATCAGGTCAGGCCGTTTCCTTGCTGCGGCAGCCAGCGCGCCGCCTGCGTCTTCGCATTCACTGACGTCGTGGCCGAGCGCTCTCAGCTCGTTGGCCATCAGACTCCGGGTGGCCGGGTCAATGTCTACAATCAAAATCGATGCCAAGGTCATAATCCTGGTTCCCGCTGCTGAAACCAAAAGAGACCACAGCTGGTTTTCGCCCCTGTTGCTGAGACGTTACGAAATCATTACGGACAGCGTTTGCTAGAAGTAGCGGGCAAGCTGGATGAAGAAACCGGCGCCGCGGCTGGCAGCCGGTAATTCGGGAGAGAGCCTGAGGCCACGAAACTCGCTGCCTTTGGGACCCAGCGGAGCGTCCACCGTGAACAGAAAGTCGATATTTTCCGCGACGCTGTAGCGTCCGCCGAGTTGTAACAGCGCGGCGTTGCTGTCGAGCCCGGCGAACACGGTAGCCGACACATTGAGCAGGGGCGTCCATTCAACACTCAGGTTTGCGGCAAGGTATCGGCGACCGATGGTGAACTGTTCGCCACGCGTAAGACGCTCAAGCAGCGCTTCAGGCAATTCGGCGAAGGTCACGTCGTCTGAGCCGCTGCCGAAGCCGTTGTAGTAGATCTCTGCCGACCCGGTCATGTTGCGGTCAAAGGCGACCCAGGAGCGAGACAGATTTGCGACCAGCTGCGCGACGACCTCATCATCGGTATCGCTGAACAGAGCATCGACGCGCCAGACCGCTCCCGACCATTCACCGGACAGGCCCAGACCCGCCACGGTCTCGTCGTAGTGACGACCGCCGAGCAAGGTGAAATCCGTATCGCCGAATCGCGTCCGGTATTTCCCGAGCTGGCTCGACACATCGCTGCGCGATCGACCCGTGAACGGATCCTGTCGAAAGACCCAGGCAAATTCGATGTCGCTGCCGTCGTCCAGCAAGAGCTGGGCGTAGAACAGGTCATCACCGACCTTGTACTCGGTATCGATCGCGGCCGGGTCAAACGGATTGACGAGGTCCAGCGGGCCGAAAAACAAACCTCCACCCCACGACAAGGCCTGGCGCCCTGCGCGAATGACCAGGTTCTCTTTCGTGTATGAAACCACCGCGCGATCGATGCGCGTGAGCAATAAGCGGTCGGAGCCCTCGCTGACGACGTGGGTCAGGTCGACAGCACGACGATCGTCATCCGGAAACGGCACTCGGCCAAACGCACCGATGACGGCCACACGATCGCCCTGCGAGGCAAACGCCTGGCCCTCAAGCTCGAATCCGATGCCGCCCTGTTGCCAGCGACCGTTGAGACGCAGTTCGAGATCCAGGTTGGTCGACACCGATGACGTGGATTCGCGAAACAGGCTGTCGGAGGGCACGGAGAAGCCCTGCCCGCGCAGTTTGCCGTGGCCACCGACATCGGCCAGCGCAGCACCGCTGCCTGCCAGCAGCAGGCTAAGCAGAAGCGGTTTTAACATCCTCAACAATCCGGCCATCCAGCATGCGAATGATTCGCCGGGCGTAATCCATAACGCGCTGGTCGTGTGTCGCGATGACGAAGGTTGTCCGATGGTTTTCATTGAGCTGCGTGAACAAGGCCATCAGATCATCGGCCGACTTCGAATCCAGGTTGGCGGTTGGCTCATCCGCAAGCACCAGCGCCGGCCGCGACACGATTGCGCGGGCGACGGCCACCCGCTGCTGCTGGCCGCCCGACATTTCAGCCGGCAAACGATCCTCGAGGCCGGCGAGTCCGACTTCATCGAGGATTTCGCTGGACAGGTTTCGCCGTTTGTCCGCCGGGACACCCTGTACCTGCATGACGAACTCCACGTTTTCGCGTGCCGTCATGACGGGAATCAGGTTGTACGCCTGAAAAACGAATCCGATCCGACGCAGGCGCAGGTTGGCGAGGTCGCCTTTCGACAGCTTGTCGATACGCTCGCCGGCAATCCGAATCTCGCCGGCATCCGGACGTTCGAGCCCGCCGATCGCGTTCAACAACGTCGTTTTACCACCGCCGGACGGCGCCGACAGGCAGACGAAGTCGCCCTCGGCGATATCCACACTAACGTGATCCAGGGCGCGTATCGCCTGTTCACCCTGGACGTAAGTTTTGCATACACCTTTGCAGCTGACTGCGCTCATCAATCCACCTTTCGCAACGCTTCCACCGGGTCGTAGCGCGACGCCCGCCACGCCGGCGACAGGCTCGCGAGGAAACCCAGCACCAGCACCACGACGTTGGCGAGGATCACATCCTCCTGACGCAAATCCGGATAGATCACCGAGGCGACCCCCATCATTTCCATGCCCTCGGCAACCATTGACAGGTCGATGCCGGATTCCAGCGGGCGTATGGTCAGCCACGCCACCAGATTGCCGATCACAAGCCCGATGAGCAGCAGCATCATCGACTCCAGCATGATCTGGCCCAGAATGCTCGACGGCCGCATACCCAGCGACAGCATCAGGCCGATCTCCCGAACGCGCTCAAATACCGCCATAACCAGCGTGTTGACGAGACCGAAGGACAGGGCAAGGAAAATCACAACCACCCAAATCAGGACGAAGCCGTCCATGACACCCAGCATAGTCGCCAGGTAATTGTCGAGTTCGAGCCAGGTCTGGACGCGGGCATCCGTGCTCACCGCGGTTTGCATCTGTTCGGCGAGGTCGGAGACGTCTCGATAGTCCGCGCCGCTCAGAATCGCCTCGGTCACCCGATCCGGTACGCCGAGCAGCCCCTGCAGAGTCTGCTTGCCGGTGATCGCCCAGGTTTCCTCCCAGAGTTCGACCTTGGCATCAAAAACGCCAACAACCCGAAAGCCCCGATCCGCAATCGTGTTGTCCGGCGTCTGACTCATAATGACGACGCGTTTGCCGAGTTCGGTGTCCAGCGTCTCGGCCAGCTTACGACCGATCAGAATGCCGCGGTCGTCAACGGCGTCGAGCAGCCGACCCTCGATGGTGATGTCTGCAAGAAACGACAGTGATGCATCGCGTGCAGGGTCCACGCCGATCAATGTGACACCGCGCGACTCTCGTTCGCTGGAGATCACGCCAGGCACCGTCAGACGCGTCGTCCAGGCCGGCGCATCCAGCTCGGCCAGCCGGGCGCTGACGGCCGAGTCGTTATCGGGCAGCAGGCTGTTGACGGTCGGGTCGTCACCGTAGTTCGGGTGTCGCGCCTGCACGTGGCCGGGAATGACCGACAGTCCGTCCTCGATCATCTGCGTCACCATGCCCTGCGACAGGGCGTTCATGAAGATCATTGCCCAGACGCCGACAACGATGGCACCCAGCATGATCGAGGTGCGTCGCTGGTTGCGCCAAAGATTGCGCCAGGCCAGGGTCAGGAGCACCCGCATTACGCACTCCTCATAGCAGCGACGGGGTGCAATCGCCGTAAACGAAGTGCTGGATACACCGCGGACAGCAGCGTGAACAACAGCACGACGGCCGGACCGGCGAACAGCGTCGCCAGCGTGAAATCCGGATACAGGCGGGCCGGCAGATTGAACCGGGCCGCCATGTCTTCCATGCCGGGCATGGTGAAACCGACCGAACCCACCCAGGCCGTCAGCAGCCCCCCGGCCAGGGCGCCCAGTGCCAGGCCGATCAGGCCCATCATCAGCGTTTCCAGCAGCACGAGTCGACCCAGCCGACCGGGCGACAGGCCCAGCGACATGACGACGCCGAACTCCCGGGTCCGCTCCAGCACCGACATCAACTGCGTGTTCAAAACGCTGAAGGCGACCAACACCACCAGGATGCCGTAGGTAAAGAACGCCGACGTCATGTCGGCGCGAATCATCTGCTGCAGTCCCGGCTGCAGCGCATCCCAGTCCGGCAGCACGACGCCGTCCGGCAACAGCGGCAACACGCGCTGGCTCATGTCGTCGACGTCGGCCAGGGCCGGAGCGTTGACGACGATGTGGTGGCCCGAGCCGCGCATAAAAAAGACGTCCTGAAACGTCGCCAGCGGCATCTCGGCAATACTGCGATCAAGATCAGGGACGCCGCTGTCGAAAACGCCAACCACCGTGAGTACGGCGGCTGAGAAAGAGCCGTCGCGGCCACTGCCAAGAACGGTCAGTTCGTCGCCGATCTCGACTCGCAGGTTGCGAGCCAGGACGCTGCCGACGACGACTTCGTCACCCGCCTCGATGTAGCGGCCCTGCTTGACCAGACCGGGAATACTGGACACGGCCGGCTCGTACGCAGGCTCCACCCCGTATATCGCGATGCCGTAGCTGCGGTCATCGCTGGAGGCCAGCACGAATGCCGTGGCGCGTGCGCCCACGTCCGCATCGGGTAACTGCTGCCGAAGACGCTCGGCGAGCGGGATGACATCGTCCACCACCTGTCGCATGCGATGGTCATCGAGATAGCCAGGCGCCTGCACCTGCAGGTGTCCGCTGAAGGCACGCAAGGTGTTGTTGATCATCAAATCGTAGATGGCGAACTGCAGCGAGATCATGAACACCAGCAGGCAATTTGAAAACACCATCGCGCCGACGGTCAGCCAGGTCCGCCGTGGCTGTCGCCAGAGGTTTCGCCAGGCCAGACGAAGGACGATGTCCATCGGCTAATTTCGCGGGTTTCGCAGCGACGAGAGTGTGAACAGACTGTCGCCGACGTCGATGTCGTACTCGACATCGTTAATCTGGATTTCCGTCCACTCCCCCGGCGTCTCGGTTTTCTGCATGCGCTGGCGCCGGGCAACCGTACGACCACCGAGGTCGGCGAGCTCCAGCGTGCTCAGGGTTTTAACGAGATCACCGTCCTGGTCGTAGAACCGGTGTTCAAGAACCACGTGATCACTGCGGATCGACAACTCCTCCCGACCCCAGACGACAGCGGCATCCTCAAACGGCACCGAACGAATCTCATAAACGCGGAATTCACCGTCCTCGGTCTCTGTCAGCAAGGTGTGCTCGTATTGATCGACGATGTCGTCCGCGCGAGTGATATCGCGGTTGGAGAAGTCCGAACCCATCCAGCTCTGGCCCATCATCGACGACGGAATCTTGATCACCCGGTTGATCCGAGGACTGTAACTCCACATCGTGTTGTCGTCTGTCAGGGTCGCGTTGCCGCGATCCTTGCGCGGCTCAAGGACACGGACCAGGGAGCGCTGATCGCCCTTGGTCCAGGCCTGCATGGTCATCGATCGTTCCCAGTCGGGACGATGGATTGTCATGGTCATTTCGCTGTAGGAAGAGAGGCCGCGCCAGTGGTCGACGGCGGCGCGAATGATCTGGCCGGCATCCTCCGCAGCAACAGCGGGGATGCTGAAGATCAGCAGTGAAAGAAACAACAGGCGAGCTGTCATACCGGCAGTATACGGCCTTCGCAGCGAAGGCCAGTATCCGTATTCACCCGGAGCCCCGGGCCGGGCCTTATGCCGTAACTTCGCCCTGGCTCTCAGGCGGCAGTTTGCTCCGATTGGTCACCATGCGATCGTGCAGTTCCGTGATGCACTCGCTGCCCGTTTTCGCGAACAGGAAGGGCAGGATCGCGTGAACTCCGCAACAGAAAGCCGCCTTCAGCATCGAGATGCTGAACCCCATGGCCGACACGAAGTGTTCCCCGTAACTCTCACCAACCGTTGCCGGGTGCTCCGTGAACTTCGCTTTCAATGACATTCCAGTCTCCGTATCCGTTTGAGTAATTATCGGCAGGAAACGCGGAATCTTGTTGCTAATTGCAAGTCATTTAGCGCTTAAGTTAGAATTTTATTCCATTTCATAACCATTTTTTGAAATAAATGGACACAAAGGACCGCCAGATACTCGCCGTTTTGCAAAACGACGCCGGTATCGCCATGCACGACCTGGCCGATCGAGTGGCTCTGTCAAAAACCGCCGTGTGGCGGCGCGTCAGGGAGCTGGAGAAGTCCGGCGTGATTCGCGGGCGCACAACCCTCGTCGATGCGGAAGCTGTCGGTTACATGTTGACGGTGTTTGCGCTGGTCAGCACCAGCCAACACAGTGACGAGTGGTTCGCGCGTTTCGAGAAAGCGATCAATTCCATCCCGGAGATTCTCGAATTTCACCGCACCAGCGGCAGCATCGACTATCTTTTGAAAGTGGTCGCGCGCGATGTGCGGCACTACGACGAAATTTACAAGCGGCTGATTCGCGAAGTGGACTTCGCCGACATCAGTTCAACTTTCGTCATGGAGACCTTCAAGACGGGGAATCAGCTTCCTCTCTAGAGAAGGCACGCGTCTCCTCGATTCGTCGTTCTTCGACGTCGTGCGCCGCGTCACGCTCGGACCCGATCAACACCGCGATCCAGCGAGTACTCTCGTCGCCCTCCAGCCATAGCTTCAGCGTCATCGTCAGCGGTACGGACAACAGCATGCCGACCGGGCCGAACACCCAGCCCCAGAACACCAGACCGATGAAGACAATCATCGGCGAGATGCCCACGCCGTAACCCATGACGCGCGGCTCAATCAGGTTACCGAAGGCAACGTTGATACTGATGAAGCCGATCATCACTATGGCGGCTTCCCCGAAACCGAGCTGCACCAGCGCCAGCAGTACCGCCGGCACGGCGGCGATTATCGAACCGATGGTCGGTACGTAGTTCAGCAGAAACGCCAGCATGCCCCAGAGGCCCGGGAAGTCGACACCGACCGACTTTGTCAGACCCCAGGCCAAAAAACCGGTCGCAACGCTGACCAGTGTCTTGATACCGAGGTAGCGACCGAGGTTGGACAGGAAGTTGCGGGCCTTCTCCAGCGATTCGGGTGCGGTACCGAAAGCGGCCTCCACCTTGGTTCTCAGCGACGAGGCCTCGAGAAGAATAAAGACCGTGGTGAAGAAGATCAGGAAGACGTTGGTCAGGACGTCGCGCACCCCGTTCAACAGGTTGGCCACAAGGCCCATCGCCCAGCCCGGGTTGATCAGGTCACCGAGCTCGGTGATCTCCTGCTCCGTCTCAATGTTCTCGGCTATCCAGACCAGTAGCTGCTGCACCAACCCGTCCAGTCGCGCCTGGTACTCAGGCAACGAGGCCGTGAACTGCGCAACCGATCGACCCACGATACTGCCAACGATCGTCAGGATCAGCATGATCATCAGCACGATCAGGATGGCGGCAATCACGGCCGGTACACGATGGCGCTGCAACCAGAGCATCGGACGCACGGTGATCAGGGCGATAAAGCCAGCCAGCAGGAATGGCACCATGACGACTCTCGCCATCTGCATGCCGTAGATCACGACGACAATTGCCGCCAGGGCAAGCAGCACGTTGGTTTTGTGGTTAGTGGTTCCGTTCACCGGGCCGATGATCGCACAGCTCGGTCCCCCGCATCGAGCCGTTTTTAGCCGCTGTGTTCGGGCGCCACTGCGCGCTGATCACTCAGGGGGACGGCGGGCGATGCACTCACGGCAAACAGGATTTCCCGATGCAAAGCCTCGAGCGCAATGGGTTTACTCAGCACTTTGTCTACCGCCGACAGGTTCGGTACCGCCTGCGGGAATCCGGTGATCAACAGCACCGTCAGGTCCGGAAACTCGCGCTCAAGCACCGCCGCGAATTCCGCCCCGGTCATTTCGGGCATGGAGTGATCAGTCAGCACAACGTCAAATTCGCCACCGTTCCTTAGCCGCTCCAGGGCCGACCGCGCGCTGTTTACCACCTCGACCTCGACGCCCTCACTGGCGAGGTACCTGGCGTAGAGATCACCCAGGTACGGCTCGTCGTCAACAATCAGGACGCGCCCGCCGAAATCGACCAGCGGTCCGGTGACAACCTCTTCGGCAGCCGGGGATGCGGAACTCTCGGGAAAACGAATCGTGAACGTCGTGCCAACGCCCTTCTCCGACTCCACGTGAATCAGTGCATCGTGGTTCTCACAGATGGCGTACACCATCGACAGGCCGAGGCCAGTCCCCTTGCCCACGGACTTGGTGGTGTAGAAAGGCTCGAAGATACGCCCTTTAACCTCATCTTCCATGCCCACGCCGTTGTCAGCGATGGACAGCAGGAAGGAGCGCTCGTCGTCGGCCGCCGTACCCAATCGAATCTGCACCTGGCCGCCAAGCTCTTTCATGGCAGAAAACGAGTTGCTGCACAGATTGAGGATAATCTGGTGGAGCTGGGTCGCGTTGCCACGGATGTACATCGGGCCCGGCTGGGCGTCGACGGTAAACTCGATGTTCGCGGGCAACATCGCTCGACCCAGTTGCGCAGCCTCGACAACGTGGCTTGCCAGATCGATGGTCTCGAATTCGGCCGCGTCAGTGCGACTGAAGGACAGGATCTGGCGCACCAGTTCGGTGGCCCGGCGGCTGGAGTGAATAATGCTGTCCACCTGTTGCTTGTCTTTGTCATTAACGTCGGCAGACAGACGCAGCAGCTCGGCGTTGCCGAGCACAATGGACAATATATTGTTGAAGTCGTGTGCCACGCCGCCGGCGAGAACACCGAGCGCCTCCATCTTGCCGGCCTGGCGCAGCTGGTGTGCCATCTCCTCGCGTTTCTCCACCGCGCGCAAACGTTCGTCAGCCTCACGCTTCAGTTCGGCGGAAATCGCGGCCTGTTTTCGCACCATCAAGACACTGCCGACAGCGATGGTCGTTACCGCCAGCAGTGCCACCCACCAGCTGCCTTCGAGGTGCAGTCGCATCATCCACTGCATCGCTTCCTGGTTGCTCATGAACAGCGGAAACACGTGCATGGTCGCGAGATCGAACAGATAAAAACTGGCCAGTGAAACCAGCCCGACCAGAATAAGCAGCATCCCGCCAGACATTGCGAACTGGCGGCGAACGGTGAATGCCAGAAAAACGGCGGCGACGACTGCGATGATGAACAGGTCAAAGACCGTCATCGCCAGCACTGAACTCCACATCGTTCAGCTCCCCTACTCCATCCCTGGAGGGAGTTTATCAGGCGATCACACCGCAGATGGCACGGTGGCTACATATCGTCCAGCAGAGACGGCGGTTTCTTCTCGGTGTAGCGAGACACTTCACTTTCTTCCAGCTGTTCAATTTTGACCCGCCAGCGGCCCAACGTGGTCGAAATCCGCAATTGGTATCGACCGGGCTCCCGAAACAGCTTCAGGCCATTGCCCTTTCGCTTCGTGTGCAGCACTTTACCGACGTGGCGACCGGTGCGGGCATCGATCAGCGTGATGTCCAGCGCGATCAGACTGTCAAACTCGCCGTCGAGTCGCCAGTCCAGTGTCCATGGGCCCGACACCTCAAACGATGCGGTCGTCGTGTTCTTCTCGCCGCGAAACTCGCGGACGAGCTGCGCCGGCTGCGCCAGTGCCGGCAGCAGCAGTAAAAGGATCGATACAAACAAGGTCTTCATTCTGGACTCTCCGGCCCGCCGCAACTCGTGACTACGACAGGCGCAAGTCACAAACATTCCATGGATAGCCAAGACTAGCAGACAGCGCAGGCTCGATCCCACGGCGGTTGACCTTCGAAACGGCTCGCCAGGAAATCGATCAACTCGCGAACGCGATAGCTCAGGTGACGAGTCGGTGGATACACCGCGTACGCCGGCGAGACCGGCCAGTGAAAACCGGTCAGAAGCGGCACCAGCGCGCCCGAACGTATCAGGTCCGAGGCGATGAACGTCGGTTGCATCACGATGCCCAGACCCTGCGCCGCTGCACCACAGAGAAAATCGCCACTGCTGGCTCGCATCGCGACTCTGACACGCACGTCGATGGGCCCGTCGTTCGCGTCCCGGCACTGCCATCGGTCCGGCTCCGCCAGGTTGCTGTACACCAGGCAGGGCAATTGCGTCAGCTCGTCGGGATGCTCTGGCAAGCCGTATTCCTTAACAAATCCGGGCGACGCGCAGATCACCGTTCTCGCATCGAACAGCTTTCGAGCGATCAGGTTGGAATCCGACAGACGGCCGATGCGCAACGCGAGATCGACGCCCTCCTGCAGAAGATCCACACGGCGATCGTTGAAATCGAGCTCGAAGCTGACGCGAGGGTGCTGCTTCGAGAAGTCGGCGAGCGGGTCCAGCATGTGTCGTATACCGAAAGACAAGGGCAAGGCCAGCTTGAGCTGGCCGCGCAGCTCGCCGTGTTGTTGTGCCACCGCGGATTCGGCCTCCTCGAGGTCAGCCAGCAGCGCCGCGCTGCGTTCGTAGAAGCCCCGGCCGGTGTCTGTCAGGTTGATGCGGCGAGTGGTGCGCCGCAGCAGCTGCACCCCCAGGCGCTCTTCCAGCGCGGCAACACGCCGACTCACCACCGAGCGGGCGACGTCCAGGCGATCTGCGGCGGCCGTAAAGCTGCCGGCCTCAACAACAGCCACGAAGGCGGACATGTCCTCAAACCGGTCCATCGACCTGCTCCAAAACCCTATTGTTGCTAATTTAGCAAAAGTAATTTGTCTTTTTTACGGTTTATTGCCATAGCGGGCACAACGATACTGCACCGCAACACTCAACGGTACTGGAGCAATCCCATGACACGAGTTCTCGCCATCAACGCCAGCGGCCGCCGTAACGGTTCTTTGTCCCGCACGCTGTCCGCTGACCTCATCGATGCACTCGAAACCCGCCACGGCGATATCGACGTGGTGTATCGCGACCTCGCTGACGGCATCAGCTTCGTCGACGAAACCTGGATCGGCGCCACCTTCACCGACCCCGCAGAGCGCAGCATCGATCAGGACGCGGCCCTCACGGAATCGGATGAACTGGTTGCCGAACTCATGGCCGCCGACGTCGTAGTCATAGCGACCCCGATTTACAACTTTGGTGTGCCGGCCGTGTTGAAAGCCTGGTTCGACCAGGTCGCTCGCGCCCGCGTCACCTTCAAGTACACGGAAAATGGTCCGGTCGGTTTGCTCAACGGCAAGAAGGCCTATCTGCTGGTCGTGTCAGCCGGCGTCGCAATGGATAGCCCCGCAGATTTCGCAACACCCTGGCTGCGCCAGGCCATGGGTTTTGTCGGCATCGACGACATGGCCGCCATCGGTGCGCGCCAGGGCGGCCGCGACCCGGAAGACGTACTCGACCAGGCGCGCGCGGACATCGCCGAACTGGTCCACACCGCCCCGAAAGCGGCTTAAACATCCACCCAAGGAGATTAGCGTTATGAACAACAATGTCGACATTGCAGCCCTGCTGCTTCGCGTTGCCCTAGGCATCATGTTTCTCGCCCACGGCTTGCTGAAGGTCATGGTGTTTACCCTGCCCGGCACGGTTGGCTTTTTCGAATCGATCGGCTTCCCCGGCTTTCTCGCTTACGCGGTAACGTTCGCAGAAATCGCCGGTGGCGTGCTGTTGATCGCTGGTGTCGGCACCCGCGCGGTGTCGATCGCGCTCATCCCGGTTGTGCTCGGTGCAACCTACGTGCACTTCGGCGCGGGCTGGGTATTCAGCAACGAAAACGGTGGCTGGGAATACCCGGCGTTCCTGGTTGTCGCGACGACGGTGCAGGCTCTGCTGGGCAGCGGCCGCTACGCGATCCGCATCCCGCTGCCGACAGCAAACGCGGAAGCGGCTGTTTCAACCTGAAACATGCTTAACGCGTTTGCCCGTGGCATCATCCGGGGCGGTCCGATCGGGCCGCCCCCGTTTTCATTGATGAGGTCGATACGATGAGCAGGATTCTCGCGTTCTCGGGCAGCGCCCGCAGGGAGTCGTTCAACCAGCAGCTCGCCGCAGCAGCGGCACGACATGCTGAAGCCGCCGGCGCCGACGTGACCCTCATCAGCCTGCGGGACTTCCCGATGCCCCTGTATAACCAGGACGAGGAAGCGGAACACGGTCAGCCGGACTCAGTGGCAAAACTGAAGCAATTGTTCGTCGACCACGACGGACTGCTGATTGCCGCTCCCGAGTACAACGGTTCCATCACGCCGCTGCTGAAAAACACACTGGACTGGTTATCGCGTCGGCACGGTGACGAGCCATTAATGGCGGCCTACACGGGCAAGACCGCAGCCATCATGGGCGCATCACCCGGCGGTCTCGGTGGGCTGCGCGGACTGGTGCACGTGCGCGCTATCCTGTCGAATCTCGGCGTACTGGTCGTACCCAAGCAGTTCGCGCTGCGCTCGGCGCACAACGCCTTCGACGACGGCGGCGATCTCGCCAATGAACGGGACCGCGATACGGTCATCCAGCTCGCCGCCAGCCTGGTCGACACCACCAAGCGCATGAATACCTGATCGCATGAACATCGCCAAACCGACCTGCCTTGCCCTGCTGCCAGTCGCCGTGATGCTCACCGCTTGCGGTGGCGGTGGAAGCGGTGGCGGCACTGCCCAGCCAACGCCCGGACCGACGCCACCCGCGACCTCCACGCTGATCGGCGAACTGCAGGGCACCGGCAGCGAAAGCCCGCTCGAAGGCCAGGTTGTTACCGTCGAAGGTGTGGTTGTCGGCGACTTCCAGGAAGGCGATGCGGACGCCTCCAGCGATTTGCGCGGCTTTTACATCGTGGGTCTTCCCGACGCATCACTCGACTCCTCCGACGGCGTGTTTGTTTTTGACGGTGACGCACCGACGACGGACGTGGCGGTTGGCGACAGTGTGCGGGTCTCCGGGCAGGTCAAGGAGTTCTTCGGTGAAACGCAGGTCGAGGCGAATTCGGTGTCGGTCATCGGCCGTGGCTCCATAGCGCCTGCAACGCTCAGCGGCATCACGGGCACCGTACTGAACAGCGACGGCACAGCCGTTCCGGACCTTGAACGCTTCGAGGGCATGCTGGTTCGCTTTTCGCCGACGCTGACCGTGAGCGACACGTTCAACCTTGGTCGCTACGGCGAGGTGCTGTTGACACTGGACGGACGCGGTATCACCTTCACCAACCAGAACGCGCCGTCGGTTTCAGGCTTTGCGGATTACACGGCGGATTTTGCGCGTCGCGGCATCCTCCTCGACGACGGCCGGGACGACGAAGACCTTCGGCCAGTGCGCTATTTCGACGACGCCAACCCGATTCGAACCGGCGATACGGTCACCAACCTGACCGGCGTGTTGCGCTACTCGCGGGGTGCCGGTGGTGCCGGCACCGAAACCTGGCGGCTCATGCCCACGGAAGAGCCGATGTTTGTGCGTAGCAATCCCCGGCCCGCCGCGCCGAACCCGGGCGGCTCGCTGCGGGTTGCGAGCTTTAATGTTCTAAACCTTTTCACCACGGTAGACAGCGGAACAGCGACCTGTGGCCCGTCGTCCGGCAGTTGCCGCGGCGCGGATTCCAACAACGAACTGGACCGGCAACTCGAGAAAACCGTAGCGGCGCTGCTCGCCATCGATGCGGATATCGTCGGCTTGAGCGAAATCGAAAACAACGCGAGCGCCTCTCTCGACGCGCTGGTTACGGCACTCGCGGCTGCCGGCGCCGACTACGCTTTTGTCGACACCGGCACGATCGGCGGCGACTCGATCAAAGTCGGCTTCCTGTACAAGCCGGCAAGCGTTCGAACGGAGGGCAACTTCGCGGTGCTGGACAGCAGCGTGGACGCCCGCTTCATCGACAATCGCAACCGACCGGTTCTTGCCCAGACCTTTGCACAGGCGTCGAATAACGCCAAGGTCACCGTGGCGGTCAATCACCTGAAATCAAAAGGCTCGGACTGTGACGACCTGGGCGATCCAAACCTCAACGACGGCCAGGGCAACTGCAACCGGACACGTACCAACGCGGCAGCCGCCATGGTTGACTGGCTGGCGGGCGACCCGACAGGCAGCGGCGACAGCGACGCCTTGATCATCGGCGACCTGAATGCGTACTCCCGGGAAGACCCGGCGACCACCATCACCGCCGCCGGCTACACCAACCTCGTGGAAGCCGCTAACGGCGGCCAGTCTTACTCGTTCGTCTTCCGCGGCAACGCGGGCTCGCTGGATCATGCGTTTGCGAACGCAAGCCTCGCATCGCAGGTGACCGGTGCGGTCGACTGGCATATCAACGCCGACGAATGGCGTCTCACCGACTACAACGAAGAGGGCAATCGCGACGCGGCCTGGTTTGACGGCAGCCAGCCGTTTCGCTCATCCGATCACGACCCGCTGCTTGTCGGGCTCGAGTTGACGCCCTGATCGTTTCAGCCGCCGTCTGAAAACACGATAGGACCAAACTGCGCAACGTCTTCGAGCGGCTCGAGGCGTGAGACAGCCGACATACGGACCAGGTATTCGCGGTCCTGCGCGCGCAGCACAAGGAATTCATTGCGATTGCCGTCCATGCGCAAGTCCAGCGCTGCGCCCTCAACCGTGAAGCCGTCGCGGGTTTCGACACGCACGTCGTAGCGATACAGGCAGGCCACCTCGAGATAGTCGTAGTGGACGCAGTCGATGCGTTCGGGTTCGTTCGTAACCGCCATAGTCCCAAGGATACGCTTCGACGCTGCCTCGTCTAAGCGCTGGCCAGACCAGCGTCCTTTTCGATATCAGGCCAGGTGGTCAGCGCCTGCTTGAGTGCGGTCCGGGCGTCTGCATCACGTCCATCCGCCGCGAACCGACGAATGAGTTGCAGCACGTCCTCACGCGAGTTGACGTCCAGTCTGTCGCCGACGTTCTTGCCGCTGAGAGTAAACACCTCGGCGGAGTCGATCGTCCGGTCGACACCGCCAAGGCTGTACTTGTAGGACTCATCGCCAATGGTGAAGTCGTAACGCCGAAATCCGTTGGCGATCGCCCAGCGAATGCAGTGCGCCTGCAGCATCAGGCCAACGGACAAGTCGCGCACCGTGTCGTCGCGCCCGGCGACGTGGAAGAGAACCTCGCCTCTGGCTTTGTCGAGGTAGTTCGCCTGCGCGGCGATGGGCGTGCCGTCGCGCCAGAGAATCGCGAGATACACCATGCCGTTGGCGAGCCCGAGCATCACGACCTCCCTGAACACCTCGGCAAGGCGCGCCGCGCGCTTCGGACCTTTTTGCTCAGCGTGTCGGAGGTACCAGAGCTTGGAAAGAACAGTGACGTCCTGCGTATAGGTCTCCGGCCGCGACTTCTTGATCTTCAGGCTTGGGTCGCCGTCGAGTTGACGTAGCAGACGTCTCAGTTTTTGCCGGGAGTTCGCGCTGAGGCCTGCCAGGTATTCCGGGAAACTGTCCGGAAGATCGACAGCGGGGCAGACAAGGTTGTTGGTCTCGCCGTCGTTGATCCGCTGTTCATTGGCTTTGCTGGCGAATCGCTCAGCGTCAAATGCCTGCGTGAAGGCGCGCAGGCGGCTGTCGGGGCCGCTGAAGTAATTGAGGACAATCCGCGCGTGCGCCATGTGTGAAACTTCATCGGCGAACGCCCGGCACACCGCCTCCTCCCCGGCCGGGTCGCACAGGATGCCCGTGTAGTCCGCATCGAACACATGACCCAGCATGTCGAGCACGTTGACGACACAGGCGTCCTGCTTATTCCATTTCGTTGTCACAATGAGCGGCAACAGGCCAATGCAGCGTTCCTCGTCGGACCAGGCCACGAGTACCCGGAACTTGCCCGCAACCCGGATAGCCACGGCGCACAGGAAATCCGAGGACAGGTAAAGGTGTGCGTGCGGATCCGCTTGATACAGCTCGTCCCAGGCCAGCTCTATCTCGAAGAGCCGCTCGATCGTCTCGATGGTTTCAATGCGCATGTTGTTGTTTTTCTGGGAAAGGCGTCGATGCCGAGCAGACTGCGCTTCTGCACCGCCAAGTTCAACTTCGACCGGTGTCGAGCCCAGCTGGCGCTGGCACGGGCGCTAACTCGCCCGCGTGAGCGGTGGTAACGACCGGCGGTGGCGGCTTACAGCCAAAAAACACCCCGTTAGAACCAGAATGTGTGTTCACTGCAGGGCTGTAATATTATAACATCACGTTTCCAGCATACGGCGGGCGTCCTCCTGCGCACTGCCGAAACACACCAGAATAAACAAGGATTCAACATAATGGACATGACCCGCAAACTCTCGACTGCCAGCCTGCTGCTGGTCGGGACCAGTCTGGCCGCAGGACACGCCCACGGCACGGAGACAGACTCCGAACTCAGCAAAGCGTTCGACGAGATCATTGTTCGCTCGTCGCCCCTGCAATCGAGCATCCGCGAAATCGTGCTCGGCACCACCGTCGTTGGCCGTGACGAAATCCTGCGAGACCTCGATGGCACGATCGGCCAGACGCTCTCTCGCCAACCCGGCGTCAGCTCGACGTTCTTTGGTCCCGGGGCTTCGCGTCCGATCATCCGTGGTCTCGGCGGCGATCGCATTCGTATGTTGTCGAACGACATTTCGTCGTTTGATGTCTCTACATCCAGCGGTGACCACCTGGTCGCCACTGACGTCGCCACGGCCGAGCAGATCGAGATCCTGCGCGGTGCGGCGACGCTGCGCTACGGTCAGAACGCCGTCGGCGGCGTCGTGAACGTGTACGACAATCGCATCCCGCGTAACCGCCCTGAGGACGGTTTCGAACTCGATATCAACGCATCCCATTCGACGCTGGATGACGGCGACACCATTAGCGGTTTCACCAACATCAGCCTCGGAGACAACGTGGTGTTCCACCTCGGTGGCAGCGACCGCGACGCCAAAGCCTACGAAATCGACGGTTTCGCCAGCGAAGAGGCAGAAGAAGAAGGCGTCGAGGGTATCGTCGAAAACAGTCAGTCGGAAGCCACCACCGGCACCGCAGGCTTGTCCTGGCTGGGCGAGCAGGGCTACATCGGCTTCTCCGTGGGCTTCCACGAAGGCAATTACGGCCTGCCTGGCGGCAAGAAAAAGGAAGAAGAGGAAGAAGGCGACGAGCTGGTAACGGCCTTCGAGGAAGAGGAAGAAGAGGAAGGCCCGATTACGATCGACTTCGAACAGGTCCGCTTCGATCTCGACGGTGAATACAACTACGACAGCGGACTGGTACGACTGGCTAAATTCCGCTTTGGCCTCGCGGATTACGAGCACACCGAGTTCGCCGGTGACGAGCCCGAAACGCTCTACACCAACGACGAGTGGGAGCTGCGCGCTGAAGCCTTCCTGAATGACTTCAACGTCGGAAACGGTGTCATGACCGGTACGGTTGGCCTGACCCTGGCCGACCGGGAATTCGAGGCGAACGGCGAGGAAGCTTTCGTTCCCCTGAACGAGCAGTCGCGCTGGGGCGTCTTTGGTCTTGGACGCTACACGGTCGATTCGTTTATCTACGAGGCTAGCGCCCGCATCGACAGCCAGAAGAACGAAACCGACAACCTGAGCTTCGCCGGCACCAGCTACAGCGAGACAGAAACGACCTTCTCGGCGGCGTTCACCGGTATCTACGAAATCAATGAAACGACCAGCGTCGGTATCAACCTGGCCCGTTCTGAACGTGCGCCGACGGCGGAGGAGCTGTTCTCGAACGGCTTCCACGCAGCAACCAACGCGGTGGAAATCGGTGATATCAACCTCGACACGGAAGTCGCGCTCTCGACCGAGTTGTCGTTCAAGACGGCGGTTGGCGCGTTTGGCTTTGGTGCAAACGTCTACTTCATCGACTACAGCGACTTCATCTTCCAGAGCCCGACCGGGGATCTGTTTGAAGAAGGCGACCCGTTCCCCTCGGACGAAGGCTTCCCCGTATTTGCCTACCAGCAGGCGGATGCCGAGCTGTACGGCTTTGAACTGGAAGCGGACGTCCTCGCTCTCGACTCGGACGAATTCCGGGTGAGTTTCGACGCCCAGGTAGACCTGGCTCGCGGTGAGACCACGGAGAGCACGACGTTCGGTGGTATCGAGGGCGTGCGTGACGAGTTCACGCCGCTGGGCGGCAACGCCGCCGCTGTGCCGGCCGGCAACCTGCCGTTCTTCCCCCCGGTGCGCTTCCTGGCCGGCATGGACATCGTCTACCGTCCGCTGAACTCGAGCCTGCGATTCGAG